>NZ_JBQCFT010000438.1:0-3447 GCF_051958795.1 Luteibacter sp. | reverse complement strand
GCCCGGCACGGCGCGATTCAAAGCATGAGCCGGAAAGGCAACTGCTGGGATAACGCCGTCGTCGAGCGGATCTTCAAGTCGCTTAAACACGAATGGCTCAACGAACAGCGTTTGCCCAAAGACGACGCCCGGGCTGACGTCCTCGACTTCGTCCCCCGGTATTACAACCACGAGCGGCTACACTCCACGCTCGACTACCTTCCGCCCGCCGAGTTTGAACGGCGGGCGGCCATCCGCTCCTAGCGGGTGGTCCAGGAAAAGCCGGCCACCTCAACCCTGTGGGCGACATGTTTCGCGACACCGCTGCAACTACCGTGGCGCTATCGCGAACGGCGTCGCTCACAGGGTGAGCTCCTACACGAAGTCGGGCCTGGCGGCTACGCGATACCAGTCCCGCGCCGGACATACGCGAAAAAGCGAAAGCGTTGAAATGGCACCTCCTCAACCACGGAGCCATCACGATGCTTCGCACCACCCTCGCTGTACTGTTCCTCACCGCTTCGGCGTCCGCATTCGCTGCCGATGCGCCCGTCAATCGCTACGTTGACGCCACCGACTGGCCTGCCTCCGAGACCGGCATGGATCGCTTCTTCGAAGCCGAGGCCCGGCTCAACGCCGGCTTCGACAAGGTTTGTGGCGACACCTTCTGCGAAGGCGATTACTCCAATCTCCGCCCGATGCAGCTGCGCTGCTCGGTGGATTCCACCAAGGGCACGCTGAAGCAGTGCCTGTGGACCTTCGCCGGCAGCCACGCCTCGGTCAACGCGAAGACCGGCGCCGTCCAGGTCACGGCGAAGACCTTCAAGTGCAAGCTGCTGCTCGCGAAGGACACCCCGGTGGAATCGTTCTACGAGCTCACCAAGGGTGAAGATCCGCTCCACGCCAAACTGCCCATGACCCACGTTTCCGTCTACGACGGTCTGCCGGGCTGCCTCAACTAAGCGCGGGTCGCCCCGGGGAAGAACGGGGCATCCGCGGGGGCCCGGCCCGTTGTGAAACGTCCCGGCGCCTGGATCGAACGGCTCGCCGCCAGACCTCTGGCGGCGATGTCGCGTGGGTGGTCTGCTCGCTCCACCCCATACGGAGCGACCCCATGAAATCCCTTTCCCTGCTTGCTGCGCTTGCCCTTGTCTCTTCCCCGGCGTTCGCTGCCGATGGCGCGAAGGCCGATATCGAGAAGGTGGTCAGCCAGTTCCAGGATGCGTTGAAGACGCATGACGCGAAGACGCTGGGCTCGCTGTTCATCCCGGAATGTTACTGGGTGGAAGCGCTTGGGCCCAAGGGGCTGGAGACCGTCCGTGCGAAGAAGCCGGACGCGGGCCCGTACCACACCAGCACGCCGGCCAAGTTCGTGGATTTCGTGGGCAAGAGCAAGGATGCGCTTGAGGAGCGCTTCCACGACGTACGCATCGAAACCGATGGTGCGGTGGGTAGCGTGTACTTCGATTTTGAGTTCCTGCTGGCTGGAAAGGTCCAGAACCGTGGCGCCGAGACCTGGCAGATGGTGCGCACCGACGATGGCTGGAAGATCGCCGCCATGCTTTACTCCTCGAACTTCTGAGGCAGGGGCGGGGCAGCGTGAATATCGACCGGAACCTGGCGCCGCCACCGCTGCTGACGCTGCTCGCCGGCCTGCCCATCCTCGGCTGCATGGTCGTGATGGGCCTGCCGGCCGCCCTGGTCGATTCGCCGTTCCTCTCCTTCCGCGTCTTCTACACGCTGGCCTACCTGTTCTGGATCATCCCGCTCGGCGCGATCCATCGCTGGCTGTGGCGGCGCGGGGCGAACGGCTGGGTTACCGCCGCCGTCCTGCTGCCCGCCAGCTATGCCATGTCGGTCATCAATGCCGTGATCGCGCTCGAGTGGCTGGCCTCGCCGGAATCCCGGGCACGCGCTGACTGGACCTTTGTCTTCGGCGGACTGGACGGTTGCTGGCTGGCGCTTATCGCGTTCTCGGGCCTGCAAGGCCTGGTGCTGCACCGGGCCGCATTGCGGGCCGAGGGCGAACGCCTGCGTGCCGCGGCCGCCGCGGCACGCGATGCCGAGCTGCGCGCGCTGCGCTACCAGCTGCAACCGCATTTCCTTTTCAATACGCTCAACGCGATCTCTGCGCTGGTGAATGACGACCGCCCGCGCGATGCCACGCGCATGATCGCGCGGCTGGGCGATTTCCTGCGGACCACCCTGGAGGATGCGCCGGGGCACGAGCATACCGTCGCGGACGAGATCGCCCTGACGGCGGCCTACCTCGACATCGAGAAGGCTCGCCTTGGCGAGCGTCTACGCGTGGAGACGTACACCGCGCCAGGCACGCTCGATGCCCGCGTGCCTTACCTGCTGCTGCAGCCCCTGGTGGAGAACGCCATTCGTCATGGCATCGCTCCGCGGACGGCGCCAGGCACCGTTGCCATCCGCTTTGAGCATGCCGGCAGCGAACTCAAGGTCAGCGTCACCAACGACGTTGTGGAGGTCACGGAGGGTGCGGGCGGCGTGGGGCTTGCCAATGTCCGTGCGCGTCTCGAAGCGCTGTACCCCGACCGCCACCAGCTCGTGACAGGCATCGAAGACGGGCGCTGGACGGTTCGCATCACCATGCCGTGGGCGCCAGTGGAAACAAGCATCGAGGCCATCGCATGATCCGGGTCGCGGTCGTGGACGATGAGCCCCTTGCCCGTAGCGGCGTCCTCGCGAGGCTACGTGCGGAAGACGACGTGACGGTGGTGACCGAGTGTGTTGACGGACACGGTGTGGCCACCTTGCGCAAGGACAGCGTCGACCTCGCGATCCTGGACGTGCAGATGCCCGGTATGGACGGCCTCGAAGGCCTTGCCGCGATCCCGCGTGATGAGCGGCCGCTGGCGGTGCTGCTGACCGCGCATGACAGCTTCGCGGTGCGCGCCTTCGAGCTGGAGGCCGTGGACTATCTGTTGAAGCCGCTGGACGACGAGCGCTTCGCCGAGGCCATCGAGCGTGTCCGGCGCAAGCTTGGCCGGGACAGGCGTGCGGCGGCGGTCGACCGCTTCGGTATCCGCGTGGGTTCAAGGCTTTCTTTCGTGAATGTCGCGGACGTGACCTGGATCGAGGCCGATGGCGACTACGCGGCCCTGCATGCGAACGGCCAGCGCCACCTGTTGCGCGAATCGCTACACGAACTTTCCCGCAAGCTCGATGCGAGCCGGTTCCTCCGCGTGCACCGCTCGGCGATCGTACGCGTCGACCAGGTCGTGGAGCTGTCGCCGCGACCGAACCGAGATGCCGTGCTACGCCTGCGCGATGGCACGACCTTGCGCGCAAGCCGTACGTATATCGACGCGCTGCTGGCGGCGCTGCACCGAGGTTCGTAAAGGGCCATGTGGGAGCGGGGGGGGGGGGGGGGGGGGGTGGGACACCCCCCCCCCCCCCCCCCCCGCGGACCCACCAGCCCCGGCGGGACGCCCGGGGGGGGGT
>NZ_JBQCFT010000437.1:0-4124 GCF_051958795.1 Luteibacter sp. | reverse complement strand
TCGCTTCGCCGACCAGGTGGCCAGCCAGCTGGTCCACGCCATGGGCCCGCGCGAATCGCAGCCGCAGGCGGCCGCCGAGCACGCCGTCGAGAAGATCCGCATCAGCGGTGCCGAGCGTGGCGTGCTCAGCTTCGGCAACTGCTGCCATCCGTTGCCGGGCGACGAGATCGTCGGCTTCCTCTCTTCCGGCAAGGGTATCGTCGTGCACCGGGTGGAATGCCCGAACGTGGCCGAGTTCCGCAAGACGCCGGAACGCATCGTGGCGATCGAATGGGATCGCGATGTCACCGGCGATTACCGCGCCGAGCTGCGTATCGAAGTGCTCAACCGCCCGGGCGTCCTCGCCACGGTGGCCGCCGCCATCGCTGACGCCGGGTCGAACATTGAGAACGTGGAATACATCGAGCGCGACAGCACGGCCGCCACGCTGCTGTTCGCGATCGAGGTGAAGGGCCACAAGCACCTCGCCGACGTCATGCGCCGCGTCCGCCGCACCGGCGTCGTCAGCGGCGTGTACCGCCACCCGCTCTAATCCCCAAGGCCTTCCCCGTAGGAGCCCACCCTGTGGGCGACGCCTTTCGCGACAGCGCCGCAGGCCCTGCAGCGGCGAGGCGAAAGAGGTCGCCCACAGGGTGGGCTCCTACTAGACTCTTGTGATTACCTCACGAGGATCGCCCATGACCCGCAGCATCATCGCCACCGACAAGGCGCCGGCCGCCATTGGCCCGTATTCGCAGGCCGTGCGCGCCGGTAACACCGTGTACTTCTCCGGGCAGATCCCGCTCGATCCGGCCACCGGCAACCTCGTGGAAGGCGATATCACCGCGCAGACCCGCCGCGTGTTCGACAACCTGGTCGCCGTGGCCGAAGCCGCGGGCGGCAAGCTGGCGGATATCGTCCGCGTCGGCATCTACGTGACCGACCTCGGCAATTTCGCCGCGGTGAATGCGGTGATGGCCGAGTACTTCCAGCAGCCGTACCCCGCGCGTTCCACCATCGAGGTCTCGGGCCTGCCGAAGGGCGCCCACGTCGAGGTCGACGCGATCCTCGTCCTGCCGTAACCGCAAGGGCACCGCCATTCCCGTGGCCCGCAGCACCAGCACGCCACCCGCCGCGCCCACCGCGGCGGATCCGGGCCGCGCGCCCCTGACGACGCTCGGTGGCGTGGGGCCGGCGCTTGCCGAGACGCTCGGCAAGCTCGGCCTGCGCGAGGTGCAGGACCTGTGGTTCCACCTGCCGCTGCGTTACGAGGACCGCACCACCGTGGTGTCCATCGGCGACCTCCGCCCTGGCATGCACGTGCAGGTGGAGGGCAGCGTCGATTTCGTCGAGCGCAGTTTCCGCGGCCGCATGCAGCTGAAGGTGATCATCAGCGACGATTCCGGCCGCGCGCTGCTGCTGCGCTTCTTCCACTTCCGCAAATCGCAGATGGACCAGTTGCAGAAGGGCACGCGCCTGCTCTGCTTCGGCGAGGTGCGCCAGGGCCCGCAAGGCCTGGAGATGGTGCATCCGCAATACCAGCGGATCGAAAGCGACGAGGCGGTCGTCGTCGATGAGCGCCTCACGCCGGTCTACCCGACGACGGAAGGCCTTGGCCCGCGAAGGCTCGCTAGCGTCATCGCGAAGGCGCTGTTCCACCTGCCGGGCGATGACCGGCTTGAACTGATTCCCGCCGAGGTGGGCCGCCCGCTCGGCCTCACCTCGTTGCGCGATGCGCTGCTGTACGTGCACCGGCCGCCACCGGATGTCGACCTGCGCCAGCTGGAAGAGGGCGGACACCCCGCGCAGAAGCGCCTCGCGTTCGAAGAACTGCTCACCCAGCACCTCACGCTGCGCCGCATGCGCGCGGCGGTGAAGAAGCGCAAGGCGCCGGCGTTGAAGAGCGCCGGCAGCTTGCGTGAGCGCATGCTCGATGCGCTGCCGTTCGCGCTGACGAAAGCGCAGGCGCGCGTCGCTGGTGAAGTCGGCCGCGACCTCGCCCGTGCGCATCCGATGTTGCGCCTCGTGCAAGGTGATGTCGGCAGCGGCAAGACCGTGGTCGCTGCGCTGGCCGCGCTCACCGCGGTGGAAGCGGGTTACCAGGTGGCGCTCGTCGCACCGACCGAACTGCTTGCGGAGCAGCACCTGCGCAACTTCCGTGCGTGGCTGGAGCCGCTGGGCCTGCATGTCGAATGGCTTGCCGGCAAGGTGCAGGGCAGGGCGCGCAAGGCGACGCTCGCCCATGCCGCGGAAGGCACGGCGCACGTCGTCGTGGGCACGCACGCGCTGATGCAGGAAGGCGTGGTGTTCCACAAGCTTGGCCTAGTCATCGTCGACGAGCAGCACCGTTTCGGGGTGCACCAGCGCCTGGCGCTGCGTGACAAGGGCGCCAGCGGCGAACTCATCCCGCACCAGCTCGTGCTCACGGCCACGCCGATCCCGCGTACCCTCGCGATGAGCGCGTATGCGGATCTCGATGTGTCGTCGATCGATGAACTCCCGCCCGGGCGCACGCCGGTGCAGACCGTCGCCATTTCCAACGAACGCCGCTACGACGTCATGGAACGCATCCACGGCGCGTGCATGGAAGGCCGGCAGGTCTACTGGGTCTGCACGCTGATCGAAGAAAACGAGCAGATGAACGCGCAGGCCGCCGAGGTAGCGCACGCCGAACTCGTGGCGGGCCTGCCCGACCTCAACATCGGGCTGATCCACGGCCGCATGAAGCCGAAGGAAAAGCAGGCGGTGATGGATGCGTTCAAGGCCGGCGAGATTGCGGTGCTGGTCGCCACCACCGTCATCGAGGTCGGCGTGGATGTGCCGAACGCCAGCCTCATGGTGATCGAGAACAGCGAGCGGCTTGGCCTGGCCCAGCTGCACCAGCTGCGTGGGCGCGTCGGCCGCGGTTCCATCGCCTCCACCTGCGTGCTGTTGTACCAGACGCCGCTATCGCGCCTGGCGAAGGAGCGCCTGCAGGTCATGCGCGAGACCAACGATGGTTTCCGCATCGCGGAGAAAGACCTCGAGCTACGCGGCCCCGGCGAAGTGCTGGGCACGCGGCAGACCGGGCAACTGCAGTTCCGCATCGCCGACCTCACTCGCGATGCGCACCTCATGCCGGATGTGCAGCGCGTCGCGGAAGCGATGATGCGCGACCACGCGGCGCGCTGCGAACAGCTGATCGCGCGTTGGGTAGGCGACGCCGCGCGCTACGTCGATGCCTGACGATTGACACCGTAGGAGCCCACCCTGTGGGCGACGCCGTTCGCAAAAACGCAACACGACCTGTCGGCTCGGCGCGGAAGATGTCGCCCACAGGGTGGGCTCCTACGAGATAGTCGATCGTGCGTTACGTCGCCAGGCCCAGGTGCCGGCGGACTTCCGCGGCGATCCGTTCGGTTTCGCGGAGGATGGGTTGGGTAGGCGGCGTGCTGGCCTCGATGTCGTGGAGGCGGCGGGTGGCGCGCAGTTCCGCGTGGAAGCGTTCGAGCCTCGCGGGTAGCGGCGCGCTTACCAGCGTGTGCACCGGCCGGCCCGTGGCACAGGCTTCGGAAAGCATGTTCACCGAGTCCGGCGTGACCACCAGCCGGTCGGCCCAGCCGAGCACGCCGGGGTAGGGGTTCGGATCGCCATCGCCAGGCGCCCACAGGAAACCGGGGACATCGTGGAACGCGGCACGGACCATCGGCAGCAGCGCGCCCGGCGTGCGCCGCGAGGCGACGGCCATCACCGAGCCGCCCTCACGCGCCACGCGCTGCTTCACGGCTTCCAGTAGCGAAGCGAGTCCGGTGGTATCCGGCGCACCCCCATGCCGCGGCCCACCGAGCAGGAGGCCGATCCGCGGGCATGGCAGGTCACCGAAGGCGGCGAAGGCCTCGCGCGCGTCGGCCAGCCACGTGTCATCCACCGGATTCAGCGAGCCCACGGGGGTCAGCACGTTCGCGCCGTGCAGCCCGTCGTGTTTCGGGGCGACGACGAGGTCCCAGTGCCGCGGCGCGATGCGCGGGTCGAGCACCTGCACGGCGAGGGTGCGGCCACCCGACCACGCGCGCACCTGGCGGGTCGCCCAGGCGGCGGCGCGGCCGCAGCCGATCACCAGGGTCGGCCAGGGCGGGTCCAGGCTTTCCGCGCGGCGCGATAGCGCC
>NZ_JBQCFT010000436.1:0-2944 GCF_051958795.1 Luteibacter sp. | reverse complement strand
GGGGAATCAGGAAGCCAATGATGCCGGCCGTCTTGATCTTCCAGACGTAAGGCTGGACCTGGGGGAGATCCAGCGCCTTGACGTAGTTGATGAACGTCATGAATCCGAGCGGTACCTGGCCAAGGCCGAGGAACCACAACGTCAAAAGGCCGGCGAAATATTCGCCGGCCAGAAGGGCGACCACCGCGAGGGCCGCGGCCCACCATCCCCTGTTGCTCGTCATAACTTGTCCTTATGGAACGCCTGTTTCGTGTGCAGGATCTGATCAGTGTTGCATCGGCGAGAGAGATTCGCCGCCAAATGTACCTGTCCATTCGCCTGAGGTGATCGCCTTCGGGCAGACACGGAGGTACTCCTTGAGCGAAATCGTATCGTCCTGATCCCAGTCCTTGCCGTAGGTCATGACGGGCTTGCACCACGGAGAGGTCATCCACGCCCCTGTGTATGGGGCGATGGGTGACCAGCAGCGCAAGGGTTTCAGCTTCACGTCCTGGCCTTCGTGGCAGAACAAGAACGGATCGCTCTTTCGATAGGTGAGGTCGTCGGGTCCGACGTCTGCCACCGCGGCGGTAGAGATCAGGAAGCCAACGAGGAAGATCCAGTTCTTCATGGAATGTCCTTAGCGATGATAGATGTGGGACGACTGCGTTTCACGGGCCGGCAACCCCATGGTTGGGCCGGTTGTTCTGCTGCTGTTGCGCCTGCTGCTGCGCAAGCGCCTCATTCTGCTGTGCCTGCCGCACCTCGGCAGCCTGCTGCCACTGTGCGCTGCTCTGGGCCACCGGTGTGGCGACCGCCTGGGCGTTATCGACACTAGCGACCTGCTTCAGCGGAGAGTTGAGCTCACCCTGCACGGCGTAGGTGCGAATGCCGGGGGCGTCGAGCAGCACGTGGTTGACCTTGTCCAGGCCTTCCTTGCGCGCAGCCACGGTAAGCGATGCGGCCAGGTTCTCACTGAGCTGGTCGGGTGAACGACCCTGCTTCGCATCAACCTGGTGCACGCCTTCGAGCACTTTCTTGAACAGTTCGTTGTCCGGGTGCTGTGGGTGGTTCAGGGCGACCTGCGGCTTGTCGTGCTCGAACCATTCCTTGGGATGGGTCAGCGTATGCCACGCGCTGGAGGCCTTTTCCTCGAAGGCATGGAAGCCCTCGCTGACTTCTTCCTTCAGGTGCTCAAAGCCTTCCTTGAGATGCTCGAAGCCTTCCTTCGCCTCGTGCACGACCTCTTCGATGCCGTGTTCAACGGCGAGGATGCCCTTGCCAGCTAGCTCAAATGCCTCGCGTTCCACCGCATCCTTGATATCGCCGATGGTGCGCGGGATGTTCAGGGGAGCGGAGACGAGCATGCGGATGTCAGCCACGTCATCGCGGTAGCGGTCGACCATGCCCTTGTGGGCTTCATAACGGGCCTCGTTCTCCGGCGCGATGATCGACTGGCCGAGCAGCTTGCTGTTCGGCACGAAGTTGTCGATGGCGTGCGCGTCGAAATCCGTGGCCTTGATCGGGTTGCGCAGGCTCAGGATGCCGCTGTCGTCGCGGTAGCCGGCGTGCTGAAGTGTGTCGATATCCTGTTGGGCCGCATACACGCGCACCTGCCCGTAGTGCGGGCTGGCGGCGCTGACGATGTCGCCGGCGCGCACGTGGTCGATCACGGTATTGCCGCCTTCCGGAATGCCCTTGAGGCTGGCCGCACCGTATGCGTTGAAGGTTTCGCCGTGCAGGCCGTACTTGGCCGCGTTGATTTCGGCGAGGGTGCCGCCGAGGGAGTGGCCAGTCACGGTGATCCGGGGCTCGCGGTCATTGAGTTCGGCTTCGTGCGTCGCCTTCTCGATCACTTCGCGGGTAAATAGCTCGGAGGCAGGCGACTGGGCATTCACCCCCAGCAGCACCATGCCGGCATCGACGCCGCCGTCGCGAACGGGCTCGCGGTCGAATTCCGTACCGCGATAGGCGATGACGACTTCGCCGGTGTCCTGGCGCTGGTACGCGGTGGCCTGGAACCCCGTGAGCGGGTCATCGGTGGTGGCGAAGACCTTGTAGGCAATGCCATCGAGTTTGACGTCGGCATCGACCTGGCTGTCGTGGTAGCTCTCCTGCGCGAGCAGCGCATAGTCCGTTGAGCGGATTGTCATAAGGTCTTCTCCGCCGCGCGCAGCGTGATGGAGAAGGTCTTGGACGGATCCTTGAACTGGCTGCGATCCGGATTACCGCTGTTGACCAGGGCGGTCTGGTCTTCGGCATAGGCGCGGTTGGCGTAGAACCGGGTGACTTCCTTGTGGTTGAAGATGTCCTCGTTGAACACCGAGGAAGCGAAATCCATCTTCCCCTTGTGGGCTTCGACATCGGCCGAGACGACCGACCAGTGGCAGACGCCCTTGCCGTAGTAGTCCTCGTCCTGGAGGAGGTCGGCGAAGAATTCGCCCTTATAGGTGTTCCCACCCGCGTGGGTGAGCTTGACCGGCTCGCGGCGCGTTGGCGCCACGGTCGCGCCGACGACCGGCGTGAGGGGTACGCAGGCGTCATTGGCGACGCGGTAATTGATGTTCGCGTCGACACTGTCGAACGGGCCCGGTGCGTCGTTCACCTCGATGGTGATTTCGTAGCGCATGCGCGGGTTCGGATTGAGCTTGACGTCAGGCTTGTTCATGGTGGCACCGGTAGCGGAAAAGGGCAGGGCAAGGAACAGGGATGCGGTAGCGGCAACGTGCCGCCATCGGGTCGGGTTCAAGTCTTTCTCCTTCCGGCATGCCGGGCGTGCTTTGCAAGATCGTTTGCCATGTGTAGCTCCTGGTTAATGTGCGGATGCGCGGTGAGTTGCGCGCTTAAAGGCCCGGCGATGGCGTCGACCCCTGCTGCGTTGGGGCCTGATGGTGCTCCGGCTGGGTAGCTAACACGGCCGACTGTTGCGTGACGGCCTGCTACAGCTCAGACGAGCACAGTAACA
>NZ_JBQCFT010000435.1:0-2597 GCF_051958795.1 Luteibacter sp. | reverse complement strand
ATTGCGCCGGATCCCCGCACGGTCGCGGCGAAGGGCCTGAAGTCGCACTACCAGGACGAGTACATCGCGGGCCTCGACCAGGCGCTCACGCCGTCCCTCAATTGGGGTGTGAAGCTCACCTGGCGCCAGCTGCGCAGCGCCATCGACGACACCTGCACCCCGGCACTCGGCGGCGCCTGCTTCCTGTTCAACCCGGGCCAGGGCAACACGTTCCTGCAGCTGCAGGATGACGGCACCTTCGTCGAGCGTCGTTACTCGAAGGCTGAGCTGGGCCTGGGCAACCTGAAGCGTAAGTACTACGCCCTGGACCTGTACCTCGAGCATCCGTTCGCCGACAAGTGGTACGGCCGCATCGACTACACCTGGTCGCGCAGCTACGGCAACACGGAAGGCCAGCTGGCTTCCGACCTGGATACCGGTAACGGTGGCCAGGCGGACGTGTCGGTCACGCAGGACTGGGATCTGCCGCAGCTGATGGTCGGCGCCAACGGCCGACTGCCGAACGATCGCACGCACCAGCTGAAGTTCTTCGGCTACTACCAGGCGACGGATGAGCTGCGCTTCGGCGTCAACGCGAACATCTCGTCGGGTCGTCCGAAGAACTGCACCAGCTTCTACCCGACCGCGGACCGCGGCCTGTACAACGGCTCGTTCTACTGGTTCTGCGGCCTGCCGGGCCAGCCGGGCTACGAGTTCTCGCCGCGCGGTTCGCATGGTTCGGCGCCGTACCAGTACCTCGTCAACATCAACGCGGCCTACACCCCGACCTGGCTGGATCGCCACCTGACCTTCCAGATCGACGTGCTGAACGTGTTCAACAAGCAGGAGCCGACGACGTACAACTTCCGCTATGCGGCAAGCCGTACGACGCGCAGCCCGACCTACCTGCGCGAGCTCAACTACACCGATCCGCGCACGGTCCGCTTCACCGCCCGCTACGACTTCTAAGCCGGCGCGCAGTACAGGTAACGCTACAACAAGAAAAAGCCAGGCGGTCGACACGGATGTCGGCCGCACGGCGGAAGGATTCACTCCCCAGATCGCCCCCGGTGCCCGCCGGGGGCTTTTTTTGCGACAGCGCGTGCCGCGCGAGTTTTTAGGAATTTTTCGTAGGTAAAAGTCTAAGAAAAAGCCTGCTTCGTCAGCTATTTGCCCAATAAGAGCCTGATCCTAAAGACGGTTTCTCGCGTTACTAAATAGCTGCCACGTAACTAATTGCCGATTTGTGCCGCTAGTGTGAAATTTTCATGTTGTACGTAGGCGTTTTCTTACGTATACATGACCTACGTCACGGACAGTGGCGTACTTCGGGGAGTGGCATCGTTTCCGCGATGTCGCTGTTTAAAGGGGATTTCTAACCGCCGATCCATTTAGAACCTGGTGCGTACCGGGTCGGGGTCGGCTTGCCGCGATTTATTGCGGTAGTGATATTTCACTGGGGAGAGTATTTGATGAGTTCGCGTATTTCTCGCGCAGGCGTCCTGAGCCGCCGTTCCGCGCTGGCCGTTGCCATCGCGCTCGGTACTGCCGCGCCGGGTGTGGTCCTCGCGCAGGCCACCACCGGTACCATTTTCGGTTCGGCCACCGCCGGCCAGACCGTTACCGCCACCAGCGATACGGGCGTGACCCGTACCGTCAACGTCGACCAGTCGGGCCGTTACACCATCGGCCAGCTGCCGCTCGGTAACTACAAGGTCACCCTGAGCCAGGGCGGCAATGCCGTGGACACCCGTTCGAACGTCACCCTGCGCGTCGGCGCCGGTACCGACGTTTCGTTCGTCGCCGCTGCCAGCGCCGCCAACGCCTCCAGCCTCGAAGGCGTCACCGTCTCGGCCAACTCGCTGCCCTCGATCGACGTCAGCGCGGTCGACTCGCGTACCGTCATCACTTCGCAGCAGCTGGACAAGCTGCCGCTGGCCCGCACCGCCGAAGCCATCGCGCTGCTGGCGCCGGGCGCCGTCGCCGGCAGCTCGTTCTTCACGGGCCCGACCGGTAACGCCCTGGTCTCGATCGCCGGTTCGGCCGTCACCGAGAACGCGTACTACATCAACGGCTTCAACACGACCGATCCGCTCAGCGGCTTCGGCGGTATCACCCTGCCGTACGGCGCCATCGACCAGCAGGAAATCCTGGCTGGCGGTTACGGCGCGGCATACGGCCGTTCGTCGGGCGGCGTGATCTCGCAGGTCGGTAAGCGCGGCACGAACGACTGGCACTTCGGTGCGCAGGTGCTTTGGGAGCCGAAGGGCACCAAGGCCAACCCGATGAACTACTACTCGCAGGTTGGCGCCAAGGCCGGCCAGCTGTATGACTACAACGCGAAGGACAAGCTGGATCGCCAGACGTACTCCGTCTACGCCGGCGGCCCGCTGATCAAGGACACCCTGTACATCTTCCTCGCTGCCGAACAGGAGCGTCGCTCGGGTGACCAGATCACCAGCTCGGCCGCGCCGTTCGTTTACAGCCAGAGCTATCGCAACCCGAAGCTCTACGGAAATATCGACTGGAACATCAACGACAGCAACATCCTCGAAGTCACCGGCGCGTCGAACAAGCAGAACTACGACGCTTCGATCTACGAGTATGACTACGCGACC
>NZ_JBQCFT010000434.1:0-5394 GCF_051958795.1 Luteibacter sp. | reverse complement strand
ATTAGTGCTTCAGGACCCCCGGCAATGGGCCGGGCCGTCGTTTTGAAAGCCAGGGGATAAGTCGATGGTTGCTGCGATCGCCGGGAATGGATTGGGTCTGGACAACACCTCGCTGCAGAAGCTGGGTGGCAGCTCGGGGGGGACGGCTCGCACGGGACAAGGGAACGGGGCCGCCTACGTCAACCTGGCTACCGGCAACCTCGTACTTCAGGGCGCGGACGACGGCCTGGTCTACGCCGGAACCCAGCTCAACTTCATCCGGACGTACAACAGCCAGGGCCAGATGGCCGGGCACGACTGGCGGTACGGCTTCTCCCAAGCCATAGGCACCCTGACCGGGGCGGCGAACACGGCCGGAAGCACGGTGGTCCGTACGGCCAGCGACGGCAGCCAGGTCACATACGCCTTCGACACCGACCGGGGCCTCTACGTCAGCACCCAGCATGCCGGCACGGAGGAGACCCTGTCGTTATACTGGCGTCGTCGGGCACGTACCCGACACAACTTGGACCGAAAAGGCGAAGCCTCCGTTGTGGCTTGATCTCGATAGCAAGATCAATTCGAGCTTCGAAGGACAGGCGAATCGCTACCAGCTCGGCCATAAGCCGCCGCGGGTAGGAACACCGCGTAAGGGTGTCCACACAACCAGGAGGTTGGGCAATGGGCAGTAGCCTTGCTTTTTTTGCAGGTACCGAGGATTACTCGTCGCTGTTGTCAAAAATCGATGCGCTTGGATTGCATTTGCTTCCGCTGGAGTTGGGCTTGCCGATCTCAGACGTAGAAACGAGGCCGTTGTGCAATCTGTCGCTTGTCGCACTGGAGGACGCCCATCCTTACGGTGACCCACGAGTGATCATAGGAGGGGCCAAAGATCCGATGATGGATTTTTTCCGGCCCATCTATCGCGCCCCTTATTTAGTGCTAGGGCAGGTCTTATGGAACGACGATGATCCAGCGATAGCGGCGCTTACAAAGCCCGCTTTTAAAGGGATTTCCAAGTGGGTGAAGTCGAATTGGAGCAAGTTGCCGAACGGGCCATTCTATATCGGCCCTGAGGCGAAGCATCTTTATGAGCACGGAGCTGAGCTTGTGAATATCCTGCCCGACGCCAATGCGACGTTCACCAAGGTTTACTACTAGCTGTTCTGTCATATGCCGTGAGCGTCGTGCGTCGTGCGTCGACAGCGCAGCGGAATAGCCATATCAAGGGCGGCGCAGGAGGGAAACGTGCGTCCCGCTCTTTCCGAGGTGGACGCAGGCGGCGACACTACGTCGCCGTAGACGAGACGGCCAGCTAGCTGCCGACCGTGCTTGGGATAATCTGGTGAGGCAAGGCAAGGACGTGACTGTTGATATATACCCCCAATATACCGGCAAGGAAATCCGGATTCCTTAATCGTGAAATATACCTTGGACGGAGAGCCGCAGACCGTGGTGGAGCTATTCAATCGGTCCGCAAAGAGATAAAAATGCCATGAAATCCGTCGAACAGTATTATCAAGAAATTGGTGGCGCCGCCTTGGATTTGGCCAAGAATGCGAGTGGAAGGATCGCGTTGATGGCTCATGCAGATGACGGCGTGATCGCGGCATCCTTGTTCTACATAGAAGAAGGCAACCTGCAAGTTCGCTGTATTTTTCCGCCCAGCTCTGTGCGACGGAACATTCTTGACTTCTGGGAGGAGTGGGGTCGTCAGGAGCGGCGACCGGCGTGGTCGATGATGTGTTTTATTATTGACGACGAGGATTTCACTATCGATTTTCTCTATGCTGATGAGTTTGAGGATGGATATCCGAGCCTGGATGATGAAGCGCGCTTACTTCGACACTATTTTGGAAGTGACGATGTAGATCGATCGAACCCGGGTAGCGGGCTATAACCGTGTTTTCGGCCATAGCACCTGGCGGGCGTAATCGTGAAAAGTCACGAGATGTCCTCTATTGCTAGATCATGTGCGTGCAGAACAAGGTTTCTTGGATCGCGCATTTTGGCGCCGCAACGACTTGGCGGTCTGCGGATTGGCATCGACATTCGACGACCGCAGTACCGATAGCAAGATCAATTCCGGCCTCGGAGGACGGGCGAATTCCCGGGAATGGGGCGCGGACGCGGAGCAGGATCCTTCGTTCGCTGCCATGGTGGATGCCGTTGAGGCCGGTATCGCGGGGAGTGACCGTCTCCGCAAGGTGTTTCGCGAGGCCGTAGCGAGCCTGCAGTCGAAGCGAGGTAGTCCTCGAAGCACTGATTCGAAGCAAGAGTAGGGTCCCCCGCCCACGGATCACATGCGGTCGATGGCGCCCAGCAGGGCTAAGAGCGCTCGCCCGATGCCCGGGACGACGGCAGTTTCCGCACCGATGAGCAGCCGCATGACGCGATCGGCCGTGTTCGTTACCTCGACGAGGTCGTGACGTGACGCGTCGCCGCGGACCAGGTGCGTCCGGAAGCGCGCCTCCTCGACATCGCCTTCGAGAAGCGCGCGACCAATTTCCATCGCGTCCATTGCCAACCGGGCGCGGCATAGCTGCAGTTCTTCATCGACGTGGGCCATGGGTGCAGCCTACGATCGATTGCTTGGCGGTGGCATCGGTCGGCCGGTCTATGCCTTCGACGGGGTGTCCGCAGGACGACTGAAGTGCCGCATGTCCTGTTTACGTGACATTTTTCGCAGATGTCGTATATTCGGGACATGGTCACTCAAAATCCCATACTCGATCCGCTTTTGGAGCTCGGTCAACGACTTAGGCGCGAGCGCGCCCGGCTGGGACTAACCCAGGCCGCTGTCGCCCGAACCCCCGGCGTCGGGCGACAGAAGCTCATAGAGGTAGAGCAGGGAAGGCCGTCGGTGGCCATGGGTACTTATGCCGCGGTGATGCGAGCCCTGAATCTCGTTCCGACAGCAGGCCAGCCGATGGTGGTGATCGACGCGTTTCCCCAGTTGAAAAGGCTTGCCTGGAATCGACCGGGAACGCGCACCATCGCCGAGCCGGAAGCGCTTGCGCTGTATGAGCGAAACTGGGATCTCGTGGATCGTGATGCGATGGATGAACACGAGCGCCGCTTGCTCGAAGACCTGGTGACGCGCTATGGCAACGGAGTACTGCATGTTTGAGAGACCCCACCATCAACGGATCGCTCATGTCCTGCGGGCCCTTGACGGATCATTGCTCAAGTCGGCCCGTTGCTACTTCGGTGGTGGAACCGCGATTGTCCTCGAATGCGGGGAATTCCGGGAATCTGTCGACATCGATTTCCTCTGTGCAGATGCGGCCGGCTATCGAACATTACGTGAAGCCATTGAACCGCCAACGCTCGGGCGGCTTTTACGCAAGCCAATCAAGCATGCCCGCGACGTTCGTACCAACCGGGACAAGATATCCACGTACCTCGACGTGGACGGCGTAAATATCCGGTTTGAGCTCGTACGAGAGGCTCGCATAGATTTCGAACCCAGCACGCTGGATATCGAGGGAGTGCCAGTTCTATCGCACGTCGATGCTTATGCGGAGAAGCTAATGGCGAACACTGACCGCGGCCTGGATCGGTCCACGATGAGCCGCGACATCATCGATCTGGCGATGATGGTCGGCTCATGGGGGCCCGTGCCGCCTGAGTCGCTAGCGAAGGCCGAAGCAGCGTATGGCACCGCGGTGGCAAGGTACTGGGATAAGAGCCTTGCGCTTGTTTCGGACGCCACATACCTGAAGCAGTGTCTTGAGGCGAAGGTTGCCGATCTAAAAGGGTAACTCGAAGCCATCTGTAAGCTGTTGATAAATGGGTCTATTGATGCTGAAGGCTTCGAAATTTACTTCGATGATTGTGTAGGTAATCTTCGATGTTCACTCAGCGGCGACGTAAAAGTCGACGCTATCGGCGGCTTTTGGCTTTTTACCGGTAGGACAGGCGGCGGTTGGACATTACCGGCCGACAAGGCGTTACTCCGGCTCGGAGCGATGTGCGCGCGATGGTGCGCCGTAGTCACGTTTGAGGGGCGTCGTATGACAGCCACGGGACGGGGTTATGGCCACCAGGTCCGCTGTCATCGCCGTAACACTCTTGCGTTCAGCGAACGGGCTTCTTCGCATTCAAGAAATGTGTCATATAAGTGGACACCTGAAGGGCCTGCTTCCAGCCTCCCGCGTCCGCAACAGCCCACGCATTCTCGCCTTCGTTGGCGAGATCGACTAAAGATCCCAGTCGTGAAGAATGGCTCGTGATCATTTCAGCGTCTGGGATGCCGGCATCCATCGCGCGCTTTCTGAATATCCTAGAGACCTCGTCCGGGCGTAGCGCGTGGACTGCTGAAGTACCTGGATGTGAGCCCATTCGAGGCCGTCCTGCTATGGCGACGAATACTGGGCCGTCCTGGATCTTTCCCAAAACCATCCATCGGCGGACTCGTTCCATAGCGCCGTGACTAACAAAGCGATGCGCGCATGGGTCCTGACTCGGAAGGTCGCGCAGGTCTCTCGCTGTCAGCCACCAGTCACCATTGTCGTCGAGCGCAAAGTCTTCCACGCAAACTCTCACCAGCTCGCTGGCTTTCAGCAGTGTATCTGAAGCGAGGTTCAGTAACGCAGCATCTCGCAAATCGCGAGGCAGATTTCCCATGCGCGATAGAACGATCTTAACTTGCTCGTAGACGAGAGGGACAGCTGTTTTCTTGAGGTTGCCGTCATCCAATCGACCGTAAGCATCGACGCGAGCGGCGAGTTGCTGCTTAATGCCAGCGTACCGGTCGGGCCATTCCGCGGACTCAGAAGGATCAAGAAGAGAGGACGCTCTGTGAACGCGACGCAACGTGTAAACATAACGGCTTAAGGTCGCCAGTTTGTAATTTTGTTTCACTGCGTCACGGAGGAAATCCGTAAGCGTCTGGGTCGATGTCGGAAGGAGCCGTGCGGCGTGATCTCTGCACCATTTAACGTACTGCAACCAGTCAGATCGAACGGCTTTGCTTGTTGAAGAGGCTTGCTCAAGAATGAACTTTGCCTCCCATTGCTCTAGCGATCGCAGAATGGCAGGAGCCTGATTCTGGATTGCCTCATCGAATGCAAGCGGGCCGGCGCCGAGAAGCGTATCAACGATTGCGAGCGAGTCGATGTCACCCATGAGGCAGCCTCACCAAGAGCTGTTCATCGTGGCAGTTCAAACCGCAGAGTCGCGCAACACCAAGCTGACTGCGAAGTGCGCCTCAGAAAAATTCGTAATTGACTTTTAGTTCCGAAACGGCAACAACGGCCATCCGCACACCATTTGTGCGGATCATGCGCTTAGCGAGCGAGGTATCTCTATCGGTAAGGCGAAACGGCGGGGAAGCTCCCCGGGGTGCCATCTGGCGGATGGCCCCGGGGCTGGCACGGACTCTCGTGAGGAGGTTCCGGCCTCAACATAGGC
>NZ_JBQCFT010000433.1:0-2223 GCF_051958795.1 Luteibacter sp. | reverse complement strand
GCGCTGCCGCGACAGCGCCCGCCATCAACTAAAACACTCATCCTGGAGATCCATGCCATGAATGGCTTTGGTACTTTTAGAAGGCGTCGTACTCGTCGCACCCTGGACGGCCCGGACAGCCGGTCGATGGGCGACAAGCATCCGTTCATTGCGCCCGGGCTTCCCGCTGCCAGCCTCACCTCGTTCCGGCGCAGCGGTCGGCCGCGGGCGACGATTGAGATTCCTCCGTACGTCGGCATGGCGGAGGGGGACCGCATCGTCGTCGCCTGGGAAAACCGCTTCATCGCGTTGGAACCCCTCACCACGGAACAGGTGGGATCACCGATCGTCGCCAGCATCCCGTCGCCGTTCAAAGGCCTTGAGGCCATGCGCGACGTTCGCATCAGCTGGCGTGTCCTCAATGTGGCGGACCCTACCTCGCGCTGGGCGCCCACCGTCTATGCGCCGCTGCGTGTCAGCGGGTCGTTCGCGCCAACGCCCTGGCTCGAGGGCACCGAAGACGATGCGGGCCACGTGTATCGCGTGATGGATACGCGCCGCGAGGAAGTCCTCATCCGTGCCGAGGGACATTTCGCAAAGATCGGTGACCGGGTGATCCTTCACTGCGCGTCCATCATGCCCACCGGCAAGGCGGAGTCGTGGTCGTCGCCGCTGCTCCGGCTCGGGCGCGATGGACAGACGCTCGACATCCCCGTTCCCCTCGACATCCTGAGGCGCGCGGCTGGCGGGTGCTGCACCTTCCACTACACGACCTACGGCTACGAGGAGGCGATGCGACCATCGTTTCGTCGCCGCATCGACGTCGTCGGCCCATTGGGACGCTTCGCCGCGCCCAAGATCCAACAGGCAGAAGGCGCCGTGCTCGACCCTGTCCTCGCCGACGGCGGCGTGGTTGTCGAGGTCCCGCCGTGGCCGGGTCTCGCCGATGACGACGAGTGCCAGCTCTTCTGGTCGGGCACATGCCCCGATGGCACCGAAATCAACTATACCGACAAGGCCACCGGTAACGAGGCTCGCGCGCATGAAGGCCTGACGTTCCCTGTCCCGCCGAGCGAAGTGCTCCCGCTCGATGGCGGCATGCTTCGGGTCTGCTACCAGGTGAAGACCTTCGTGGAACTCGAAACCCCGGAGGGTCCACGCCGCGAGTGCATCCATACACTCGAGTCGGCGGCGCTCGAGCTACGCGTGCAGAAGACCGTATCGCCGCCGTCCGTGGTGATCGACAACCTCAACGGCCTGAGCTATCGCCGGATCGACCAGCTGAAGCGACCGTACATCACCTTCACGCCCGTCGACGGGCGTTGGACCGTCCGTGGCGGCCATGATGGCGTCCCTCCGTTTCATGAGGGCACCTTCCTCTGTTCGGCCGATGAACGTGCCGCAATCCGCATCGAATTTGCGGTGCCCTGCACGTCCGTTCGGTTCGGCTATGGCGCCAACGGCTCGGGCGGTAACGGCTCGCTGGTGCACATCGATATCTTCGATACGAAGGGCGAGGCCATCGGTGAAGCGGCCTACACGGTCCCGCTTAGCGGCCTGCCCGGCCTCTGGATCCACCTGCATTCGATGGATTACGGGGCCACCATCGGTTCGATCGTGGTGCGCAAGGACACCACCGGCGTATCCGAGCGCGTGATCGCACAACTCGATAATTTCACGCTGACCCGATGACGGGCGGCCACCGGCCCCTCAACCGCGCTTGCGCGCCCGCATGTCTTCGCGGACGCGATGCAGGCCGCGATATAGCCAGCGCACGGGGCCATAGACGTGGAAGCCCGCGGTCGCGCGGGTTGAGCGAACGACGTACAACGAGCCGCAGGGCTCGTTGTGCGTCGCGAGAAGGCGCTTGTACTGGTTGTCGCCGTAGCCGAAGCTGACCCGCTCGCCCGGGAAGCGATCGAGCAAGGCCGTGATGGCCTGGAATACCGCGACCGAGCCGATGCCGACCTTCGCGATCTCCTCGTCGTAGCCGAGGTCGTCGACCAGGTACGTCCCGGCCACGCGGTAGCCATGCACGTAAGCCAGCGGCCGGCCGTCGCGCACGACTACATGGCCGATGATGTGCCCTGACGCCGCCAGCCGCTGGAACAACGCGACCCGCGCTGGATGATCCCATTGCGTCGGCAGGTCGTCGTGGTGCCACGTGCGCGCGTAAACCTCGTGCATCAGCCGGCAATACTCAGGCATCGACTCGGGCGTATCGAACGTATGTAACGCAGCGTC
>NZ_JBQCFT010000432.1:0-5027 GCF_051958795.1 Luteibacter sp. | reverse complement strand
CTCCGACCTGCTGGGTGATGACCTCGTTGCTCGCCTTTCACCGGCCTGGGACGACTCGGTCGTCGATCTGGTGGACGCGCGCGTGGCGGCACTGGGCGACCGCATTGTTGCACGGCAGGGACAAGCGGGCATCTCCACGTCCAAGGGAGACACCGTCCACGAGATCACTGGCCGCATCAGCGCGCTGCAGGCATCACTTAGCCAGGATGAAACGCTTCGTAAGCGGCTCCTCGACCTCCAGAAGCAAATTCGGGCGCGGGAGCTCCTTGAGCAGCGCCTGACAAAGGAAATTGAAGAACTTGACGCGGACACAAATCGCTTGCTGAAGCAGCGTGAAGCGGAGCGAGATGCCGCCTACGTGGATTATTTCGGGGCGCTGACCGACGATCTTGGCGGGCTGCAAGACCTCTATGCGCCGATGCGCGAGCAGATCGAGACGCTTGGGACCGAGGTCAAGTTCGAGGTATCGGCCGGATATCGGGTTGACTATCGCCCGTGGCTCGAACGCGCATTTCGTTTCTTTGACGGGCGTAAGCCGGCATCGGCGCAGAAGCGCGATGAGCTCGAACGCTATATCGCCGAAGTACTTTCTCCCGCGTGGGAGACGGGGGACGGCACCGTCATCCAAGCGGCGATAAGCGAATTTCAAGCGCGCGTGAATCCGTCGGAGTTTCTTCGCAGCATTGCCACCCCGAGCGTCAAGATGGTGGATCTTCTCGATTGGATTTATTCCACCGATCACGTCGAGACGTCCTACCGCATACGGTATGGCGGAACGTCCCTGGAGCACCTATCACCAGGTTCACGAGGTATAGCGCTTTTGGTTCTTTACCTTCTCCTGGATGAAGACGACAAGCGCCCGCTTATCATCGATCAGCCCGAGGGCAACCTGGATAACGCGTCCATTTACGGCCAGCTCGTACCTTACGTTCGAAGGGCAAAACAGCAACGCCAGATAATCCTTGTCACCCACAACCCAAATCTCGTCGTTGCCACCGACGCCGAGCAGATCATCGTTGCCACCGCCGGACGCCTCGATAGTCAGGCGTATCCACAAATTACCTACAGGTCTGGCTCGCTCGAGCATGCGGAGGCGAGCGACGGAGGCTTTTCCACGCGCCAGGCAGTGTGTTCGCTCCTTGAGGGAGGCGATCGGGCATTCAAGGAGCGAGAGGGGCGATACGCGATCAAATCGTAATCCTGCGCCCGCTCATCCCCACAACTCGCGCCAGCGTCGGTCGACCGCTGCGAGGGCGGGGCTCATCGCGATACCACACCACGGTCGCCGCTTGGCTCGGAATTACCGTGCGCTACCAGGCACTGTTAGGGTCAAAGGTTGCCTCTTCACGAGCAAGCTCGATCACCGCATCAGGCGCGGTCTTGAAGCGCTCGGAGGCAGCCCTACCGTCTTCGTTCGGCCCGAATCCCAGTGCCGCATCGCTTAGGCGAGCGCTGCAGCCGTAGAGCCAAAACGCGCGCGCCCAGCCCCCACGATCTGTCGTCGGATCAAGCCCCGGGATGCCACTCAAGGCATCGAATAGCTGTTCCAGCCTGGGATGTACACCCTCATGATCGAACTGAAAGGAAGGGAAAACAAAGTCGGCGTCGCGCTGTGACCACACCGCCAGAATTCTTCCGCGCTTATGCTCCTCAAGGAGCCAAGCACGTGCCTGGTCAGCTTGACGCTTCAACAGCGGGGCCAGCTCGGCAACAGACGGCCAGTCCAGGTCGAGGAGTTCGTCCCGTAGCTGCAGGGTGGCTTTTCTGGCAGCGAGTAGCGGGTCACGATCAAGTGTCATCGATACAGTCTCCTGCGGTGGGCGCACGGTACCTTCGGCACACGCGTTTAGCGTAAGCTTCCGGCATCCAGATAGCGGCGGCAAGTTGAGGCTGGTCGATGTCAAAGGAGTACATCCTCGAACAATCATTAAGCCCATCCGAGGCGGTGGCGCGTCTCAACATCAGTGTGGACGAGTTGGAGCGCCGGCGCGCGCAAGGATCGCTCCTGACACTTTGGGTGAAGACATCGAATGCCTGGGTATACCCGGCGTTCCAGTTTGCGCCCGGGGTTAGCGCATACGGCTTGCAGCTCCTGCTCTCCATCCTGGCGTCGCGCGTCGGTTTTTCACCTACGGATGATAGGGGAGGCTGGGCCCGGGCCTTTTGGCTATTCCAGCCGAGGGAGGAGCTGTCTCTGCAGGCCCGCGCTTCAAAAGGCTATGGCCCTATGGACCCGGTCACGGTCCTGATGTTGGTTCGGGACATTTCATCGGCGGCCCGCGCGCCAGCGGACGCGTTCGCCGACGACCCCGTCGCTGTCATTAACCTTGCAGAGGCGCTGCACGCGGACAACTCCGAGACGCCCGCCGCGTAGGAAGCTTGAAGCGCTAATGACTCGGTCCAATCTTGATGAACAGAGGCGGAAACAGGCTATTAATGTCGTTGTTGGTTTGAACCCGAGCCGATCCTGCATTTCGACGGGCCCCAAATCGTCGATGGCGCCGGCACAATGTTTTTGGCGGTTAGCAGAAGCTGGCCCAAACGTATCCGTCATTGAAATTGCCGGTACCGAAATGTTGGAGGATTTGGCTCAGACTTTCGGAAGATTCGGCCTAAGAAATTACACGGCATCCACGGTCCACGGCGCGTATATGTGCTGAAGCTACGCCCATGTGGCGAAAAATCAATGCCAGGGGTGCGGGACTGTTATCTGCGCGACGGTCATTAGTGAACAGTCGCAGGCGCTAGACTCGGCTTACTAGTGCACCCATGCGAAGTACGGGTGTGAAGTAGTCTTTTAGATCGCCGCGCCGTACGTAATTGTCGATCTTGGAAAGGTGGCGCGTGAATTGACGCATCAACTGAATGTAACCGTCGACGCCGATCGCGGCGTGCGCATGTAATAGTCGATATTGTCCGCCAAGAAAAGCCGAGGCGGGCGACCGAAAGGCGAGCTAACCGTCGACGTCAGGGTCGAACCGTTAGATGCTGGTTAATCGCCGATCTTAATGGGGCAAAACGTCGACTTTTAGTTCGGCAACCTCCAGGGCTCGGGTCGGGGCGAAATAGGGCCGCGGGACTGGGGGCAAGCCTCGTACACATACGTACGCATGTGCGCATAATGTAGATTATGTCAACTCGCCGCCGAGGCATTTCCGGCAGGCTTCGCAAGGCGTTTACCCGCGTGCTGGGCACGATTTTCGGCCCACCTGCAGGAAGCGACCATGCAACAGCGCACGTGGCACATTGACGGCAAAGACCTCGTCCACCCTAGCGGCCGCCGAATCTCCCTTTCCGCCATCGAAGACTGGGCGCTGGCCGCATGGGGCGACCAGCAACACATCATCACCAACTCGTGGTCCGGGTGGCGCGTGTGCCACGAATTCCTCATCCCTCCCGGCCGGTCCATGCGCAAGGGATCTATCAGCCTACGCGCCATGAGTGAAATCGCCCAGGACATCTGGAAGGAACGAAAGCAGGTTTAGCTGGCACAGGTCTCGCGAAACGGAGAACCCCCGGCGCTAGCACGGGGGCTTTCTTTTGTCAAAAAACGTCTGCAGTAGAGCGTATTCGCGGGGCTACGCCCCACACCCCTACGGACCCGTAGCAGAGACCGCGTAGCTCCCGCCAAACTCGGAACAAGCAACCCTACCCGGCCACGGCTCGATCACGTGGCCCGACGTCCTGTACACCACGCCAGCGACACAGCGTGCCCTATGCGCGCCGATGGCCTCGAACGCCGCAGCCTCATTAGCCGTCATGGACACGTGCTTCGGCGGGCTGGACACACCGGGAGACGGTCGAATAGCGACGGGAGCGGTAGCCGAACCACCTCGATTGCCATCAGACCTTGCTAGAACCATATAGAGCGGGATCGACGCCACCACAAGCAGAATGGCGAAAAGGTACTGCGTTGATGGCCTCATGCCGACTTACCCCCTTGATGAGCGGCCATCCTACCATCAGCGCATTCCGCCATTCCCAAGCTCGTGCGGAATCGAGGCAACCGGCGATGACCCACCCGAAGGCATGAGAACAGGGACCGACGGAAGCGCCGACGCGACGGCAGGGGACGGCGCAACCGGCGCCGACATTTCCGGCGTAGACGGCCGATCACCCTGGCGACGATCCGACGTCTCTCGAGGACGCTCCGGCTTGAACGGATCGTAGGCCGGGCCGTTCTTCGCCACCGACAAGCAGATATCCAGCGCCATCGTGTACCTGGTGCCCTGCTCCGTGATGCAGTGGCAATCGCTGTCGTCACCCTTCGCGATGCAATACACCTGCGGGTGAGCCGTGACCTGCTGCCCGTCGTACAACGGAGCGCTCCACGGCTGGGAGGGAATGCGCGGCATCTGCGCCTCAACGTACTCAGCGGCGGTCTTCCACTTAGGCCCCTTCACTTCCCCACCCTCGCGGCGAGGCGACGAGAGCGCGGCCGGCGCGTCTGCAGACGCCGATCCGGACACGAGAGAACCGTTCTTCACCTGCATGAAGAACCACGCGACGATGGCCACGGCGACGACGATCAAACCGAGAGCGATCTTCTTGCCGTGCTGAGCGATGCGCTCACGCCACGACAGCTTGATCTTCTTCGTGTGCTTTTCCGCGGAATCGTAGAACGCGTAGAGGTTCTGCGGGTACTTCCATTCCTCGAAATCGGCGGTCGCACGGAACGAAGGGTCCTGCACATCCTCGCGGACCTCGCGGGCCTCCCAGCGCAGAGCGGAATGCTCCGTGTAGGCCACCATGTGGATATGCCGGTTGACGAGCTTGCGGATATTCGCGTGGATCAAGCCCGGGTGCTGGGTAATCAGCACGATGTCGATACCATCGTGCCGATGCGTCTCCATCTCGATAACGGCCTCATCGACGCCGCCGCCCCTGGACGCACGCCAATACCGCTGGGCCTCATCGACCACAATGAGCGAGCCCTTTTCGCAGACCTTGTGCCAGTTCAGCACGTCGTCCTTGTCAAGCTCCAACACGCCGGGAAGCTTGAGTCCGCGAATGTTCGCCGCGTAGAT
>NZ_JBQCFT010000431.1:0-4446 GCF_051958795.1 Luteibacter sp. | reverse complement strand
GGCGCCCAGGGCTTCGAGCGCCTCCACCACGGCCGCGGCGCCGGTCGCGGCGGGTGCAACCGCGGCATCGGCCGCGCCTGCCGCCGCCGCGAAGTCGTCGGCCAAGGCGTGGTACGACAACATCGGCAACCGCGGCTATGTGCAGATGCGCTACAACCAGGGCCTGGACGATGGCGCGAAAGACCTGAAGTCGCCGGGTGACCGCTTCATCGGCCGCGACCAGGGCTTCGGGATCCGCCGTGCGCGCGTCGTGATCAGCGGCGATGTCTCCGACAAGATGTCGATCTACATCCAGCCGGATTTCGCCAGTACGCCGTCGGGCTCGTCGACCACGAACTTCGCCCAGCTCCGCGATGCCTACGCCGACCTCTGGCTCAACAAGGAAAAGACCTGGCGCATCCGCGCGGGCCAGTCCAAGGTGCCGTATGGCTGGGAAGACCTGCAGTCGAGCCAGAACCGCATCGCGCTGGATCGTGCCGACGCGTTGAACTCCGGTGTACGCGACGAGCGCGACCTGGGCGTGTTCGCCTACTGGTCGCCGACCGAGGTGAAGGAGCGCTTCAGCTACCTGCAGAAGTCCGGCCTGAAGGGCTCGGGTGATTACGGCATGTTCGGCATCGGCGTGTACAACGGGCAGGGCGCGAACCGGCCGGATCGCAACGACCAGCTGCACACCGTCGTGCACTTCTCGTACCCGTTCAAGCTGGCGAACGGGCAGTACCTCGAGGTCGGCGCGGACGCCTATACGGGTCGTTACGTGGTATCGACGGGCTCGGCCACGATCAACGGAGCCACGTTCACCCCGCGGGTGGATGCGCCGGAGGAAGGCTCGGTCGATCGCCGCGTCGCCGCGCACGTCGTGTACTACCCGCAGCCGTTCGGGTTCCAGGCCGAGTGGACCGTTGGCAAAGGCCCTGAGCTCGACGTCGCGCGCCGCGTGATCCGCACGAAGTCACTCCGCGGCGGCTACGCGCAGCTCATGTACAAGTTCGATGGCGAGTACGGCTCGATGATCCCGTACGCGAAATGGCAGACCTACCGCGGTGCGGCGAAGTTCGATACCAATGCGCCGAAGATGAACGTGGACGAGCTCGAGGCCGGCGTGGAATGGCAGCCGAGCAGCGCGATCGAGCTGGCCGTCGCCTTCGCCAACATGCGCCGCACCGATGTGAGCGCGGCGCCGTACCCGATGGTCAACGGCAAGCTGGTGCGCGTGCAGTTGCAGGTGAATTACTAAAGCCGGCGCACGCATCGTAGGAGCCCACCCTGTGGGCGACATCTTCCGCGGGAAAGCAGCAGGGCCTGTTGCCTGGTCGCGAAAAGCGTCGCCCACAGGGTGGGCTCCTACCGTGTTGCGTTATTTCTTCTTGGTGCCGGTGGCCAGGGACTTCTCCCGGGCGGCCTTGAACTCGCTGCCGTCCTTCCAGGCGGGCCATTCATCGCTGTTGGCGAGGTTGTCGCCCACCTTGTAGTACGCCATCACGTTCTGCATCACGCCGGTGAAGTCCCAGCGCATGTCATAGACGTCGGTGGGCTGGTGGTAGCGGTTCTTGTTGTAGTCGTCGGCAGCAGCCTGGCCGGCAGCCTTGCCGCCGTTGACCATGTCGATGCCGCCGCCTGCGGCCAGCGCAGGGACGCCGGCCTTTGCGAAGTTGAAGTGATCCGAACGGAAGTAGTGGCCCTTCTCCGGGGAGGCATCGCCGGCGACCACGCGGTTGTCGGTTTTCAGCACCTCGGCCAGCGTGTCTTCCAGCGTGCCCTGGCCGAGGCCGGTCACGATCATGTCCTTCGTGGGCCCGCCGATCGCGAGCGCATCCATGTTGATGTCGGCGACGGTCTTGTTGAGCGGGAAGGGCGGATGCGCCACGTAGTAGGCCGAACCCAGCAGGCCGGATTCCTCCATGGTCACGGCGGCGAACACCACGGAACGCTTCGGCTTTTCCTGGCCGAACTTCGCGGCGATCTCGAGCATGGCGGCAATGCCGGTGCCGTTGTCGATGGCGCCGTTGTAGATCGCGTGGCCCTTGAGCGCCGGGTCATGCCCCAGGTGATCCCAGTGGGCGGTGTAGACCACGGCCTCGTCGGGCTTCTCGCTGCCCTTCACCATGCCGATCACGTTGTTGCTGAGCGAATGCGTGATGTTGCTGTGGAGCTGGATGTTGGCCTTCGCGTCGAGCGGCACGGCCTTGAAGCCGCGCACGTCGGCCTGCTTCGCCAGGTCGTCGAAGCTCTTGCCGGCTTTCGCGAACAGTCGCTGTGCCGCTTCGTGCGTGAGCCAGCCGGCGACCGGGACCCGGGGCGCCGGGCTTTCGCTTTCCGGCAGGTCGAGCCGCGGCGTCGTCCAGCCGCTCTGCACCACGTTCCAGCCGTACGCGGCCGGTTCGGTCTGGTGGACGATGAAGACCGCGGCGGCGCCCTTGCGGGCGGCTTCCTCGAACTTGTGCGTCCAACGGCCGTAGTAGGTCATCTCGCGGCCCTTGAACAGCTTCGGGTCGTTGCCATTCCAGCCCGGGTCGTTGACCAGCACGATCAGTGTCTTGCCCTTGACGTCCACGCCGTCGAAGTCGTTCCACTGCGCTTCCGGGGCATCAACGCCGTAGCCGGCGAACACGATGTCTGAATCCTTCAGCTCCACATCGGACTTGGCCTGGAGGGTGCCGACGACCATGTCCTTGCCGAACGCGAAGGACTCCGTGCCGCCGCCTTCGCTGACGTCGAGTTTCAGGCTGTCCTGGCCGGTCAGCTCGGTGGAAACCGCGGGCACCGTCTGCACCCATTCACCCTTGTTGCCGGGTTCGAGGCCGGCTGCCTTGAACGCCGCGATGATGTAGTTCGTCGTCAGGCGCTCGCCCAGCGTGCCCGGCTTGCGGCCGTCGTACTCATCGGAGGAGATCACCCGCAGGTGCGCAGCAAAATCGGCTGCCGTGATATCCGGGGTGAAATCGTGATGCTCGTTGGCCACGGCCGGCAGTGGCGGCGGCGGGGAGGTCGACGGCTTTGCGGGCGCCGTGCTGGCGGCGGCCGGGGCGATCTTGTCCTGGTCGTGGTTCTGGCAGGCCGCCAGGGCAAGGGCTGACAGGCAGGCGAGGGCGATTCGGCGCATAGGTCGGGGATTCCCTTGGGCGTCTGTGGCTCGGACCCCGAGTGTAGCGGCAACCGTCCCGCTGTCGCCTGATACCGGAGCCAGTCATAATGGACGGTTTTCCCGGTCTGGAATGAGCCTTCCCATGCGCATCGGCATCGACTTCGGTACCAGCTACTCCGCCGCCGCCGCCGTGGTGGACGGGCAGTTGCAGCTCGTCCGCTTTGGCGACGAGCGCCAGTTCCGTACCGCGGTGTTCTTCCCCGAGGTGGTCCCCGACTTCGACGATTTCGTGCTGACCCCGACGCTCGAAGCCCAGGTCGATACGATCATCCGCGCCACCCGGGCCGATGAGCGCCGCACCGGCCGCACGCCACGTCCCGAAGGCGAAGTACGCCGCGATGCCATCCGCGTCGTGCGCCGCCAGTGGATGGAGGAGCGGATCCGCGAGGCCTCGTCTTCCTCGGTGGCCAGTTTCCAGGATGCGCTGTTTGGCGAGGAGGCCGTGGAGGCCTACCTGGAAGAGGGCACGGGCAACCTGATCGAATCGCCGAAATCCATGTTCGGCTACAAGCTCGATCCACGCGTGCGCAAGACCATTGTCAGTATCGCGGCGCATATCCTCGAGCACGTACGCCTGACCGCGACTCGCCAGTTCGGCACGCCGGTTCGTGAGGCGGTGATCGGGCGGCCGGTTGAATTCCGTAGCTCCATGGGCCCCGCCGGCGGTGAGCAGGCGCTGGGGATCCTGCGCGAGGCCGCGGGTGTCGCGGGCTTCGACAGCGTGTCCTTCCTGGAGGAGCCGGCAGCTGCCGCCATGCACTACCACCTGTCGCTGGCCGATCGGCAGCGGGCGCTGATCGTGGATATCGGCGGCGGCACCACGGACGTCGCCTACGCGGAGCTCGGCGCGGGTGCCGCGCCAGTCATGCACCGTAGCTGGGGCTTGCCCCGCGGCGGCACCGACCTGGACGTGGGCATGAGCCTGCACAGCCTGATGCCGCTGTTCGGCAGGGACGATTCCGGCGTCCCGATCCACCATTTCGTCGAGGCCGCCAGCGTGCACAACCTCCCGAAGCAGCGTGAGTTCCGCAAGCAGGACTACCGCCGGGTGGATGAGCCCTATGCCTCGCGCCTGCGCGCGTTGCAGGGCACAGGCGCCACGACGCGGCTGAACCAGCAGGCCGAGCGGATGAAGATCGAGCTTTCCGGCGCCGGGCTGGCCACCGCGGACCTCGACTTCATCGAGCCCGGCCTTGCCCGGCAGGCTGCCAGCGGGGATTTCCAGGTGGCTTCCGAGGACTTCCTCGACCGCATGGCGCGGTTGCTTGCCGAGGCCCATGGCGACATTGCTGACTCGCCTG
>NZ_JBQCFT010000430.1:0-2125 GCF_051958795.1 Luteibacter sp. | reverse complement strand
GGGGGCGGTGGGGGGCGACCTCTTTTAACAAACACCCCCCCCCCCGCGCGCCTCCGCTCCGCCACGCCAGCGCGATGGCGAAGCCGAGCCTACGAAGCGACAGGCGTATGCAGGTTCAGCAGTTCCGACAGCCCGGCCCATAGCAGTTGGATGCCGATGCAGAAGATCACGAAGGCGAGCAGCTGCAGGATGACCTGCGTGCGTTCCTTGCCGAGCTTGTGGCTGAGCGTGTCCGCGAAACGCATGCTCAGATAGATGCTGATCGTGAGAACGGCCAGGGCGATGGCCGCCGCGACGATATGGATCCAGCCCGCGCCTTCGCGCGGTGAGCCCGTGCCGATGGCGATGGCCACCGCGATCGACCCGGGTCCCACCGTGATGGGCAGCGTCAGCGGATAGAACGACGGATCGCCGCGATGCTTGTGGACGGTCGTCTCATCCTCGTCGTCGTCATCCTGCCCGTTGAGCATTCGCCAGCCCGCCGCCGCGATGACGATGCCGCCCGCGATGCGAAGCACGGGAATCGACACCCCGAAAAACGACAGCACATAGGCGCCTACCAGCAACGAACCGACCAGCAGCACCAGGCTGTTGGTCGCCACCCGACGGGCCAGCCTGGCGCGTTCGGCCGAATCGGCATGCGGCACGATGCCCAGCGACAGAAGCGCCGAGCCGGGTGGATTCACGATGGGTAGCAGGCTGGCCAGGATGACGAGCGCGGCCTGACCGATTTCCATGAGCATCGGACGGGTATCCGTGAGGGGTGACGATGCGCATGATCGGGTGTCCCCACCAGCGGGTCTTTCTTATCCGCACCCCGTTTGTCGAATCGAACGGTCCAGGTGGGTGGCCCCCTTCCCGGCGTTCGAATCGGAAACGGACCCTGCGTACTGGAAAGACCGGCACGGCCGCCGCGCGGACGATATGCCCACCGGCCACTCCGGTCGGCCAACCCCTCCAGGACACACCATGAAAGCCAAGATCTTCATTGCCGGCGCTCTGCTCGGCGCCGTCATTTCCGTGGGCTGCGCCGCCGTCGCCCAGGAAGCACCCTTCGTCGACATCGGCGGTCGTCACGGGAACCTGCGGGATGCGCAGCAGCACATCGTGGAAGCCTGGCGTGCCGTGAGCCGCGCCCAGGAAGCCAACGACGCCCGCCTCGGTGGTCACGCCGGTCGCGCCAAGGAGCTGCTGAGCCAGGCCAACGAAGAGCTGCGCCTCGCCGCCGACGTCGCCAACGATCGCTGATGCGATGAGCGACCTCCCCCATCCCCGCCGCATCGTGTCCGCGCTTAAGGACTGGCGCTGGTGCCTCGGTATCGTGCTGGCCGCGTTCGCGGCCAGCCCGATCGCGTCGGCCGCGGGTGGCGAGGAACTGCGCGAGCCGCGCCAGTTCACCTACGGCGCCGACGGCGTCACCAACGTGACGCTCACCGCCGCCGAAACGAAGGTGATGGTGGGCGACACACCGTACACGTCGCTTGTCTACAACGGCAGTTACGACGCCCCGCTGATCCGGTCGCGCCCCGGGGGCACCATCCGGCTGACGCTCGACAACCGCATGGACGAACTGACCAACCTGCACTTCCACGGCATGCAGGTATCGCCACTGGACGAAGGTGACAGCATCTTCCGAGACACCGGCCCGCACCAGACCGGGCAGTACGTGCTGAAGCTCCCACCCGAACATTCGCCGGGACCGTACTGGTATCACCGCCATGTCCACAAGGGCGCCGAGCGGCAGGTATCGGGTGGCCTTTCCGGTCCGATCCTCGTCGACGGCCTGCTCGACGCGTTTCCCGAACTGCGCGGCGTACGCGAACGCAACCTCGTGCTGCGCAATTTCCAGAAGACCTTCACGGGGCGCCTCGCCAGCGAGATCATCACCGGGTCGCCGTCCATCCGCACGATCAACGGCCAACTGCAGCCGGATATTTCCATCCAGCCGGGCGAGACGCAGCTCTGGCACATCTACAACGTCGATGCGAACCAGTATTTCCGCATGCACCTCGCGGGCCTGCGCGTGCAGGTGATATCGCAGGACGCGGACACGGTGGTCAAAGAGGTCACGACCGACGAGATGATCCTCGGCCCTTCGGCGCGCATCAGCGTGCTCGTCACCGGG
>NZ_JBQCFT010000429.1:0-4631 GCF_051958795.1 Luteibacter sp. | reverse complement strand
CGCCGCGACGGTCACCCTCACCGGTACCAACACGTATAGCGGCGGCACCACGATCAACGCGGGCACGCTCGCCATCGGTGCGGGCGGCAGCCTCTCGCCGGCTGGTGCAGTAAACCTCGCTGGCACGGGTACGTTCGACATCAGCGCGGGCGGTGACCAGTCGATCGCTTAGCTCAACGGCGTTGCAGGGAGCACTGTCGCGCTTGGCGGCAGCACGCTGACGTTGGGCGGCGCCACCGACGCCACGGTAAACAGCACGATCACCGGCACCGGTGGCCTGGTGAAGAATGGCGCGGGCAACCTGGGCCTGGGCGGCGCGAACGTCTTCAGCGGTGGCGTCACGCTCAATGCGGGTGGACTGGTGCTCGGCAACAATCAGGCGCTCGGTACGGGCGCGCTGACCGTCGGTGGCGCGGCGTCCCTCATGGGTACCGGGCCGCTTGCGCTGGCGAACGACATCGCGCTCAACGCTGACCTCAACCTCCTCGGTGACGACGCGCTGTCGCTGGATGGCGACATCAGCGGCACGGGCCGCCTGTTCAAGCTGAACCTGAAGGCGCTCGCGCTCAACGGCAACAACACGTACTCGGGCGGCACCACGGTGGATGGCGGTTCGCTCACCGTCGGCAGCGACACTGCCCTGGGCAGCGGCGATCTCGCCATCAACAACGCGACGCTGGAAGCGGGCACCACGGTGACCCTGCCGAACAGCGTGAGCGTAGGCGCCGATGGCGTCACCGTGGATGGCGCGAACGACCTCACGCTCAACGGCGCGCTCTCCGGTACGGGCGGTATCGACAAGGAAGGCACCGGCACCTTGACCCTCGGCGGCTCGCTGGCGGATTACACCGGCGGCCTCACCGTCAATGCCGGAACGCTCAATGCGACGGATAGCTACACGGGCGGTGTGTCCGTCGGCGCGGGCGCGACGGCCGGCCTGAACGGCGCGGCAAACAACGTGACTGCCACAGGCCCGATCGCAGGCACGCTCAACCTCGGCGGCGGCAGCCTCAACCTCACCTACGGCAACCTGCCGACGGTGACCGGCACCGTGAACGGCAATGCGGGCACCACGCTCAACATCGGCGGTGACAGCGAAGGCTCGTTGCAGAACGGCGTCTTCAACGGCATCGGCAACCTCAACGCCCCCGCGGGCACGCTCGTGATCGGCGCAGGCACCAACGTCGCCTTCGCCGGCGGTACGACGATCGGTGGCAACCTCGTGGTGAACGGCACGCTGGGCGGCCCGGTCACGGTGGGCAATGGCGGCGGTGTGGTGGGTGGCGGCACGATCACCGGGCCGGTCACGGTCGATAACGGCACGGTGGCCCCGGGCGGTATCCCGGGCGCGAGCGGCGCGGCGGCCGACACCGGCACGGCGGGCACGGTGCTCACCACCGGCGGCCTGAACCAGACGGGTAATTCGCACACGGTCATCCACATCAACCCCAACGGCAGCAACGACAGCATCGTTTCGAACGGCCCGACGACGGTAGGCGGTACGCTGACGACCACGCCGGTAGGCAATGGCAGCTTCGGCAACTCGACGACGTACACCGTCGTGACCTCGAACACGCCGATCAACGGCACGTACGGCAGCGTGGTGAAGGGTGACCTTCCGTTCCTCGATGAAGGCGTGACCACGAATGGCAATACCGTCACGGTGACCCTGAGCCAGGCTGGCACGGGTGGCCCGGTGACCCCGGGTGGAGAGGGCACCGGTTTCGACCAGGTCCCGGGACTCACGCCGAACCAGGGCGCCGGCGCTGGCGTGCTGCAGGGTGCGGCCGGGCAGGGCGCGGCCACGGGTAGCGAGCCGCTGTCGACCTTGCTGGGCTACCTGCGCGGCCTGCACTCGGCGCAGGTGCACAGTGCCTTCGACTCGCTCACCGGCGAAACGTATGCGTCGGCAGCGCAGGCGGAACTCACCGGCCAGAGCCAGTACCAGGATTCGGTGTTCTACCGCCTGAAGCTGGATCGCGATACGGGTGAGCGTGGCACGGCAGTGTGGGCCGAGCCGTACACCTCGAGCAGCGATCTCTCGCGCAGCGCTAACGTGGCACGGGCCGACTACCGCATCCACGGCATCGTGGTGGGTACCGATACGGATCTCGGCAACGACTTCCGCGCCGGTGTGCACATGAACCTGGCCAACGCGCGGACGGAAGTGCACAGCCGCGGCGATTACACCGACGTGGACCAGGCTGCGGTCGGCCTGCATGCCCTGTACTTCAACGACAAACAGTTCTGGATCGAAGGCCTCGCCTCGTACGGCTGGCATGACGGCGACAGCCATCGCCGGATCAATGTCGGTGGCTACACGCCTGAAGCGCGCGGTGATTACGACGGCAAGTCGACCAACGGCGCCATCGAGAGTGGCTTCCGCTTCAACGTCGGCAACGCGATGCACCTCGAACCGTTCGTGGGTGCCTACTACAGCAAGGTCAAGTACGACAGCTTCACGGAAAAGGGCGCGGGCGACGCGGACCTGAAGGTGGGCAAGGCCTCGGCGACCAGCATGCAGTACGGCGCCGGCCTGCGCCTGTCGGGCGATGTGGACCTGGGCGTGGCTGGCACGAAGCTGCACCCGATCGCGATGGTGCGTTACCTGCACAACACGAAGGACGACACGGTCTCGGTGAACAACAGCTTCGCCGGCCTGCCGACCGACAGCTTCGCCGTGGAAGGCTCACGCCCGATGAAGAACCACTGGCAGGGCGCGGTAGGCGCCAGCTTCGACTTCACCCCCGCCGCCAGCGCGTTCGTCTACTACAGCACCGACCGTGCAACGCACACCCGCAGCGACGCGGTGAACCTGGGGGTGCGCTGGAACTTCTGACGCACTCGCAAGCCATCGCGTGCAAGCACGCTCCCACAGAGAACGCTGTCGTGGGAGCGTGCTTGCACGCGTTGTACCGTAGGAGCCCACCCTGTGGGCGACATCTTTCGCCAAACCGCACAGGCCGCGGCGTTCTTCGTGGGAGCGTGCTTGCACGCGATGCGCGCACCGCGCGCTCAAGCCTGCCAATACCCCGTAGCCTTCACCCAATCCTTATCGATCCCACGCTTCTCCACCAGCAACGAACGCAACTCACGCGCCCGCTTCGACTCCGTGGCGACCCACCAGAACGTATCGCCCGCAGGGATCGGCAACGCAGCTACCGCCTCATCAAGCGAAGGCGAAGCCCCGCGGATGAACCAGCGCGCCTCACGGGCCAGGGCCTGCTTCTCGCTCTCGGAGGCAATCTCCGCGAGCACCGTCACCTGCGTGCCCTCCGGCATCTCCTCCAGCCAACGCCCGATGGCGGGCAGGGCGGTTTCGTCGCCAACGAGCACGTAGTGGTCATAGTCACCCGGCACGATCATCGAGCCACGCGGACCACCGACGCCCAGCTTGTCGCCGACCTTCGCCTTCTCCGCCCAGGTGGAAGCCGGGCCTTCGCCATGGATGACGAAGTCGAGATCCAGCTCGAGCGCATCGGCGCGGAAGGCGCGAGGCGTGTAGTCACGCGCCGGTGAAGGCACCTTGCCTTCCGGGTATTGCGGACCGTCAGCCGTCATCACCGGCATGTTGAATTCGCCGTCGGCCACGGGGAAGAACAGCTTCACATGGTCGTCCGGCGATGCCGAGGGGAAGCCTTCCAGCTCCGGCCCCTGCACGGTAATACGGACCATGTGCGGCGTGAGCGTCTGCACCTTCACGACGGTGAGCATGCGCATGCGCACTTCATGGCGCATGCGCTGGATGGCGTGTTTCTCGCTCATCCGTGGCGCTCCGCGATCTGCTTCGCCGCCACTTCGATAATCGCCGCGACGCGCTTCGTCTCCGCTTCATCCCACGCCTTGTGGTGGTTCAGCAGCTGGTACTTCATCACGTGCATCGCCTCGCGCACGCCCTCGGGCACGGTCATGCGGCGCATGTGGCGGGACATGACCTGGAGGCGTTCGGTCAGGGCTTCGAGGGTGTCGCGGTTCTCGGTGAGGAAGGCCTTGCCTTCGTCAGTGATAGCGTAGAGCTTCTTGCCGCCGGTTTCCGCTTCCACCCGCGCGTAGCCGAGTTCCTCGAGCATGGTGAGGGTGGGGTAGATGGCGCCGGGGCTGGGGCTGTACTGGCCTTCGAACATTTCCTCGATGGTGCGGATGAGTTCGTAGCCGTGGCGGGGCTGTTCTTCGATGAGGGCGAGGAGCAGGAGGCGCAGGTCGCCGGTGCCGAACATGCGTCCGCCGCCGCCAAACCGGCCACCGCCGCGGCCGCCGCGCATGCCGGCGTCGCGTTCGTCGAAGCCGAAGGGGCCACCGCCGCCGAAGCGGCCGCCGCGGCCCATGGCGTGGAAGTGTTCGTGGTGGCGCTGGTGCATTTCATCGCGGAAATGCCGCTTGGCGTGGTGCCAGAAGTGCATGGGAGTTCTCCGATATATCGTACGTAGTGGTCGTACGATATATCGCAAGAAACACTCTTGCAAGTACTTTGACGATATATCTTAGGGGGCCTCGATCGGGCTCGCCTTCGGCTTCGCGGGGCTCGGCTTCGCCATCGCTTCTAGCGCTCAGACGTCTCTGGAAAGAGCCCTTGGCGCCCTGAGGTGGTCAAGTCTTTCTAGACAGCCGATAGGGTGTTTTTTCGACTCATC
>NZ_JBQCFT010000428.1:0-6897 GCF_051958795.1 Luteibacter sp. | reverse complement strand
CCGTTGGCCGAAGCCGACGCACGCCCCGCCGTGGTGCCACAGGTGCCGGCAGCCATCGTCTCTCCCTCCGCACTGGCTTTCTATGGCTACCGTGCGATCGACAACCTGCATCGCCGCCTGGGTGAGGTCCGCGATATCGACGGCATGGATGAGGGGCTGGGCGGCGAAACCTTCGTGCGTACGTTTGGCGGCGACTACCACGTCTCATCGAACCGGTCGTTCCGCGATTACGGCTACGACTACGACATCGAGACCCACGCCGTCCAGGTCGGCGCAAACATCTTCGACTTCACGGCGGACCGCTTCACGCTGCGCGCCGGCGTGGCGTACACGCACGGCACCACGCGGCTGGACCCGAAAGCCGCCGACGGCTACAGCCATGCGAAGCTCTACAGCAACTCCATCGCGGCGCTGGTCACGCTGCAGTGGGCCAACGGCCTTTACCTCGACCTGATCGCTTCGGGCGATCGCCACGCCGGCTACATCGATACGCTGCGAGCCAAGGATGCCTCGCGCGTGCGCGGCTCGGGCTGGAGCGGTTCGGCGGAGGCGGGCTATCCCTTCCATTTCGACGGCGGATGGGAACTCGAGCCGCAGCTGCAACTGGTCCGCCAGCACATCGGCCTCGACAACGGCGTGGATGTGGACCATGTGACGACGCGATTCGACGCGTTCGAGCAGACGATCGGTCGCGCGGGACTGCGCTTCGATCGCACGTGGAATACGGACGCAGGCAGCCAGTTCACGCCTTACGCGAGGGTGAACTACATCAAGGGCTGGGGTGGCGTATCGAACGTGAACGTGGGCGCGGAGGGGTACGCCTTCTCCGATCGGTTCACCGGTGGCAAGTTCGGACAGATGATGGAGGTGGGGCTCGGCGGTACATGGGCGTGGCGCAACAAGCTTGCCGTGTACGGCGAGGCCGACTGGCAGAACAAGATAGGCAACGCGGGTGCGCGTGGCTGGGGAGCGAATGTGGGAGTGCGCTGGAGTTTCTGATGGCCTGAACGGGCTTCAATCACTTGTGGGAGCGCCCCTGCGCGCGATGGGACTTGCGGCAAGCACCCATCGCGCGCAAGCGCGCTCCCACAACGCGACTGGATGTAGCGAATCCGTCACTTTCGACAAATCCTTCATTGCCGAATCCGTATACACGTATTCGGAGGCGGTTTTTGCAACCCTTTGTTGCTGGCCGCTGCTCTGCACGGTAGCCATGGGCATCGGGTGGGGTGGAGTGAGGGGGGCTCGCTCATCCGGGCTTGTGCGTGCCCGTGCGTCAAAGCCGCTCCGGACGGCGGCTTAAACGGGAAACCCTACAACATGAAGACCTGTTCCACGCCTGCCTCCCGCCCGGCTCCAGGCGCCCGCCGCCGCGCGGTGCTGTTCCTCGCCATCGCCGCATCGCTCGCTGCTTCCGTACCAGGCGTGCATGCACAGACCACGACCGTCCCCAACTACAACCCGCGCGACAACGACGGCGAAGTGGGTGTCACAGTCGTCCCCACCGGCACCACGGTGAACCTCGTGGGCAATGCGGGCCAGTTCGAACAGGGCCTCGCCGGTAACCAGCCGACCACGCTCCAGGCCCTGTACGACAAGGGCCGCATCCAGAACGGATCGGAGCAATGGATCGGCAAGCCGCGCCTCAACCCCGGTCCGCAGAACCAGGGCATCACGGTGCGCGACCCGATCACGGGGACCAACCGCGTGGTTTCCGTGTACAACTCGACGAATTTCAACGACCTCGCGCCGGTGACGTACCAGACGCAGGTACCTGATATCGTCAACGTCGGCGATAACCAGTACATCGACATGCGCATCGGCCAGGTAGGCAGTGGCGGCGGGACGCTCAACGTCGCGCTCGGTGATGCCGGTGCGGCCAGCAATAGCGCGAACAACGGCGTGACCCTTGCCGCGAAGCAGAGCACCTTGTTCGCCGCCGACGGTACCGGTACGGCGGCGAGCACGGTCAACTGGAACTCGAACAATCGCTTCACCTTCGTGGGCGACCAGAATCCGGCGACCACACAGGGTTACGCGGTTGGCTACATCTCGCAGTATGGCGGTACGTTCAACGTCACCGACCGCAACGGCGTGACCACCTCGCACACGGTGACGAACGCGGCCCAGCTCAGGGATTACAACGCGTTCCTTATCGCGGGGATCCAGAAGGGCTCGATCGACTACACGCAGTACAGCAACCTGTTCAACCAGGCCTATACGTACAGCAACCAGAGCATCACCTACGGCATCACTGCGGATGACCAGCAGGATGGCTTCCAGCCCGTGGGCCAACGCGTAGTCATGGGCCTCGATGGCCCGAACGCACGCGGCGTCGTCGCGGCGGGGGCCACGCTGGAAGGGGTGAATACCAACGGCGGACTGATACGCGCGACGCGCGGCGCCGTCGTGCGGGTGCGTGGCACGATCGCTACCGCGGGCAATAGCGGCGACCGGACGGCGGTCGAGCTGATCGGCGCGCGCGGCAGCAGCTCCGGCGTGATCAACGGCGGCTTCTTCGGCGGATCGCCGACCCAGCCCACGACGTACGGCATGAACATCGTCGATGCCAGCGATGGCAGCACGTTCACGAACAACAGTGCAGGCATCATCAACGCGGCCCTGGGTACGGTGAATGGGGCTGGCCCGACCAACGCGATCCGGCTCGGGCCCACGTCGACGGCTACCAACAATGGCACGGTCAACCTTGCCGTCACCGGCTCGAAGTCGAACGGCTCGATCAACGGTGTCTACATCAATACGCCGACGTCGACCTTCACCAACGGCGCCACGGGCCTGATCTACCTCGGCCGCGGCGCGCAGGCCAGCACGGCGGACCAGCCCGCGGACGTGGCGTTGAACCAGGCCTCGCTGAGCACCGGCATCAATGTCGCGACCGGTGGCACGGTCACCAACGCGGGCACGATCACCCTGGGCTCGCTCACGCAGAACGCGGCGGGCATCCTGGTAACGGGCGCGGGTGCCAACGTGAACAACGCGGGCACCATCAACGTGAACGGGCGCGCCTCCGCCGTGCCACGCGACACCTTCGGCATCTCCGTGGTGAACGCGGGAAGCACGGGGCCGGGCATCCGCAATACGGGCACCATCAACGTGGCCGGGGTCAACGGCATCGGCATCAAGGCGCTTTCGACGGGTGGCACCGCTTCGCTGGTGCACAGCACGGGTGTGATCAAAGTCTCGGGCGCCGCGGATCCGTCGAGCGGCACGAGCAACTACGGCGTGTGGACCGAAGGGCAGGGTACGGGCACGGCGACGGGCGACGTGCAGGGTGCGGTGAACCTCACCGGCACGGGCGCGATCGGCATCCATGCGCGCGGCCGCGCCACCGTCAACGTCGCGGCCGGCGCCGCGCCGACGTTCGCGAACGGCACGGACCAGATCGGGTTCTTCGCGTACGGCAACAACGCGCACATCAACGTAGCCAGCGGATCGAACCTCGACGTGTCGACCCAGCGCTCCACGTTGTTCCGCCTGGACAGTGGCGCGGATTTTGATGGCACGGGTCTCACGGGCACGGTTTCGGGCCCGCAGGCCGTGGGCATCCTTGGTTCCGGCACGGGCTCCGTGCTCGATACGAAGAACGCGCGCATCGCCGTCACCGGCGCGGGCGCGCAAGGGGTTGTCGCCGAGGGCGGTGCCACGGCGACGATCGATGCGGCAACGACGATGACACTCACGGGCGACGGCGCAATCGGCGGCGTGGCGGACGGCCAGAAACATGACCTCACCGGTGCGAGCGTCAATACCCCCCTGGCCACGACGAGCCTGACCAGCAACGCGAACATTGCGTCCGCGGCGAACGGCGTGACCGGCCTGCTAGCTCGCAACCGGGCCCAGCTCACGAATGCCGGCACGCTGGCCTTCACTGGGGCCGATACGACCGGCCTCGTCGTGGAATCCGGTGCCACGGCGAGTAACAGCGGCAGCGTCGATCTCAGCGGGCCGCGCGCAACCGGCGCCATCCTGCGTAGCGATGGCACGCTCGCCAATACCGGAAGCATCCATGTGGGGAATGGCACCGGCGTCCGTGTAGAGGGCGCGGGAACGCAGCGCCTCAATCCCGCCGGAACCATCGCCGTGGACGATGGCATCGCGGGCGTGCAATTGCTTTCCGGTGCCGGCCTGCAACTCGGCACTGGCGATTCAGCGATCACCACGAACGGGAGCGCGCATGGCGTGCTGCTCGATGCCGGTGCGACGTCATTGATCGCGCGCGGGACGACCATCGCCGCGTTGGGCACGGGCAATGCGATCGAGAATGCCGCCGACACGAGTGCGATCACCCTCGACCAGGCGGTGTTGCGAACGAATAACGGTGCCGGCCTCCGTACGGCGGTGGCGATCGACCCCGCGTCGTCGGCCACGCTCGATGTCGATGGCAGTGGTACCGGCTATGCGTTCCGTCGTGCCGACGGCAGCGCGACCACCGGCGATCTCGCCGTGGGAAGCGGTTTCACCATCAACGGCCGGGGCGCGGGAAGCACCGGCATCCAGGCACTCACGGACGGCGCGGTCGAGAGCGCGGCCACGGTGAATATCCTCGATGCCGCCGGCGGCTCGGCGCTGGTGGCGGGCACGGCGTCGTCCGTCACCAACGCGGGCACGCTCACCTCGGCGAGCAAGACCGCACCCGTGGTGGAGCTCGCCAATGGCAACGGCACCGCTTTCACCAACTCGGGTATCGTCACGGCCGCTTCGCCTTCGGCGCTTGCCGTGCGTGGCAGCGCGGGGAATGACACGGTGAGCCTCGGCGCGGGCGCCGTCACCGGCGAGATCATGACCGGGGAGGGCAGCGACACGTTCCAGTGGAGCGGCGGCACGCTGGCCGGCGGCCTCACGATGGGCAGCGGTGCAGGTAACCAGGCGACCCTCGGCAACGTCGATACGTCCTCGACCTACCACCTGCTGGCCGGCAACGGTGGGGGCAACGTACTGACGTTCGACGGCACCCAGGCACGCGGCGGTACGTTTGACGCCGATGACCTAGGGAAGGGCATTCGCATCGCCGGCTGGAATACGTTCAACCTGGCGCGCGGCGCGGGGTTCGAGCTCAGCGATAACCTGGTCCTCGCCGGCAGCGACGTCAATATCGATCCCACCTCTACGCTGTACGCCGGGAACGGCGTGCACCCGGTCATCTCGGCGGCCACGCCGGGCGCGGCAAACGTCAGCAACAGCGGGACCATCGACCTGACCAACGGCGCGGGCTCACCGGGCAACACCCTCACCGTGGACGGCAACTACACCGGTAACGCGGGCCGCGTGAAACTCGCCAGTACCCTGGATGCAGGCGGCCCGCTGGCCGCGCAATCGACCGACCGCTTGCTCGTGCAGGGCGATGCCAGCGGAGAGACCGTGCTCGACGTGGCACCTACCACGGTAGGCAAGGGCGCCCTGACGGACCTGAATCGCGATGGCCTCGTCGAGGCCGGGGAAGGCATCAGCCTCGTCCAGGTCGCCGGCGCCTCGGACGGCGGCGCGTTCCGGCTCAAGGGCGGCTACCTTGCCTACGGTCCGTACCAATACGGCTTGTACGCTTTCCAGCCCGGCTCGAGCGACGCGGCGCAACGCGTCGTCGGGGGTGCGACCAGCGGGAACACGTTCTGGGACTATCGCCTCGCCAACGTGCTGGTATGCAACGGCCCTTGCCCAGCGCCGACCACGGATACACCGGCACCGACGCCACCCGCGGGGACGCCGTATACGCCGCCCGTTCCAGCGGGCAGCGGCACGGGCATTCCCTCGCAGCCAGTGGCGGTTGAAACGCGGCCGGCGCTTGCGCCGCAGGTACAGGGTTATATCGCTGCACCGTCGGCGCTAGCGCTGTACGGCTACCGTTCGGTCGATAACCTGCACCGCCGGCTCGGCGAGACGCGCAACATGGATGACCTCGGCGAAGGCCTGGGCGGGGAAACCTTCGTTCGCACCTTCGGTGGCGATTACAAGGTGTCGACCAACCGTTCCTTCAGCGAGTTCGGCGCCGATTACGATGTCGACACCCGCGCCGTGCAGGTCGGCGCGAATATCTTCGCGCTGGACATGGACCGCTCGAGCCTGCGCGCCGGCGTGGCGTACACGCATGGCACCACGCGGCTCGACCCGAAAGCGCCCGATGGCTACAGCCATGCGAAGTTCGATACGAACACGGTCGCCATGTTCGTCACCTGGCAGCAGCAGAACGGCTTCTACATCGACGCCATCGCCCAGGGCGATCGCCACGTGGGCGATGTGGATACCGGCCGCACGAAAGGCACGGCGCGCATCCACGGCACCGGGTGGGAAGGCTCGGTGGAAGCGGGCTACCCGTTTCGGTTCGAGGGCGGATGGGAGCTTGAGCCGCAGCTGCAGCTCACCCGCCAGCACGTGGGCCTGCGCGACCAGGTCGATGTCGATGGCATCGCCACGCACTACGAATCGCTCGACCAGACGATCGGCCGCGCGGGGCTACGCCTCGACCGCACCTGGACGACCGCGGCCGGCAGCCGGTTCACGCCGTATGCCCGGGCGAACTACATCAAGGGCTGGGGCGGCTCGCCGAAGGTGGATGTCGGCGCGGAAGGTTTCGACGTCACCCAGCAGTTCACCGGCGGCAAGTTCGGCCAGATGATGGAAGTGGGCCTGGGCGGTACGTGGGCGTGGCGCAACCACGTGTCCGTATACGGCGAGGCCGACTGGCAGAACAAGATCGGCGATGCCGGCGCGCGTGGCTGGTCGGCGCACCTCGGCGTCCGCTGGGATTTCTGACCTTCTCGCGAAGAGCGTCGCCCACAAGGTGGGGTACGAACATTTTGTAGCGGTGACAAACCTGGCTTTGGTTGGAGCCCAAACCGTTGGCGACCCCCTTAACCGAAATTAAACACACGGCGGTACATA
>NZ_JBQCFT010000427.1:0-16795 GCF_051958795.1 Luteibacter sp. | reverse complement strand
AGGATCTCCGGCGTCGTCGTCGTCGCATCCAGACGATCAAAGCGCACACTCGCTGCCTTCAGCCACCGCCACCCATCCCCCGACGGGGTAAGCTGCGCCACGAGTGTGGATGGATCGGTCATGGAACCAATGCGCTTTTTGATTGAGGGATGCGCGTTGCCGAGGCGCTCGAGGTCCTCGAGGCCAAGTGCGTTCAGCACGGCGACGACGTGACTGGGGTTCGGCCCTTGCGACGTTAGCACCGACTCGATAAGGCCTGATCGGAGATGGTAGACGGCCTGAAGGAAGACGGCGTCCTGTTCGCGTTCGATCAAGATATCCAGTACATCGACGAAGCGTTCAAGGTGCGTCGGTGCGTCGTCAAGAATGCGAGCCAGCTCCTCTGCGTCTTCGCCCTGGGACGCTATCCGGTATGAACTGGCCAGATACAGGAGCAACTCGGCCATGAGACCCCTGCCCCGGTCGAGATTGCGCGGACGTAGCTTCTTGAGAAACTTCGCCGGCTCCCTGATCACAGCGGCGACATCACACTCGGCACCCCGTCGTAGGGTGAACACCAGCTCCATGTCTTCACGACCGATCGCGTGACCGTAGAAATGCCCGAGGTAGTCGGGATAATCCTCGTCCAAATAGCCCGCATCAAGGAAATACGCAATCAACGGGTGCGCGGCGAGGTCAGTGGCATAATCGTGTTGATACCCGTCCTGGAGTGCGTTCGATAGCGATAGCTTGTGGTTATCGCGCAGCGCGATGCGCCTTGAAGCGATCCTTGATTCAACCTCGGGAACAACTGTCTCGATCGCCGCGAAGCGCGCGTCATAATCCATCTCGGTGAGCACATCCGAAAGGCGGAAGGTGCCGCCCGTGCCTGAGCGGCCCGCGGCAAAATACACCGTCGACTTCCCGGCGGCCAAGGCAGAAAAGGTCTCATCGTCGCGAAATTCAGTTAAGCCGTACCAGACTCCGTCCTTATTCAGCTGCGTCGCATCCGACGCCCCGGCATGGCTTTGAGCCTGCAGCCAGACCATCCCACGCAATTCGGATACCGTTCGCGCAACGTCGGTCCGTTTGCGCTCGACCAGCTGCTCAAGCTCCGCAATCTCGGCGCGAATGCCATCGGCGCGGCCGTTGCGCCACGTCGGATACCCTGTGATCAGCTGATATAGGAAGCCGGTGCGCTTCGACAGCTGCCAGTACTGAACCGAGTGCAGGTTCTTGATTGTGATGATCGCGAACAGCTTGTCCAGGTCCAGGGGAAGGTCCTTGGTCAGGACACGGGCGAAGACGTCGAGTTCGTTGACGATGTTCTTCACCAGACGCATGTCATCAACGCGATACGAAACCGTCTCGACGAGCTGGTCGTTGATTCGCTCCGCAAACGTCTCGCCGTCGAGGCTGCGAGATGCCAGGCCTTCGATCATCTTGGCGTGCGAGTTTTCCTTGTTGATGACCGGAACGACCGGCAGAACCACATCGAAGAACTTGGTTTTCTCATTGCCGGCGAACAGCTCATCGTTGAGCGCGTAGACGAAGCGAACCCGCCGCTTGATTTGTGGTGACTCGTTGATGATTGCGTTGATCTCGCGTAGTCGCACGAAGACGTCCTGGATGCCGAACCGATCGAGGTCCTCGATGACGACTACATCGATGCGACTGTTCTGGAAACAATAGATGATCTCGTCGACATTCTTATGCAGCACCGAACTGTGCTGCATGCTCTCGATCGTGCCGCCCTTGATCGACCAACCATCAATGTTTAACAGCGACAGGGAGCGGACCACTTTATAAATCAGCCCTGCCGCCACGGCGCAGGCGGCGACGAAGGCCCAAGAGGCGGGAATCCACAACAACGCAGTGGTAAGCCAATCGACCGCTAGGGTGCGGGGTGGGAACGCCGCGATGAGATAAAGGCGTGCCGCTGCGATGAGCGCCACACACAGGACCATCGTGACCCACACCGCTTGCTTGCGGGCGGGTTGCATGATGCGCTTGAGCCGGGTTCTGGGGAGCTTTGTCGCCGGCACCGCATACAGCAACTGCTGAACGATCGTTTCCTCGATCCGCTCAATCAGCTTCGCGATTTTTTTTTCATCGCTTTTGGGCCTCTCAGGTGGCCCGGCAATGGGGGCGCGATCGTCGCCGTCCTCGGCCGTTTTTGTGAAGACGCCCTCACTGCGAAAGGTCGCGAGGGAGACCGAAGCGTACTTGAACCCCGGATGGTGCTCCTTGAACGTGCGGATCACACTGCTCTTGCCGGCACCATAGCCGCCAGTGATCGCGATGTTGCGCACGTGCGGATCGGCCATGGCCAGGGCGAGTTCACGCTCGTACCCCTCTGACTCGTTCCCATCAAGAAGGGTGGGCGTCAGCGTGTCGAGGCCCTTGCCAGCGGGAAGGCGCCGGCGAAGCGCCGCGACGGCGGCCAGCGGATGCAGACGTGCCTCTCTCAGCCGATACCGCAGCGGATAAAGTCGCGCACTCATGAGGTCGCCGACTCACGGGCGCTGAAAGCTGGCAGGCATGGGCATGGCGGCACACGCGCCGCTCCTTGGCAAAGTCGCACATCCATATCATTCCCCTGGCACGGCACGTGACGGCCGCTACAGCAGTTTATCCGTTGTCCGCGGCCAGGAGAATCGCCGGTCAGACTGAGGAAACGTTGGCTGGCGGCAGCTCGGGACCCTGATCAAGTCGGGCCCACTCGCGGGCACTTGCCGCTCGCCGTACCGGGTTTGTGCGTATTTCGATTAACGCTAAGTTGCTAAATCCTCTTCGGGCTCCCCCTGCCTGCCCGAGCACGTCGTGTCGCTGACCTCCGGCGAGCGCTTGCCCGACCGCGCCCCACCTCGCTTTGCGGGCATCGTTGGCATGTCTTTGGTTCGGACCTGGCGGCTGGCGAGGATGTGCGGCGCGTCGCGTCACTTTGTCGCGCGATGTTGCGTCGCAGCATCCGGAGGCGCACGCTTCAGGTAGTGAGGGGTGACCCATGACCGGCGGGGGGCATGGCGACGCACCGCTCCAACCGAGGACGCTTTGAACCACACCACACCCACCGCAGCCCCTGACGCCTGCTCTCGACCGCCCATGGCCTTGCTACCATGCCCTTCCCTGCGACAGGAGGGCCGTTGTGGTGACTAACCCCGCTCCCTACCCTTCTTACAGCGCGTGGCTGGCTCGCATCACTGCCGGTGTCACGCTGGTATTCGGCCTGGCCGTCACCGTCGGCGGTGTGTGGCTCGTCAGCCTCGGCGGTTCGCTTTACTACGCCATCGTTGGCCCCCTCCTTTTGGCCACGGGCGTCCTGATGTGGCGCCGTAGTCGGCACGCCTACAGCCTGTTTGCCCTCGTCCTCTTGGGCACGCTGGCGTGGGCTATCAGCGAGGTCGGCTTCAATTTCTGGAAGCTCGCGCCGCGTCTGGACATGCTGGTACTGCTTGGCATCTGGATGCTGCTGCCTTTCGCGTTGCGCCGGCTGAGCATTCGCCGGAATGCCGCGTGGAAGCCGCTGGCGGGCGTCGTAGGCTTGTCGGCGTTGGTTCTGCTTGTTTCGATGTTCATCCATCACGACGAAATCCAGGGAAACCTTCAAGGTCTGCCTTTCGATGGCGTCGCCCAAGCGGACACGAAGGATGTGCCCGATAGCGACTGGTATGCATACGGCCGCACGTCGTACGGGGACCATTCGTCACCCCTGAAGCAGATCAACAAGGAGAATGTCGGCAAGCTCAAGGTCGCCTGGACCTTCCGTACCGGTGACATGCCCGGGAAGGACGATCCGGTCGAATCCACCTTCGAAGTGACGCCATTGAAGGTTGGCCACACGGTATACCTTTGCAGCGCGCATCAGCGGGTGTACGCGCTGGATGCGGCCACGGGTCAGTTGAAGTGGAAGTTCGATCCTAAAGTGAGGGATGACGCGACCTGGCAGCATCTCACTTGCCGTGGCGTCTCATACCACGAGACCCCCGACATGGCGCGCACGATCGATGGTGCGGAGCCGCCGGCCGAGTGCCGCAAGCGCCTGATTCTCCCGACCAACGATGCTCGCCTCATCGCGCTCGATGCCGACACCGGCGAGCGCTGCGCGTCGTTTGGCAGGAATGGCGAGATCGATCTCAACGACGGCATGACCGTGAAGACCCACGGCTTCTTTGAAGGCACCTCACCGCCCGTCTTGACAAAGCAGATGGTGATCATGGCCGGGTCGGTTACCGACAACTACTCCACGGTCGAACCATCTGGCGTCATCCGCGGCTTTGACGTGTACACCGGGAAACTGGTGTGGGCATGGGATTCGGGCGCGAAGGATGAAAACGCGCTGCCGTCGGCGACGCATCACTACACGCCGAACTCGCCGAATGCCTGGACGGTGATGTCGGCCGACGAAAAGCTTGGCATGGTGTACGTGCCGGTCGGCATGTCCACGCCGGATATCTGGGGCGGCAATCGCACGCCGACGATGGAGCGCTACACCAGTTCGCTGGTGGCACTCGATATCTCGACGGGCAAGCGCATCTGGTCGTACCAGACCGTGCACCACGATCTGTGGGACATGGACCTACCGTCGCAGCCGAGCCTCGTGGATCTGAAGACGCCGCAGGGTGTGATTCCCGCGATCTATGCGCCGGCGAAAACGGGCAATATCTTCGTGCTCGACCGCCGCACGGGCAAGCTCGTCGTGCCCGCGCCGGAAACGCCGGTGCCGCAGGGTGCTGCCAAGGGTGACTGGACTTCCGCCACGCAGCCGTACTCGCAGCTCACGTTCCAGCCGACGCAGAAACTGACCGATGCGGACATGTGGGGTGCCACAATGTTCGATCAGCTCGCGTGCCGCGTCATGTTCAAGAAGATGCGTTACGACGGCCCGTTCACGCCGCCGAATCTGCAGGGCACGCTGGTGTACCCGGGTAACGTGGGCATGTTCGAGTGGGGCGGTATCGCGGTGGACCCGGATCGCCAGATCGCCATCGCCAATCCCATGGCCATGCCGTTCGTTTCGCAGCTGAAGGAGCGTGGCCCGGATAACCCGGCCGCCCCGAACGCGCAGCATCCGCCGGGTAGCGAAGTCGGCGTGCAGCCGATGTACGGCACGCCGTATGGCGTGGACCTGCACGTGTTCCTCTCGCCGATGGGCCTGCCGTGCCCGGCACCGCCGTGGGGTTACATCGCAGGCATCGATCTGCGCACGAACAAGATCCTGTGGAAGCACAAGGTGGGTACCACGCGCGACTCCACGCCGTTGCCGCTGTCGTTCGAACTGGGCATGCCCATGCTTGGCGGCACCATGGTGACCGGCGGTGGCGTGGCCTTCCTTACCGCGACGATGGATAACTACATCCGTGCGTTCGACGTCACCACCGGCAAGCTACTATGGCAGGATCGTCTGCCTGCGGGTGGCCAGTCCACGCCGATGACATACTCTGAAAATGGGCGGCAGTACATCGTGACCGCCGCAGGCGGCCACGGGAGTTTCGGCACCAAACTGGGTGATTACGTGATCGCTTATAGGCTGCCCGAGTAATAGCCTTTGAGCCAGGGGCGGCAGCGCTTAGCGGGGCCGCCCCTTGGTGACCCCACTCCGTGGGGGCTTCTCCTACTTGGGGTCTCGGCTCTGTGCCGTCTTGGGTCAGGACCGCGGTTCGCCCGAAAAGAGCTGTGGCAAGTCTTCGTGAAGCCGGGCCGTGAGCGGATGCGCGGGGAATCGCCTTACCGCTTCACTCCAGATGGCGAGCCCTTCGCTGAAGTCCTTGCGGTTCCAGAGCAGCCCGCCGAGATTGAACCAAGCGAGCTCGCACTCCTCATCCAGCCGAATCGCTTCCCTATAGGCCGCGGCGGCCTCGTCGAGGCGACTCAGTCGCTCGAGCACATGGCCGAGCTGATTGAAGGATGTCGCATCGGGCTGTAGGCCATCGGCTTGGGCTTGCAGTAATGGGAGGGCTTCTTCAAATCGGCCCAGGAATGTGAGTGTCGTCCCGAGGCAATAGCCGAAGTGGCCTCCCTCCAGCTCATAGGCGTGGCGAAAGCAAAGTTCGGCCTCCGACCAGTCCTCGTTCTCTTGCGCCCAGTGACCCATGCGGTCCCACAATAACGCGGCTGCTTCGCCATGGACAAGGGCGATTCCCTGGTCGAACTGCGCGCGGAAACCTGCGTAGTCGGTGCCGATATCGCCGCTCGTCGCACGAACAAACAGCTTGGCCAGAAGCAACTCTCGGGTTCCGTCGGAATCGCCGGGGAAGGCGCCAAGGAATCGTCGCCAGATAAGAGTCGCGAACCGCGCATTTTCCGTGTTCTTTCTACCAAAGCGTGCCACCTGGCGCGCACAGGCGTGCCAAATCCAATCAGCACGTCCGGCATCACCAATCAGTGCATTGATGTCGCGAAAGGCCGCCCGGCCGTCGTCGATATTGAATAGCGCATTGATGCGCCACCCAGGAACGGCGAGGTACCGGTCGGGATCACCCTTGTCAAAAACAATGTCGTCGTAATGCTCGAGCGCTTCGGAAAAGTGACCGCGCCGATGTTCCATTTGCCCGAGCGCGAAATGTGCCTCAGCAAGCCCTGGGTACACGTCGAGTGCCTGCCGGTACCGCGAGGCCGCCGCGGCCTCATCACCAAGGTGCCCCTCACTCGTCCCGAGGTTTTTTAGGCAGCGACCCAGGAGCTCGCGATCATCAGTCGAATCGAGCACATCGAGCGCCGACAGGTACCAGTGCTTCGCTATGTCATGCTCGCCAAGCGCCAGGTGCCCATTAGCAAGGCAGTAGCGAAGGTTGCCGAGGTCTTGGTGCGCGCGCTCATGCGCTTGACTAAGAAAGGCGATCGCACGACGCACCCTTTCCCTGTCGGGGCGCCCCCCCGTCGTCACGAGGTTTATCTCGGCAAGGTGCACGTGCATCATTGCCTGACTATCTGCGCCTAGCACCGCTTCAAATCGATCCGCGGCGACGCTGATAGCCTGATCCATTCCCTCCGTAAACATCGTGGTTAGGAGCTCTGACGCGTCCGCCGGATCCGGCGGGACGTGGATGTCGGCACGACGGCGGAGCAGCGCTGGCATGGCCGATGGGCCCGAGGACATGTACCCATAACGCCATTCCCTCATCGCCACGCCGTCGGCGAGGGAAAGTGCCGCCAGGGCTTTCAATCGCTCCGGGGTGATCTCGTCCTTGAATTTCACCGTGAGGGTTTCTTGATCGGTCCACTCGCCCCCTGCTCGCTCGTACTGTCGCACAACACTATAGGCAGAGCGCATCAAGAGGCGTTTCGTGGGGCGGTGGTAGCAGACGTAGATGGCGTACGGTTGATGCAGTAAATAGTTGAGGTTCGCTTGCGCAACAACGATGCTGACCGAGCCATCCTTGTTGGCATCCTGGTCGGTGCCTTTTAGCTGCACATGGACCCGAACGTTGGTCGTATTGCCATCCGGCGCTACTTCGATCTGGTAGTCGGTACCATAATCGTCCCGGCCACCACTTTGCGAAAAAAAGTCACTGCCTTCCAACGCTTGTGCGAAGGCAAGTTCGGCCGCTGCGCAGAGAATATGGCTCGGGTGACGCTTGGGCAATCTGTCGCGTGGGGTCATGGCACGGGCCGTGGTCCGGTGATGGCCGCATCGTATCAGCCTGCTGCGCGCACCAGCCATGCCAGAGGGTTTCGCTCTGGCGGGCTCGGCGACTGGCCCCAACGGCGTTACTCGGGATGACCACCGGCACTGAGCGCAAGGTGCTGCTTGGCGACGCCTGCGGGAGCAGCGCATCCAAGGAATCCGCGAGGTTCGATCTGTCCAACGCGTCGCCCTAGCGAACGGTCCTTGTTCCGCCCTGCCCCGAAGTCAGGTGTGAGACAACCCGTACACACAGATCATCCCGCCGCTCCCCATCAACCCGTTTCGTGGCACCGATGGGGACAATCGCGACAGGGCGCCCTGACCTTGCGGCCGTGCTCTTGGTTGTTCGAGAAGGAGGCAAGCCAATGAAGACCATGCCGTCCGGCTGGTAGAGCAAGGCGCGCTGTCCAGCCGATGTATCGCGCCCTTCTGGGTCTTGCGGGATCAGGAGCATCAGCGACTGCCGGCGAATTAAATTTCTAGCCAGGCAGTCGATCAGCGCTGCAACGGCGGGGGTTTTCACGGTGCTAACGAACACCGCTATTAAGCCCGACGCCCCCGATTGCAGGATGCCCGGAAGCGCTGTTGGCTCGTAGCCCAGCGTCTCCGCCGCCGCGCGGACTCGCTCGCGCGAGGCATCCGAGACACCCTTGGCCGACGCGTAAACCCGCGACACGGTCGATTGCGACACTCCAGCCAACTTGGCTACATCCGTCGACGAGGGGCGCGCCACCACGGCGGCGTGCCGCCGTGTGCGCGGGTTACTGGGAGACGTCGACACGTTGCTGGTACCTCCCATCGGCAATCTGCAGTCGTTTCGATTCGGCACCGTGCACTACGCATAAGGGTGCAGGATGCGTATCGGCATCCTGCACCCGGCCTCGAGCGGGGCCTTCCGCTGGGCTCACATCTGAATGGCTGTATCCGCCGCGGGCGGCGGCGGTGCCGTCCGCTGCCAAGCGGAGCCGTACCGGGTGTACGGCGGCGGCACCGGAATTTTCCAGAACCTGCAAAGCCAGTTCCTGGCGTTGTTTTCTTTGGTGGTCCCGTCGACCTTCCTGCGCCAGAAGGATTCCCCGCAGTCCAAGGCTTACGATGAGCCAAACGACAAAACCGGCAGCTAAGTCGCCGGAAGGGGCAGCAGGTGCAGCAGCGTCAGCCGTGGGCGCCGAACACCGCGGCGCGATCCAACGCTTCCTCGAGCATCGACCGGTCGAACGGCTTGCACAGCCGGATTGCGCTAGCAGGTGCCTCGTCGGCTGGCTCGCCCGGATCGGAGAGCAGGATCACGACGGCCATCCCCTGATTGGCCGCGCGCGCGTCGGCAAGGTACGCGCCCGACCGGTCCTCACCCGGCGCAGGCACGGCGGCAACCAGGAAATCCACCCGGGCTTCGTCGAGTATGCGCGCCGCCGCACCGATGTGCGTGGTGGCGGAAAGGCAACGAAAGCCGCGCAAGCTCAGGACGTCAACGATCGTCCCGGCTAGGCAGGCGCTCGGCTCGATCACGACCGCAAGCGGTAGTTTCGACACCCCCATGGCAGCCTCCCCGGAAGAACGGGCTACTACTGTACGCCATTGCGTTCGGGCGGAACACGTAATTGACTGGGGCCTTGCCGTTGCCGTGATGGCCTGTTTCGGTGCGGCCTCGTTATACCTAGTAAGGCCCCTGCTCTTTTTGAGGCCGGACGAGCCGCCTCCGCTAGCTCAGGTTGCCGCCACGCCCAGACGGCTCAAGCGCTGGGGCTCGAAGCGTCGGACGATGGGAGAGGTGGCGCCGCTACCAATATGCTCTGAGAGGCGATCGAGGGCTATATCCGAGCCTGGGCGCGCCGGTGCTCACCGAGCTAAGCTCATTCATGACAGAACTAAGAGTCACTTGCGGGCGTCCGTTATTAAGCAAAGCGCTGACATGCGGAAAGTCATCTGTGAGTGAGGGGGCGGGCGGCACCTACACCGGCTTCCCTTCAAGCACGATCTCAAAAATCTTCGCGGCGAGTCGGTCAGGCGAAAATGGCTTCGGTAAGCGGTAGTTCCTCTCGCCAGGAGCGCTCTGGGCTTGATCGCCAGGCGCGCCAGTCGAAATGAGAATGGCCGGAGTTTCTGGGAATCTGTAGCGCAGATGACGCATGACGGTAGTGCCGTCAATGTCGGGCATGTGGTGGTCACACACGATGATATGGGGCGCCTCGCCGGCGCTCTGCGCGTACTGCAGCGCAGAGCGCCCATCCTTAGCAGCCATCACGTTGCACCCATAGTCCTCGAGCGCTGCCACTAGAATATCTCTGTGTGTCTCATCATCGTCGATCAGCAGGACGCGGATGTCATCACCATCTGGTTTCGGTCCGCGCTGGTCGCAGACTTGCCCGCGTCGGAGCGACATAGTCACCGTCGTCCCCTTGCCAGGCTCGCTTTCAATGGTCATCCTGCCGCCGCTGCGCTCAACGAGGCCGAGTACTACGCTCAGGCCCAGGCCCGTGCCGATGCCCGCGGGCTTAGTTGTGAAAAATGGCTCGAAGACCCGCTGTCGCGTCTCCTCGGACATTCCTTCGCCGGTGTCTTCGATCGCGACCGATATCCAATCATCGTTTTCTCTGGTCACGATAATCGAGCAGGTCCCCCCGTGCGGCATAGCATCGCGCGAATTTGCCGTGAGGTTCAGTAGAGCTAGCTCGAACTGCTCGCGATTGAAGACAACGCCTTCGGCGACAGAAGGAAGATTCATCGAGAGCCGTACGTTGTCTGGAACCAGCTGTCGTAACATGGGCTCTATCTCGTTCAGAGCTTCCGAGACATCGAAGACGCGTGACGGGGCTGGATCAATCCGGCTGAAATCGAGCAGCTTTCTGCTGACGCTAGCCCCTCGACGCGCTGCGACTTCGACGCCTTCGAGTGCCTCACAGAGGGCTATTTCACGCGGCGTCTTGGGTGTCTCCGTGCCTGGGCGCCGCCGCTCCCGGGCGAATCCAAGTATGATACCGAGGATGTTGTTAAAGTCGTGGGCTGTGCCGCCCGCAAGTTGGCCGATGGCCCGCATTTTCTCGAGATGAATGATTTGCTGCTGCGATTTCTCGCGTTCGATGATTTCAAGAGCTAACCTGTCGCCGCGTTCCTCCGCTTTGGCCAAACTATCGCGTATTGCCTTCACCGTTTGGTCGAGGAGTGCCGCAATGACAAAGAGGTTCAACGCCACGCTGGCAATCATATATTCATCGAACCCGGACTCCCCTACGCGGTGGAACCGCGCGATGCTGTCCGCCAGTTGACCAATCGTGTAATTAGCGACGAGCACCACATATACGATCCATAAGGCGCGCCGTCCGAGCATCAATGCTGCGACAATCAGAGACAGGTGCGCATAGTTAACGCCCATCATGCTGCCGAACGCCATGTAGTTTATGGTCATCAGGCCGAGAAGGGATGCCAGGAAGAACTGCACCGATTGACGAAACGGGCGGCGCCTGATCATCACGAAGCACGCCATGCACGCTAGACCCATCAAGGCGTCAGTCGCAAAGTCGATATACATGCCGACGCGCGGCCAAGGCAGAACGGCGCCCCATGCCTTCGCCATATAGACGCGCTGGACGTCGGCTTGAACGTATCGAGTCGGATCATGGCCGAAGATCGATACGAAAAAGTAGATCAGGAACAACTGGAAGAAGACTCCGTTGCGCTGGTCGATGCGATCAACGTTCGGCGTATGTTCAAGCCATGTAAGAGCCCTGTGGTAGGTTTGCCTAATGGCTTGCATGCGCTAGTCCCCTGGTTGGATGCATGGGTCGGGAGCGTGTAACGTATCCCTCTCCGGACAGACGCAATAGGCTGTCGTTGTCCATCGCTGATTCCATGCGATTCCGCGAAAGCTGGATCTAGTTACAGATCCAGACGTATCCTTCGCCATGCACAGGTTTGATGGGTAATGGATGCCCAGTTACCGACTTCACCTTGCGCCGGAGGCGGTGAAGAAGGTTGTCCAGGCGGTGCAGATCGAAGCTAGATGCATCATCGGTGAGCGCCTGCACCAAAATTTCACGTGCGACGACCTCGTGCGGTCGGTCAAGCAGGCAGGCGACAAACTTCCGCTCGGACTTCGTCAGGAGGATCGCGGTGCCACCTGGATCGATGAGCCGCCAGCCCTTGGAGTCCAACGACCAGCCTGCACTCTTCACATTCGTGAAGATCATTGCGGAGGGCGCGCGCCGTGCCACGCTTTGCACGGTGGCCACGAGCACTTCTATCTCTACGGGCTTCGTTAGGTACGCGTCCGCGCCCTCATTTAGGCCGCGCACGCGATTGGTCGTGTCACTCCGCCCGGTGAGCATCACCACGCCCAGCGCCGGCCGCAGGATTCGGAGCCGCTGCGTGACCGCGAAGCCGTCCTCATCAGGCAGGCCGACGTCTAACACAACGATGTCGAAGTCGCGCTCTTCCAGCCGGTGGTACAGCTCAGCCGCAGTCGTGAACGGTTCAACCGCCATGCCGTAGTCGGCAAGCTGCGGCCTAAGGATGCGGTCACGGAGGATGAGGTCGTCCCCGAGGAGCGCGATCGCAAGACTTCGGTTCCCAGTCACGACGACCCCATAAACTGACTAGTCCATTAACGGATCGTAGCGGTCTACCCGCGACGTGACCGCCCCGCCGTGGAGCCTAATATAGGCGCGAACCCTTGAAAAGTCTCAGTTCGCGCGCGTGATCGTACTCGGCCGCATGTCGAAATGAGAGAATTTGGGGAGACTTGGCGACTTCCTGAGCGTGCCTCCTAGACACCCTCTGCTTACGATCCGCGGCTCAACAGCGCGCACAGGGGCGCGCCCGCGCTTGCAGGTATCTAGGAAAGACGAAATGTCCCCTTCATCATCGATCGCTGCTCAACTCTCGCCACCCAAAACCAACTTAAAGTGCGTGTCCCTGGAAAGCGTCAGCACGATGAAGGCCGACGAAGCCGACTTGTACATATTCATCGTGCCCGGCGCGTGCGCCCTGCAACGCGAAGTCGCTGGTCAGTGGATCGACGTACGTACGATGTACCGTGGCGGAATGGTGGTTACCAGCCTCACTGGGCCCTTCCGAGTTCGCGGGACACGTCTTGGGGAAGGGGCGGCGTTGATCATTACCGAGTCGCGCGCCCAGGAGTTGTTCGAAGTCCTCCTCGAGCGCGTGGAAGCGATGCCAGTGCTTCAATTCGAAGCGGACGCGGTCATCGAACGGCTCGTCAACGTGCTCACGGTTGCCGGGGAGGTGTCGGCGCCGTGTGTAAGGGCACCCATAGTGGAAGCAATAACTCAGCGGCTTTCGGTGATTTCGCGCAATCAGGAACCGCAGCGGGAAACCCGGCAGTCCCCCCTGCCGGCGTGGCGTCTGCGCCGCGTCACTGACCTAGTGAACGACCGTTTGGATACTGGAATCTCACTGGCTGATATGGCGAACGCGGCCGGCCTTTCCCCCATGCATTTCGCAGCCCGGTTCAAGTTAGCGACAGGCATGCGCCCTCATCAATATCTTCTCGCCAAGAGGATCGAGTGCGCCAAGAGCCTCTTGGCGGAGACAAACGTTACGATCATGGATGTTGCCATCGCCGTGGGCTTCCAGACGCAGGCGCATTTTTCCACCGTGTTCAAGCAGCACGAGAAAACGACCCCCCGGCAGTGGCGCGAGTTTCATGCGCCGCGCGCGCACGCGGCACGGCGTATTTTGCACCGGACAGGGGCGTCCGCCCGTCCACGGAACGCCATTGATCTACAACTGGCCGGCTAATCGGCCGATCGCCGACCCTTCCGCGTCAGTGCGGCCGATGCTCAAAGCGGGGGAGCGCCTTCAGCTTTTGGGCGCAAGCGCGGACCGCGTAAAGCACGGAGGATGCGTCGGCCCTGAGGATGGAACCTGCGATGAGGGTATACGCATTCTCGCCGCCCACTCTAATGGCCACGACGGTGCCGTGGCTTGCCTCGAAGGACGCGCTAGCGACCAACCCCATGTCACCCTCCGTCGCCAGCGCATCGCAGACTGATAGCACCGCGAACGCGGCGATAGCGACGGCGTCGGGATCGACGGGCCGCATCGCGCGATGCGCGACCACTTTCCCTTCCTGCGTGGTCACCGCCATCAGAAATATTTCCGATAGGTGGGGAAGCTCGTCATCCAGAATCGAGACAGCGGCGTCGTGGATAGATCTTGCATTTAAGTACATCGTCGATCGTCGCGTTAAAGGTCCGGCGCTCATTATTCACACGGGGCGATCTACATTCTTGTCAGATCACACGCCCGCATGATGAACGTGCGAATCCGGAAGTAGCCTTGCGATCAGGTAAATCCGGGGAAATCGCCGCCGCGACAATAGCCGCATTGCTGACTCACCTTGCGAGGCCCCCCGTGTCATCCATGCCGCACGGCTCCGCTGTTGTTCCGCGCGAATGCACCTTCGATCCGACCGATTGGCGAATCCTGGCTGCGCACTGGTATCCCATCGCCCGTGTCCAAGACATCGGCGAGAAACCTATTTCCGCGCGCCTCTTGGATGTAGCCCTCGTGCTCTACCGCAACCGCGCAGGGCTGCACGTGGCTCGCGACCTGTGCCCACACCGGGGCGCACCACTCTCCCACGGATGGGTGGAGGGCGATGAAATTGTGTGTCCCTACCATGGGCTGCACTTTGGGACGGACGGGCGTTGCACCCGCATCCCGGCGCATCCCGAGCAGATTCCCTCTTCTCGGTTCTCAGTCAGCATCTATCCCGCGGTGGAGCGGTATGGCCTTCTATGGACCACGCTCACGCCCGACACGGCTAACGAGATCCCTCCGTTCGACATGTGGGGTACGGACGGTTTCCGCCAGGTTCTTCCGCCACCGGTTGACATCGCGGGATCGAGCGGCCGACAAGTTGAAGGTTTCGTCGACGTCGCGCATTTCGCGTGGGTCCACCACGACACCTTCGCGCGCCGTGACCAGCCAGTCGTTCAGGAGTACTCGGCGACTACCGACGAAAAGGGCTGCGTCCACGCCGAGTACCTGAGCCCCGTGGCGAACTACCCCCATGGTTCCGGCCGGTCTGCGCCGGAAGGTTACCTATGGCTTCGGCAGTTCGATATCTATCCGCCCTTCACCGCGCGACTCATCGTGCATTTCCCAAATGGCGGCCAACTGCACATCTTGAACGCCGCGTGCCCACTGTCGGCGCGCCGTACGCGCTTGTTCGTGCCGATCGCCCAGAACTTCGACTTTGACGTTTCCGACGAACAGATTCACGCTTTTAATGCCAGGATTTTTGCGGAGGACCGAGCCATCATCGAGGCGCAGATGCCCGAGGACCTTCCTCTGGACCCAAGCGAAGAAGCACCCTTCCCAGCGGATCGATCATCCGCAGCGTATCGCCGCTCGCTTGCGAAAATGGGGCTAAGCTTCAGATACGCGAGGTGAGGGCCCTTCGAATGCCGCTTGCGGAAGCCTCGCATCCACTTTGCGTACACTGCGTAATGATTTCTTCGATTGAATCCGAGCGATGCATCGACCGCAGAATGATGCCGTCGGTGCAGCGCCAGTTCTCGGGCTTGACCAGGCTGCGGCTGGCATTAAGTAGTACGGCACGCCGTAATCGACCGGCGCCGCCGGATCGTTCATGACTGCGTGAAGCATGAATCTGACCACGGCGTCACGCTCGGCTTCGCCTCGCGTTGGTCGATCCGACCGTTTCTCGCGTGCTCATTCAGGAGCCACCGTTGGAACCGTTGCATCCGAGAATTATGTTACGACGATATGATTAGCCAATGCTTTCGCGCTCTCACGGCGCGCGGGTAGCGCGCACCACGCGCAAGCGCCTATCGCTAATAATAGATGCGAGAGCATGAGGGAAGGCGCCGCCATCGAAGCAAGCGGTTCGATGTGCTGGGGATAATTTGACGAGCGACGCGGCGCGCACAATCCTATGTCGCCGCTGATGCCGCCATCTCTGCAGCCTGCCGAGATGACTTTCTAGAGGCCAAGGCCGCTTTCCCGCGTGGTGATTCATGTCCTATCGGCGCTATTCGACTGGCGGCTTGACGCCGGTGTACGAAGTCTTCGTCGCATCGCGAATACGTAATTAGATCATCCAGCCTGCATCAGGGACACCGGTTCGATACCCATCGAGGGGTTTGGAGCTGACGCTCCGGCGTGAGCGGTGATCCAAGTCCAAGGTGTTGGTGATTGCTAATCTGAAGAACGCTGCGGAGCCGTGAACGGAAGTTAAATGGTGTCCTACCACGCTGCATGCAGATGAGCTGGGGAGTGTATCGCCCGAGCCGGTGTGAACCTGCTTCGCAGTCTGCGGCAAGCAGACGACTGCACGCTCGCAAAGAGCTGAGCCGCTATGGACACGAAGAGATTCAATGCGAGAACGTGCGAATCCGTAACTTCGGACGAACCTGCGTTCGATAAAGAAAAGGTGTCGTACTGGATTTCGCGACGATGGCTCCCTCGCTTTCTTCCCCTGGAGTTATCGCTGATGACTACGCACGATTCCCGCAACCTGTCTGGCCGAGCTTTGCTCGACCAGATGACACGCCGGCCGGTGTCCCGCGCCGTCGGCGCGTGCCTTATCGCCGTTGGCATCGCCGGGTGCCTTGTGACGCCCGCGGCGTCGGCGCAATCGGTGCCCCAACCGAACACTTCACCTTGGATCGTCAATCAAGCAGGCTCCCCGGGAGCGGACCAGAGCGGAGCCCAAGGTGGTTCGACGTCTGGCATCGATGTCGACACCGACACGCTCATTTATCCGAGCATCTACCTGTCCAGCGTTGGGGGTAGCGGCGGCACAGGACAAGACTCCGATAGCAAAACCGGACCAGGCGGTCGGGGGGGCAACAGTGGCGTGGTTTCTCTCAACATGCCCGAAGCCGACGTTAGCAGCACTAATGTCGCCACGGCTGACAATCCCAATGCCGCAGTATGGCTGCGGAGCGTGGGCGGTACGGGAGGCGCGGCCGGAAAAATGCTCTCCAGTTTTGGCTACCCGGGCATGCCGGGCGCCGGCGGCGATTCAGGGGGTGTCTCGTTCACGCAAAACTGGAACGTCTTCAGTACCTCGGGTTGGAACGGAAACCAGGCCGGTACGACCGCGGTCCTTCTGCAGTCGATTGGCGGCGATGCGGGCCAGCCCTTGTTGAGCGACGGCGCCGACGGGTCCGGAAAGGTCACCGGACCTGACGGGAACAC
>NZ_JBQCFT010000426.1:0-8914 GCF_051958795.1 Luteibacter sp. | reverse complement strand
CTGGACGTTGGCAAGCCCATGCCCCACGGGGATGAGCCAGGCCCGACGAAGGACGATCTGGAATCGAACCCATGGGTGCAATCGGATGACCCGGCGATCCAGGCCGCGGCCCGGAAGATCGTCGGTGATTCGTCCTCGGATCTCGCGCGTATGCGCCGGCTTCGCACCTACCTGACCGATAGCATCGATACCAAGGGCATGGATATTGGCTATGCCTCGGCCCTGGATACCCTGCATACGCTCAAGGGCGATTGCACCGAACATGCGGTCCTCCTGACGGCGATGGCGAGGTCCCTTGGCATTCCCGCGCGCGTCGTTACCGGGCTCGTCTATGTCGATCGATTCGCCGGCGCGAATCGCGTTTTCATTCCCCACGCGTGGATGCAGGCGTGGATCAAGGGGCGCTGGGTCAGCTTCGACTCGGCGCAGGGCCGTTACGACTCCACCCACATCGCGCTCGCCGTGGGCGATGGCACCCCGTGGCGCTTCTTCGACGCCATGGCGGCGCTGGGATCCATCCACGTGGAGCGCGCCACGCCCAGCTCGGACCTGATGGGCATGCCGCCGGAGTCGTTCCGCCCCGAACCCGCGCAGCCTCCGATGGCGATGCCGACGACGAATACGTCATCCCGGCGCTGAGCTTCCCGATAGGTCCCAGGATGCGTGACACGCTGTCAGGCCGTGGCGTTTATGGAGCATACGGAGTGTCTGAGGGGGCATATGCGCATCTGGCTTGCAGCGATAGTGAGTGGACTCTGCTGGTCTACTGTCTGTGTGGCGGCCGACGACGTCTGGATGGCCGTCATGCTCGATGGCCAGAAGGTCGGCAGCATGCACGTGATGCGCGACCTCCAGGACGGAGAGGTCATCACGTCGCAGTCGTTGGATGTCCGGCTCAGCCGCCTTAAATCACCCGTGGCCATGCGCGCTGAACTCAGCGCGACGGAGTCGCCCGACGGGACGCCTCGCGGGTTCTCGTCCTCCGGCGGACAGGCCGCGAGCGGGGCGGAGCTGAAAGCCGAACGACGCGATGACGGCGCATTCCAGGTGACCGACACGATCCGGGGGGAAGCGAAGGTTTCCCTGTTGCAGTGGCCCGAGGGCGCCTTGCTCACGGAAGGTCAGCGGCTGGCGACAGTGAGCCGTGGGTTTCGAGCCGGCACTTCTTATCAGATCCGCGTTTTTGAACCCCTGCGCCAACAGGTTGCGGATGTGCAAGTCACCGTCGTTGGTGACGAATGGGTCGATCTTCCCGGCGGCAGGGAAAAGCTCCACCACCTGAAGCAGGTGCTTGCGGAGGACGATGGCCTCCAGTCGACGGAGACCTGGGTGGACGACGCGGGCACGATTCGTCGCTCGATTTCACCGCTGCTGGCTTACCGATTCGAAATGGTCGCCTGTGACGAAGCATGCGCCAAAGCTCCCAATAAGGACGTCGACATCCTTCGCGCAAGCATGGTCGACTCGCCGCGGTCACTGCCCGGCTCGCTACGTACCGAGCCTATCCGCTTCATTGTGGCGGTGCGAGGCCAGCGGCATGATCCGTTTGCCGATACGGACGAACAGCAAGTTACCGATCTCGGTGATGGGAAGTATCAGATCGATACGAGCTATGCCCAGGTCTATAACGACGAGGACCGGCCTACGAAGGAGGACAAGGCCGCCAATCCATGGGTGCAGTCGGACGCGCCCGAGGTCCATGCGTTGGCGCTGAAGATTGTCGATGGCGCAGCCACCAACGTTCAGCGCATGCGCCGGCTACGCGCGTTCCTGACTGACTACATCGACGGGACTGTATTGGACGTCGACTATGGGTCCGCACTTGAAACCATGCAGAGTCGTCGCGGGGATTGCACCGAACACGCCGTGCTCCTCGCCGCACTGGCGCGGTCCTTGGGTATTCCGACCCGGGTCGTTACCGGGCTCGTCTATGTCGACCGGTACGGCGATACCAGGCACGTGTTCATTCCGCACATGTGGGTGCAGGCATGGCTCGACGGACACTGGGTCAGTTTCGATTCCGCCCAGGGCCGTTACGACACGACGCATATCGCGTTGGCCACGGGCGACGGTGATCCCCGACGGTTCCTCGCTGCGAGAATGGCGTTAGGCTCCATCGACATACAGCGAGCCTCCCCTATGACCGCGGTGATGAGTGCGGCAGCCCGTGCCATCTCCCGCCCGGAAATGACTCGCGACGCGGTCAGTACGATGGCGCGGAATCTGGGGCCTGGGAACTAGCAAGACCGGTCATGCGTAGCCTCGCGGCAGCGGCTACGCTTTGCCCATGAATCACGACCGCTTCCGCCACTTGCTTGGTTACATCGATAGCCACCTCGATGAGGTGCTATCGCTTGACGTTCTTGCCGGCAAGGCGGCCTATTCGCCGTTCCATTTCCACCGCCGCTTTGCGGCGCTGACCGGCATGGGCGTGCATCGATACGTGCAGTTGTCGCGGTTCAAGCGCGCGGCATGGCAGGCGGCGTTCCGCCCCGATGTGTCAGTCACCGAGATGGCACTGCAGGCCGGGTATGAAAGTGCGGAGGGGTTCTCACGCGCGTTTCGCCAACGGTTGGGCGCGTCGCCTGCTGCGTTTCGCGGACAACCGGACTGGGCGCGCTGGGCGCGCACCTGGCAGGATCTTGACCAGGTGAGGAGGTTCGCCATGCCGCTAACGCACGACCATGACGATGTGCGCATTATCGATTTCCCCGAAACCGCCGTGGCCTGCCTGCCGCATCGGGGTGCGCCGGAACTGATCGGCGAAACGATCCGCCGATTCATCGCATGGCGGAAAGAGAACCGCTTACCGCCATCGCGTTCGTCCACCTGGAACATCGTCTATGACGACCCGGACGAAACCCCGCCGGACGCGTACCGCATGGACCTCTGTTGCACGTGCGCGGAGGTCGCGCCGAACGAGCAGGGCGTGATCGCGGCGACGATTGGTGCTGGGCGTTGCGCCGTTCTTCGCCATACCGGTTCGGATGCGCAGCTGGGTGACAGCGTGCGCTTCCTCTATGGGGAGTGGCTTAGTGCCAGCGGAGAGACGCCGCGCGACGCGCCGTTGTTCTTCAAGCGCGTCGTGTTCTTCCCTGATGTCCCGGTGCACGAAGCGGTGACGGAGATTTACCTGCCGCTTGCGGGCGTCTCGTAGCCGCGACTCTCCGCGCAAGAACTTGCGCATGCGTTAGCTCCAACGTTTTTCCGCCATCGCAGACGCCTTGCCGATTTCACCTGGCGTGCACGAACGCCGTCACAAGACCGCGTCCACCGTCAACCTGTTCGACTTTCGGGAAAGGTTGGTGAAAGTTTGAACCGTGCCTGCTCGATCGACAGGGGGAAGTCGGCGTGCCGGCCCGGGGGATCGCAAATTCCTGCGCTGGAGCGCCCTGCAGTGACAACGCCGCCACGCAATGTGCGCGGCATTCCTACGGGCAAACGAAGGAACACTACGCAATGAAGATCGATGCTTTTCGCGTCACCAGGAAGACAGCATTGACGGTCGCGATAACCCTCGCGATGACATCTCTGGGGAGCCATGCGCAAGACGCATGGGTATCAACGAACACGCAGGCGGCCCTGTTGCCGGCCGCGACCACGCAGGTCCTGGCGGCCAGCTCCACGGTGGCGACTCCTGTTTCGGCGGGTTACCGGATCAACATGACCGGCCAGCCGTCGATCGAAGGCACGGCGGTGACCGCCATGGCCGCGGATCATCCGTTGCATGTCGTTATCGCCATGAAGCTGCGCAACCCCGACCAGTTGCAGACGTTCCTGCACAATGTCACCACGCCGGGCAGCGCGGGTTACGGCAAATTCCTCACGCCTGACCAGTTCAAGGCCCAGTACGGCCCGACCCAGGCGCAGGTGCAGGCCGTCGTCGCACACCTTAAGCAGGCCGGCTTCACCAACATCGAGGTCGCGCCGAACAACCTGCTGATCTCGGCCGACGGTAATGCCAACGCCGCCACCACGGGCTTCCACACGTCGATCAAGCGCTTTGAATCCGGCGGCCGCGAGTTCTTCGCGAACGACACGCCCGCCCTGGTACCCGCCGCGCTGGGCGAGTCGGTCGGTTCGGTGCTCGGCCTGCAGAACGTGAGCGTGAAGCACACGCTGCACCACGTGTATCACCCGGAGCGCGTGACCGTGCCGGGCCCGGCATCGAGCACGCAGGCTGCCGCGGCAGTGGCAGCCCACCATCCGCAGGACTTCGCTGCCATCTACGGCGGCAGCGGCGTGCCGGCGGCCTCGAACACCGCGGTCGGCATCATCACCTGGGGTTCGATCACCCAGACCGTCACCGACCTCAACAGCTTCACCGCGAGTGCCGGCCTCGGTACGGTCAACAGCACGATCACCAAGGTGGGTAGCGGTACGTTCGCCAACGATCCGGATTCGAACGGCGAATGGTCGCTGGACAGCCAGGACATCGTCGGTATCGCCGGCGGCGTGAAACAGCTGATTTTCTACACGTCGGCCAACGGCAACTCGAGCTCCTCCGGCATCACCGATGCCGGCATTACCGCTACGTACAACAAGGCCGTCACGGACAACATCGCGAAGCTGATCAATGTGTCGCTCGGTGAAGATGAAACCGCCGCGCAGCAGTCCGGTACGCAGGCCGCTGATGACGCGATCTTCCAGCAGGCAGTCGCGCAGGGCCAGATCTTCTCGATCGCGTCCGGCGATGCCGGCGTCTACCAGTGGTCGACGGATCCGCTCTCGGGCTCGCCCGGCTACGTGGCGAACTCGGCTGGCACGGTGAAGATCGACCTCACCCATTACTCCGTCAGCGAGCCGGCCAGCTCGCCTTATGTCATCCAGGTGGGTGGCACGACGCTGTCGACCAGCGGTACATCGTGGTCGGGCGAAACGGTGTGGAACGAAGGGCTTTCCGCGATCGCCCCGAGCCAGGGCGACAACAACCAGCGCCTGTGGGCGACCGGTGGTGGCACCAGCCTGTACGAGGCGGCGCCGTCGTGGCAGTCGTCGGTCTCCAGCAGCAGCAAGCGCGTGGGCCCGGATGTGGCGTTCGATGCGGCGTCCTCGTCAGGTGCGCTCATCGTCGTCAACGGTTCGACGGAGCAGGTGGGCGGAACGTCGCTGGCCTCGCCGCTGTTCGTCGGCGCGTTCGCTCGCATCGAGTCCGCCGCGAACAACGCCATCGGCTTCCCGGCCTCGAAGTTCTACGCCGCATTCCCGACCCAGGCCTCGCTGCTGCACGACGTGACCTCGGGCAACAATGGCTACCAGAACCACGGTTACACGGCCGCCTCGGGTTTCGATGAAGCGACCGGCTTCGGCAGCTTCGATATCGGTAAGCTCAACACGTACGCCCAGGCGAATTGGGTAAGCGGCGGTGGCGGGACCACCAATGCGCCACCGGTCGCCAACTTCAGCTTCACCACCAGCGGGCTCACCGCGACCTTCACCGATAGCTCGTCCGACAGCGATGGCAGCGTGACCGGCCACTCGTGGAACTTCGGCGATGGCGCGACGTCGACGACGACCAGCCCGAGCCATACGTTCGCGGCTGCGGGCACGTATAGCGTGAGCGAAACGGTGACCGATAATGCCGGTGCGACCAACACCAAGACGTCATCGGTAACGGTGAGCTCGTCGGGCGGTGGCGGCGGGAACGTGTTGCAGAACGGTGTGGCCGTGACGGGTCTGTCAGCGGCCAAGAACGGCAAGCTCAACTACACGGTGGCGGTGCCTGCCGGTGCGACGAACCTGAAGATCGCGATCTCGGGTGGATCGGGCGATGCGGACCTCTACGTGAAACTTGGCTCGGCGCCCACCACGTCGAGCTATGACTGCCGTCCGTACGTAACCGGCAACACGGAATCCTGCACGGCGACCTCGCCGACAGCAGGCACCTACTACGTGATGCTCAACGCTTACGCTGCATTCTCGGGCGTGACGTTGAAGGCGACCTGGACTAACTAGGCGCGTATGTGGCGCGGTGCCCGCCCGGACGGGGCGGGCACCCTTCGTCAGGGTGAAGACCAGTGGTAGGTCTTCACTACCTTCCCGTCGCTATCAAGATCCACGGTCCACGCCTCCATATCGGGAAGCAGCGGATGAATCCACCATAGCCGTCGGACGCAGGGGGACTTGCAGCGGCTGTCAGGCGTGGTGAAGGCGCCGCCGGCACCTGCATCGGAGCTAGCGGCAATCTCCACACCTGGCGTAAACCAGAACGAAGAGCGTGCGCTCTGTTCTGAAACGCCCACGCGCGTCTCATCCAAGGCGCGCCGCTGCGCATGGGAAATAGCGATTACGGCAAGGACATAGATCGCGACCAGAAGCCCAGTGGCCTGGACCACGCGTATTGCGAAAGTTTTCCTAGGCTTCTCCACCTCAGATCGCTCCATTCGGTGTCACATCCTTGCGTTCTTCGGGCTCGTGTGCCTGATCCGGATCCTTCTTATCCTTCTTGTCGCTCTCGTCCTTTTTCCGGCTTTGATCGATGCGTCGCAGGATCTCGAGCAAGTCTTTCGGTATGGGCTGGTTGCGAGTCAGATACCAGGTCTTTGTACCGGTCAGACCGGCGACGCTTCTGGATACGGCCCCTGGAAACGCTGCATCACTCGACCGCACGCCAGCCGCGTGCATGATGAGCGTCACCTTGACCGCACAATTGTCGATCAGGCCGGCCCCATTGGTGTTCAATTGGCTGGTAATCATATTTATCGCCGCCGTGTCCTGGGAGGGCGTCGTACCAATCACGCTGATCACCTGGTCGCGCGACAGCGCCTGACTTCCTACATAGGCTTCACTCGACGAGCCGAGGGGCGTGTCCGTTCCATAGCTGGCCATGCCATATCCTTCAACAGCTATGCCGATATGGCCGAATGCGTTGATGGAGTCAGTGCGACGGCCGCCAGCAATGACGACTTGGTCACGACCGTCAGGATCGATGTTGTTGTACGGGCTGTTGCCGGCGTACTGATAGCGATTGAACCGATCGAGGTTCGCGGGAACGGCCGGTAGGGGGTCCATGCTGAGGAATCGGCCCAGGGCTCCGTCGTAATATCTGGCCTGCATGTAAATAAGCTGCGATTCGCCATCGTCCACGTGCCCCGTATAACCCGGGCCGTCCGGTTGGTCCGACGCCACCTGCCTTCCGAACGGGCTTCGCTCAGAGTGCGATTTCTGGTTACCGGACGCGTCGGTCGTCATGAGAACGGTACCTTGCGGGTCGGTGTAGTAGTACGTGACTTCCTTTGCAAAGACCTGTCCGGCGAGCAAAGCCAGCAAGCCAGCGGTGAGTATCGAACCTTTCACTTCGCGTCCCCCTCGTTCCATGTGATGTGCAGCAAGCCCCAAGGGAAGCAGGCCCCAAGGCCAATCTATGCTCCCCTGACCTAGTTTAGTCATACTAGTAAGAAAATGCGGGTCGCGAACGCGTCTTGATAGTTCGCGGTGTGGCTTGTTCGCTCCATGCCTGAGCACGGCGCCCGCACGTATGCCGCAGCTGGCAACGCGGACGCCGGTACTCAGGCGTGACGGCCGTGACCTCGCGGCCGCGTGGCAGACGATCCGGAATGTTGGCGATCCGCGTGCGCTCGCCGTTTCGGTGGGCGATGCGTCTCCGGGCGCGCACGTCGCCGTGGTCGGGGAGGGTGATCGGCTCGGGCTGCGCTTCCACCAGCCGGACCTTCCGAGCCCCCTGGCATCCGCGGCTCGAGGATCGCTAGTCGTCGAGGCGCTACCATGGTGCGTAAAGCACAAGGGAGGGCACCATGCAGATCAGCGGCTCCTGCCATTGCGGCAACCTGGCGTTCGAACTGAGCTGGCCGGCCGGGGTCGCGGTAGCGCCGCGTGCGTGCGCCTGTGCGTTCTGTCAGAAGCATGGTGCGGAATGGACGGCGCATCCCCATGCCTCGATACGCGTGCGCGTCGCGGATGGCCGCCTCGTATCGAAGTATCGCTTTGGCACGAACACGGCCGACTTCCATGTCTGCGCGCGCTGTGGCGTGGTCGTCGTGTGCGCCAGCGAGATCGATGGGAGCGTTTATGCCGTCGTCAACACACGTGCGTTCGAGGATCGCAGCATCCTTTCCGCCCCGGTCGCCGTGGACTTCGATGGCGAGGAAGAAGATGCCCGGCTCGGTCGCCGCGCACGGAACTGGATTGGTAACGTCGCGATCGAGGCCGTGTGAGCCGGACACTCCTCGCGTTGCTGGTGCCTGATGTGGAATCGCTCGTGGGTGATCTGCGCTCGCGGTTGGATCCAGCGGCGAAGCTCGGTCTTGGTGCGCACTTCACCGTCCTGTATCCGTTTTACGATTCGGAAGACATAACGAAAGCGCATCTCGAGACACTGGACGTTGTCGCAGCGATGCGTCGTCCGTTGCTGTTCTCCCTCGATCATGTCGGTACATTCCCTTCCACCGTCTGGCTCGCGCCGGCGCCTGACGCCGCCATCGTCGAACTCGCGCACGCCCTTGAGCACGCATTCCCTGGCAGGCCGGCAACGGGCCGCACCTTCGAGCGTTTCGTGCCCCACCTGTCCGTCGCTCGAAATCTGCGCCGGGCGGCTGAGCGCGAGATGGTGGTGCGTGACCTGGAGCGTCGGGTGCGGGGCGGAACGACCCTCTGCCGTTGCACAGAGCTCCATGTCATGGGGCGCAACAGCGGCGGATGGAAGCCCATCCATTGCAGCCCGCTAGGCCCTGACTAGCTGGCTACCCCGTCGGTGACGAGAGTCGCGCTTCTCGGACCTGCCGCGGGCTCCGAAACCATCGCCTCGACACGATCGCGGCCGGTGCGTTTGGCCTGGTAGAGCGCGGTGTCTGCGGTATCGATCAGGCTCTGGATGTGGGTGCCCGTACCCGTGGCCACGCCCACGCTCGTGGTGAAAAGGATCGGCTCGCCGCCGTAGGTGGCGGGCGAGGACTCG
>NZ_JBQCFT010000425.1:0-9329 GCF_051958795.1 Luteibacter sp. | reverse complement strand
GGTAGGCAGCTTGCCGGCCTTCGCATCAGCCAGGAACCTGTTGGTCTTCGGCGATTCGCCCAGGCCACCATCGCGCAGGTGCTTTGCGCGCGCTCCCGTTCCCGGTGCGAGTGAAACGAAATAGTTCAGCGGCTGGTGATGTGGCTGGAAGTTCGGCGTCGAGGGGAACGTGCCGTCCTCGCTATCGCCTTTCCCGTCGAGCGCGGCCTGGAAGCCGCCACCGTACCAGGCCCAGTCGACATCCCTGGCCGAGAGCATGTCACCGATCTGCTTGTGCTTCTGCGGCACGAGCGTGTTCGGGCTCGTCGCATCCGCCAGCAACGGATTCTTGCGATCGACATTGAAGCCCGGCGAATACGGCGGGCCGATCGTATTGACCGCGTAGAAGTCCGGCGTGAGCTGGTTGTGGTGGGCGAACTTCGGCTTGCCCTGCATCGCGCTCTTCGGCGACTTCTCGTCCATCTTGAGGCGGTAGTCGGTGGCGCTGCCGCTCTCGGTCACCGCGATGGCGAACTGCGCCGGGCTCTTGTCCGCATCCGGATAGAACGGCGGCTGCGCGGCGACGAGGTACTGGTGGTTGAGGAAGGAACCGCCGAACGCACCCATGAAGAAGCGGTCGCACAGCGTGAACTGCTCGGCCAGGCGCCACAGGCGGAGGTGCACCGGCGTATCGGCGTAATGGCCCATCGTGAGTGCGCCATTGTCGCCCCAGGCGACGAAGCCATCGTTCTTGCCACCGTTGATCTGCAGCTGGTTGTTGTAGAACGCATGCACGAGGTCGCGCGTGACCACGCCATGCGGCAGCGGCGTGCCGTCACCGGTGTGCAGTGCCCATGGTGCGTTGGGCAGGCCGGTGATCGCGTCCTCCGCGATCTTGTACGTGCGGTGGTCCACGGTCTGCTCGTGCGGCACCAGGCCGCCCCAGATCGGCGGGAGCGTCTTCAGCACCGAGCCGTCGCGGTCGCGCTGGGTGTAGCGCTCCGGCGGTACGTCCTTCAGCGGTTCCTTCAGGCCGGGGAAGTTCGCGAACAGGTTGTTGAAGCTGCGGTTCTCCGCGTAGATCACCACGACGTTGTGGATGTGCTTCTCGAGCAGCGCATCCAGCGCGGCGCCGGTGGGCGCGGGCGCATTGGCCTTCGCTGCAGGGGTGGCCGCATCCGCCGCGCCGCCGAGCGCGAGCATCGCACCGGTGGTGGCCATGCCACCAAGGAGGCGGCGGCGGCCGGTGTCGGGGGTATCGTTATCGTGCTTCTTGGTCATCGCTGCGAACCGTGGGCGTGGAGCTATCGAGGGGGAAGCTCCACGGTTTGAGAAAGTTCGGAGACGCCATGCTCGTCGAAAGCTTCGACCGCCACGACGTAGCGGACGCCCCTGTTCAGACTACGCAGGGTAAACGATGTGGGCTGATCGGCAAAACGCTGGTAGGTCGAGTGCAGCCGATCGGCCGCGAGGCCCCAGCGCAGGTTATAACCGACCGCCCCCGGCACGGCTTTCCAGGCGATCGTTGCCTCGCGGGTGTCCGCTCCACGCGTCGCGCTAACGTCCCGGGGTGCCTGTGGCACCGGGCCATCGGCGTTTCCGAATACGCGGATATCCGAGATCGCAAGGTGCTTCGCGCCGACATGCTTATGCACGTAGCGGATATAACGAAGGCGAGCGGGGTGATCGAGTTCAAGGTAAGCGTTGGGCCGGTCGCGGTCGGATGACGAAAGATCGGCAAGGGTCACCCAGTGCTTGCCGTCCGCGGAACCTTCGAGCACGAACTGCGTCACGATGTCGGGTGCATCGCCGTAGCGATCCGACCGGTAATCCGCATAGTTCACCTGGATGGCACGCACGGTCGGCGTGCCTTGCAGGTCCAGCGTCACGTTCTCGCCTGCGCGGTTTTCCTTCGCGACCCAGAACGTGCGCGGGTTTTCATCGGTGAGCGCCGACGCGGCATGCTCCGGCAATGCGGACGAAGCCGTCGCCTTCTTTCGATAAGAAAGCAGCATCCAACCGGTGAAGGTCGTCTCGCCGTCGCTAAGCGCGCGGTCGGGCATGCGGTGGGGAAAATCGCCGAAGCGTGTGTCGACCCACATCTCGCCATCGTCGTGCCAGCCCGCGGGGTACATGACGATGCGTCGTTCGAAGGTCTGGTTCACGCCCAGCCACGTGGTGCCCGTGTTCCACGTGTTGCCGTACGCGTCGTCGAACGTCGAGCCGTGTCCGGCGCCGGTGGCGAAGCCGCCCGGTTTATAGCCCACGGGGTTGTAAGGTGCATAGGCGAACGGACCCATCGGCGAAGTCGCGACATATACCCCGGTGCCGTACACGTTGTATTCGGTCCCGGGTGCACCGTACTGCAGGTAATAACGGCCGCCGTGCTTGTTCATCCACGAGCCTTCGATGTACGCCGGTTTGTCGCCCATCGTATGGTCCGGACCAAACCGTTCCCAGCCATGGTTCGCGGGATCCAGATGCAGAAGCGCAAGCGGCTGGGTCACGAACGCAAGGCGCTTTCCCTCGCCTTCGCTCGAGTCGAGGCGCATGTCGAGCTGCGCACCATAGAGCGGATACTTATCCGACGAGCCCCAGTAGAGATACACCTTGCCGTCGTCGTCGCGAAAGAGACCGGGATCCCACGGTCCAGGGGGGAGCGGTCCACGGACCTCGAGATTCCCGGCGGGGTCGTAGCGCGTCGCCCCAGGCACGGGCGGCAACTGGTGCGTCCAGAAGCTCCATTTCCCGTGGGCCGGTTCCGTCGACACCATCAACGGCTTCGGCGCGAATGCCGATTGCATAAGGAATAACTTGCCGTCGGCGACAAGGGTTGCCGGTGCGACATTCCCGTCGAATGGCCAGTGGTCGGGGCTGACAAAGTCCCAGTGCAGCAGGTCCTTTGATACCCAGTAGCCATCGGCAAGGGTCTGGAACAGGTAATACGCGTCGCCATACCGCACGATCGTGGGATCAGCGCCCGTGCGGAACGAAACGCCATCGTTCATCACCTCCCAGTTGTACCGGTAGTCGATGTCGATCGGATTGGCGTACGTATGCTGCGTGGCGCGCGCGATCACAGGTAGCGCCATTAAAAGGGTGAGGCACAAGGTACGGTGGCTCATGGATACCTCATGCTCAAAGGCTACCCCAATCAAGAGAGTATAAGCGGCGTTACATCGTCGCCCCGGCGAGCAAACGCCTGCGGTCACCATTTGGCCGCCGAGGTAGACGGAGCCGGCCTTCGGCGGTTTGCTTACGGGCGGGTGGGTCGGTCACCCTCATCCACGTAGGGTGCCGCCTACCGCCTCCGGGCTCATGCCCTACATTCGATTCAGACGTTACGTACGTCCACCACGGCCTAAACGTCTGAGCTATAGGGTATTATTTCTCGAGTCAAGGAAGAGGTGCCTATGTTGCGTTCGATGTATGCAGAATTCTGTGCTGAGAAGCTGACGGCCCTTGCTGGGCAGGTCGAGACCCTTGGTCGACTGAATGTCCTTCATCTACACACGCACTGCGAGACCTTCTATTTACATCTGCTCAACCTTATTTTCGGTCTGAAGCTGATAAATCTGAATACCACGTCGCAGAACGCGCCCGGTATCGACTTAATCGATGAATCTGCAGGACTCGCCATTCAAGTATCGGCAACTGCTACAAAGGACAAGATTGAAGGGGCTTTGGCGAGAGACTATACCGCCTACAAAGTAGACCGATTTCAGTTCATATCAATTTGTAAAGACGCGAGTAAGCTGCGAAAGCAGGTTTACGAGAATGTATCGGGCCTGAGCTTTGATCCGGTCAAGGACATCCACGACGTTATCTCTATCATGAACTGCATAGTGGCGCTTCGAGCCATTGATCAGGCGCCGGTCTATGAGTTCATAAAGAGCGAATTTGTCGAACGACGGACAGCTAAACTTCAGAGCACACTCGGCGCCATGATCGTCAAGCTTGCAGAGGCGGAAGCCATTTCAAGCCTGGCAAGCGCCGGTCTCCCCTTTGCAATCGACGAGAAGATCGACCATAACAAGCTGATTGAGGCCAGGCGCATCATTCAGGAGTGCGCGCCATACACGGCGAAGGTCGATGCTATATATGCGGAGTTCGACCGTCTCGGAAACAACAAGAGTCGATCAGTTTTTCTGGCGATTCTCGCCCTTTACGCAAGTACCTCTGACGAGGCGTCGAGCGATAAGAGGTTTCTAAAGCTCGTTTCTTTGGTCGTTGGACGCTTTTCGGAAAGTGAAGGTTTCGCAGGTCATGTAGCGATGGAGGATGCGGAGTTTGCGGCTGCTGCCCTTGTCGTTCACGCTTTCATGAACTGCAAGGTCTTTGATAGACCGCCAGGGGTCGTTCATGCTCTTGCCTGAAGACGTTAATCCAAGGCAATCGGCCTACTTCGGCGGCGGTCTTTTACTTCAGCACCTGTACGAGGTTCGTCGCGCTTCTATTTACGAGTTATTCGGACTCGTTAAGTCGGAGATTTCTTTTCCCGTTTTCGTGCTCTCGTTGGACTGGCTTTTTCTACTTGATCTTGTGGAGTTGGATGGAGATGGTTGGTTAGCCCTATGTTCTTAAGAGCCTTGGTCATATCATCAGTGGACGGCTTGATTCGAGAAATCAAGTTCCGTCAGGGCCTAAACCTAATCGTTGATGAGACGCCGACAGGTGCGGGCAAGTCTACGGGTAACAGTGTGGGCAAGACGACGGCCCTCATGCTCGTCGATTTCTGCTTGGGGGGAAGCCCGAAGCAGATCTATACCGATCCTGAAACTGGTAAGGACGAGTATCGTCTTGTTAAGGACTACTTGATTGAAAAGGAGGTTCTCGTCTCGCTGTGCCTAACTCAAGATCTTTCCTCCGACCCTTCGGGAGACGTGTGCATCGAACGCAACTTCCTATCGCGCAAGCGAGCAATTCGGCGCGTGTCGGGTCAGTCTTATACGGAGGAGGGCTTCAAAGAGGCGGTTTCGGAACTGTTGGTGCCGGGCCAGCTCGGGAAGAAGCCCACATACAGGCAGATCATTTCCCATAATATTCGATATAGTGAATCGGCGAATTCGAATACGCTGAAGACGCTAGACAAATTCACGAGGGATGAGGAGTATGAGTCCCTCTATCTCTTCATGTTCGGTTGCGACGTGGCCGACGGAGAGCAGAAGCAGATGCTTCTTGCTGATCGACGCATTGAACAGAGCTTTCTGGCTCGCCTTCAGCGAACGCAATCGTTATCTGGATACGAGGCGACGCTTGCCGTCGTCGAGGCCGGGATCTCGCGAATAAACGCCGAGGTCACCTCGCTAGGCGTTAGGGCTAGCATGGATGAGGATCTGAGGATACTCAGCGATCTTAAGGTCCAGGCTCACGTGGCATCTGAAGAGATATCGCATCTTCAGCTTAAGGAGAAGCTGATCACTGATGCGGCGAGAGAGCTTCGCACCTCAAGTGTCACGATTGATATGGCGGCCTTACGGCAGCTCTATATGTCGGCACGTGATCACGTCGACGGGATACAGAAGTCGTTCGAACAGCTTGTAGAATTCCATAATGGAATGCTTGAGCAGAAGGCCGCATATATCGAACGCGACCTGACGTCAATTCGTGAGCGCATTTCCAGCCTGAAGAATCTGCGTGCCCACGTTGTAAGCGAGGAACGGTCGCTGGCGTCTTCGGTGCTCGATGGGATGACATACGAGCGTTTGTCTGACCTAAACGCAAGGCTAAATGACCTCAGTAGAAGAAAGGGAGAGGCGGAAAGCCAAATTGCATCGATACGATCGGTAAACGCTCGCATCGATGAGATAGAAGTTAGCCTCAGGAATCTCGAGAGTCTCATGTTCTCGCGTGATGCCCAGCAGCGCATTCAGTCTCAACTCAATCGGTTTAATGTCATTTTTTCCGAAGTATCTCAAGAGCTTTATGGGGAGAGCTTCGCTGTTAAAGTCGAGCGAGTTGCAAGACGTGGAGCCTCGATATTCAAGTTTTCTGCGTTCAACACGAATATGAGCTCCGGAAAGAAGCAAGGCGAGATCGCTTGCTTCGATCTGGCGTACACAATTTTCGCCGACGATCAGATGATCCCCTGCGTTCATTTTCTGCTTAACGATAAACGAGAGTTGATGCACGGAAATCAGCTCGCGAGGATCGCCGCGCTCGCTGAACGTGAAGGTATTCAGTTCGTTGCATCTATGCTTCGCGACAAGCTTCCCGCTGAATTGAATCAAGACGTGTTCATCGTAACGAGGCTGTCCCAGCGCGATAAGCTATTCCGCATAGAGAAGTATGATTAGGGGTGCCAGTCACCGATTTTGGGGTATTCATAAAATCGGTTCGTCAACACGAGGGGCGCAGATGGTTTCACGAGTTCAGGGCACGACGGTGCCCGCCGGTGGCTATGAGCCACAATAATGCGCCGACACTCGTGCTGCTCCCCGGCATGGATGGTACCGGCATGCTTTTTGAGCCATTCCGGGCGTGCCTGGGTGACGATCTGCGAGTACAGATCATTCCATACGCTGATCAGGCCGGCGCCGGATACGACCAGCTCGCGGAGTACGTCGCACCGTTGCTTCCGCCGTCGCCCTTCATCTTGTTGGGTGAGTCATTCGCCGGTCCGCTCGCTATCCTGTTGGCCGCGAAGAAGCCACCCGGCTTGCGTGGCCTGGTGCTTGCCGCGACGTTCGCACGTAGCCCGAGGCCTTGGGCAAGGCATCTCTCGTCCCTGGTCCCACTCATGTTCATGAGCCGGGCCTGGGCGCACGCATCGCTTCCGTTCCTGATCGGCAATCGTGCACCGCGAGCGTTGAGGCAATCCTATATGGAGGCAGTGTCGGGCATTGGGAACGCGGCGCTTCGAGGGCGCCTGGCAGCCACGCTATCGGTGGATGTCTCCTCCTCGCTCGCCTTGACGGTAGTTCCGCTGCTCTGCCTGCGTGCGACACGCGATGTTCTCGTGCCGCAAGCGGCGACGGAGCATATCCACGCCACCCGCCCGGATTCGATTCTCAAGGCAGTCGATGGACCGCACGGCATCCTGCAGTCGAATCCCCAGGCCTGCGCAGACCATGTGCGCGACTTCATTGCAGCGAACGTCTGCAGGAAGTCTGTTCAACGTCACCAGGGCTTGCGCAACCAGTAAAGGCAGTGCGTACACCACTCGACGGAGTAGGGATCGACCCCACGCCGAAAGGGTGGATAAGGCAACTCGCCACAATGGGGACACTTCGGCGCGGCCGTTCTCGACGTTACGGCCGCTGCGAAGAAGGCCCCCATGCCCGGTATGACGGCCAGGAGCATCCACTTGCCCGCGAGCCACTGGCCTGCCAGGCCAACCACCATCCCGACGCCGCCCACGACGTAGAGCCAGCCAAAGCGTTTCCCGTACGCGGCGAGCGCAGCGCTCCATGCTTTTGTGACCTCGGGATCCAGCGTGGCGCGGGTGGGTGGCGAACTCGCCACGGTCACGCTCCGCGCACCCTGACGCCTGCAGCGCGCGCCAGTTCAAGGAAGCGCGCATCGTGCGCGCCACGATCAATGAAGAGCGCGCAGGAGCGCGTAGTGAAGACGTACAGCGTGTGTGGTGACACGCAGACGCTGTGTACCGCGCGCCATGCCACTTCGGCGGACATGACCGTGGTGGTGTACTTCACGGTGTCGCGGGTGATCGTGAACACCGGTGAGCCTTCGCGCCGGGCCTTGTCGGCAAGCCTGCGTACCGTCGTCGTCATCATCCACACCATGAAGCCCAGGCCGGAGACGATGCCGACGATGGGCGGGAGCCAGTCATGGGGGCGATGGCTCGGCGTACCCACGGAGCAAGCGATCACGGCGACGACCGCGATCGCCATGACGAACAAGGCGCGCGGCGCCCAGCGGTACATGCCGATCACGCTGCGGCGGAGGCTGGCGGGTGTGCGTACGGTATGGATGGTCAGGACGTCGGTTTGCGGCGTTTGTGCGGTCGCGTTGCTCATGGTTCGCCTGCAAGAAGAAGCGGGTTGGACTTCGGGAAGAGGGAAGGTGAGGCCGGCCTCAGTGAACCCACGCGATCACGCCACTCGCCGTGACGCGTACCGGGGCACGGTGCCATCGAGAAGCTCCCATCGGTGGCGAGAAGGATGTCGGCTGCCGGTAGGACGATGCGGAGCTGGCCGGGCTCGGCTACGGCCCCGTAAGGCGCCCAGGGCAGGCGGCGCCAGTACGTGGCGTGCCAATCGCCGTGCTGGCCGCGCTCGAGCTTGTACACGGCACCATTCACCCAGCCCAGGTGCGACAGGCCCGAGATCGCGATGATGTCGGTGCCCAGCCGTGTGATGGCCTGCACGTTCATGTCGCCTAGCTGGCTGACATGGCCTTGACCATCGTCGAAGTACAGCCCACCCCCGAACTCGCCCTTGTCGATGCCGTATAGCCGTCCACCATCGATGGACAGCTCCGGCAAAACCATGGGGCGATCGGTAAGCGCGCAACGCGAGTCGTAAGGCAAGGTGCGGCCCAGGGCCCATTCCTGTCGGTGGAACGGTGTAAGCGGCGCCGGGTGCTCGATCTGGTTGATCGCGGCGGCGGCGTAATCCCGAACCGGTGGATACCAATAGCCGCTGGCGGCCCGGCGGAGCGCAGGTAATGCGGCGCGGTCGCCCAGGCGCCCCAAGGCCAGGGCCGCAAAGGCACTGGCGTAGGCATCGGCAGGATCGGCCAGTACACGCTGGAGTGCCTGCTGTGCCGGCGGGTAGCGGACGTAGCCGAGGGAGGCTGCCGCGATCGCGCGAATGTCGGGTCGTGGACTATCAAGCAGCGCGATGGCGGCGTCTCCCGCCGCCGAGGGTGCGGAGGGTCCCAAGCTCGCCAGATCGAACAGGTCGCCCTCCGTGGGCGCGCCATGCAGCGCTGCAACGAGGTCTTTGCCTTCGCGCGTGGTGGGGCGTGTGTCATCCCGTACGGCTGCGGTCTCTATCGGCGGCAGTGCTGCTTGGGCACCGGCCACGTGCCAGGCCAATAACAGCAAGCACGCGATCCATCGCTGGGGCTTTGCACCCATGGCTCTCTCCCGGTCCCTGAAAGCCGCGGCGCCCCCGCCCCGTTCGGCGAGCGCATCTTGCGTGGGCGCGGCGCATTGGCGCAAGGCATGCCGCAACGCAGCCGATTTGGTGCATGAGGCTTATAAATGCACCGTCGTGGTGCAATCCAGCACATGTCATTTGGCCGGTCTATGATGCCGGAGCTTGATCCAGCCCGGTCTTCCGCTGCGGAGCCGCTGGCATAGCGATTGCTACAAGCCCTGCGCCCCAACACCTATTGCCGAGGTTTTGCCCATGTCCGCCGCTTCGAAAGTGCTGAACCTGATC
>NZ_JBQCFT010000424.1:0-2328 GCF_051958795.1 Luteibacter sp. | reverse complement strand
CGGCACGATGCGCTGCACCTGGCGGGTTTCACCCTGGCCGATGACCGATACCGCCTCGAGGTCCTGGGTTTTCGGCGGCGGGGCGTCCTCGGCATGGGCGTGGACAGCGACGGCGGCGGCGAGCGCCAGGAACAGGGCGGAACGGGAGAACTTCATCGACAGGGGACTCGACGGTGGGAAAGCCGACGAGAGTGGCTTTGCTGTGTGGACGTTTTCTTACGATCCGCGGCGCAACCGCCGTTTGGTGAACCGAGTCTCAAATACCGCGAAAACCTGCAACACTTCGCCCCAACAATGGCGAACCCTTGCACGGACCTCTCCATGTCACTGCGCACCCGCCTCACCGCCCTGCTGTTCCTGGCCCTCGCCTCCAGCGAAGCCAGCGCTGCCCACCGCGTCATCGTGTTCGTATGGGATGGCATGCGCCCCGACGCGATCAGCGAGGAGGACACCCCGAACCTGGCGGCGCTGGTGAAGCAGGGCACGTTCTTCGCGGATAACCACGCGACCTATCCCACCTTCACCATGGTGAACGCGTCGAGCTTCGCCACCGGCTCGTTCCCAGGCACGATCGGCTTCTTCGGCAACCGCTTCTGGGCCCCCGGCGCCAGCGGCTTCGATGCCAAGGGCGCGCCTAGCGATTTCACCGCGCCGGTCTACACCGAGGATTACGCGGTGCTGCGGGCCCTCGACGGCCACTACCACCACGACCTGCTGCAGGCGCCGACCCTGCTGGAACGGTCGCGGAAGAAGGGGCTGAAGACCGCCGTGGTCGGCAAATCCGGCCCGGCGTTCCTGCAGGACATCCATGAGGGCGGCACGATCCTCGACGAGAACGTGGCGCTGCCCCTGGCGTTCGCGCGCAAGCTTTCGGCGGCTGGCTTCAAGCTGCCGGCCAACATCGTGCACGCCTATGACGATGAGCATTTCCACCTGGAGCCGGATAACGGCGCGCCCACCGCGCAGCTGCCCCTCGTGACCCTGAAGGATGGCAGCACCTCGGATGCCTCCGATGGTGCGGGCGCGCCGCCGACCGCGTCGAACGCCTACCTGATGAAAGCGTTCCTCGAGTACATCCTCCCGGTAGAGAAGCCGGACGTCAGCTTCGTCTGGCTGCGCAACCCGGATTCGACCGAGCACCAGTACGGCGTGGGCTCGCCCAACTTCCACCTGGCCCTGCGCGCGCAGGATGAGCTGCTCGGCCAGCTGCAGGCGAAACTGAAGGCGCTGGGGATGGAGAGCGATACGGATCTCGTGATCGTCTCGGACCACGCACACAGCAACGTCGCCGGGCCGCGCGACCTGTTCCCGTTGCGCCAGATCGCGGATGGCCGCGTGGGTCGCATCGATAACGAGTGGGGATTCTCCACGTCTGGCGCGATCCGCCTGGCCGATGAAATGACCCAGGCCGGCTTCACGGCGTTCGATGGCTTTGGCTGCATCTATGCGCCCGTGATGTCGGGCATCCTTGCGAACGGCAAGGCGCTTCATGCCACGCGCTTCGACGACGATGGCCGCATCTGTGGCAAGCCGGGACCGTACACGACGCCTGCTTACAAGGTACCGGCCGATCTGCCGAAGGAAGCCTTCGTCATCGCGCCGAACGGCGGCAGCGAGTACCTCTACCTGCCATCGCACGATCGCGCGGAGATCGAAAAGGCCGTGCGCTTCCTGCAGTCGCGCGAAATGTTCGGCGCCATCTTCGTGGATGCGCGTTACGGAAGGATCCCGGGCACCCTGCCGCTCGCCACCGTGCATCTGGCCAACAAGCGCGCACCGGACATCATCGCGAGCTACGACTTCGATCCGGACGCCACGATCCAGGGCTTCCGCGGCACCGTGTACACCAGCATGAGCAACGAGCGCGGCATGCACGGCAGCTTCAGCCCCGTGGACGTGCACAACACGCTGCTGCTGACCGGGCCGGACTTCCGCAAAAACCTGCGTAGCGAGCTGCCCAGCGGCAACGTCGATCTCGCGCCGACCCTGGCCGCGGTGCTTGGCGTCGACCTGGGCAAGGCCGACGGGCGCGTCCTGCGCGAGGGCGTCGAGGGCCGCAATGGCGACGGCCTGGCCGTGCAGCCGGCTGACATCACTACTGATACGGCCACCGGCCTCGATGTCCGCCGGGTCGATGGCAGCCCCATGGGCCGCAGCACGTACCGCTTCACCCTGAAGACGAAGCAATTGACCGATAACGGCAAAACCTACACGTATTTCGACGGGGCCCCGGCCGAACGCAGCCCTTGAAGCTCGGTACTCCGTCGTAGGAGCCCACCCTGTGGGCGACATCCTTCGCGACACCGCCGCAGGTCCTGTGGCCATCCC
>NZ_JBQCFT010000423.1:0-4306 GCF_051958795.1 Luteibacter sp. | reverse complement strand
GTAATGCCGCCGTCCCTCTGACGGCCCGCTCTCCTCCCGCCCCGTTTAACGCGGGGAGTGCATGGCATGCCTGGTGAAATCGATGACCTCCTCTCTCCTGACGCTGGAAGGCGTCTCGTTTGTCCTGCCGGATGGCAGGGTCCTCTTCCACGATCTCTTTGAAACCCTCGATGCGCGCCCTACGGGCCTCGTGGGTGGCAATGGCGTGGGTAAGTCCGTGCTTGGCCAGATCTACGCGGGGCTGTTGCCGCCGACGACGGGACGGTGCCAGCGGGCGGTCGACGTGCATTACCTCGCGCAGCAAGCCGATGGCGGTTGTGGCACGGTCGCTTCGCTGGCTGGGGTGGAAAACATTCTTGGCGCACTCGAGCGCATCGAGGCCGGCGGCGTCGACGCTTCCGACTTCGAGATAGTGGGTACGCACTGGGACCTGCGCGATCGGTTCCGCCAGGCGCTGGATGAAGCGCAACTGGGCAAGCTCAACCCTGGCGCACCTGCGGCGCAGCTCAGCGGCGGTGAAGCGATGCGCGTTGCGCTACTCGGCGCCCGCCTTTCCGGCGCGGGCTACCTCATCCTCGATGAGCCAACCAACCACCTGGATCGCGCCGGTCGCGATGCGTTGATGACCTGGCTAGCCGGCTGGCGCGGCGGCCTGCTCGTGATCAGCCACGACCGCGTTCTGCTCGACACGATGGAACGTACGCTTGAGCTCGACGGCGGAGCGTTGCGCGCGTATGGCGGCGGTTACACCTTCTATGCAGGCGAGAAGGCGAAAGATCGCGAAGCCGCGCAACGTGAGCTTGCAAGCGCCAGGGCGGAGCGACGCCGCGGCGAGCAGGCCTTGCGCGAGCAGAACGAACGCATCAACCAACGCGCCGCTCGCGGCGAGCGCGCCGGCAAGACCGCGAACCAGGCACCGATCCTTCTGGGCAGGCGCAAGGAGAAGAGCGAAGGCACCGCTGCACGGCTGCGCGAACAACAAGCGGCACAGCGAGAGCAGCTGAATGAGCGAACCCGCGAGGCTGCTGCGCGTGTTGGTTCCGACAAGACCGTGGTGCTGCGGGCACCCGAGTTCGAGACAACACCGGGGCGGGCTGCAAAGCTAAGCCACGTTGTCCTGCCATGGGTTCAGACGGACGCTCGTGCGATCGACCTCACCATCACCGGCAGGCAACGCATCGGCGTGATCGGGCCCAATGGATGCGGGAAATCCACGCTGTTGAAGGTGCTTGCGGGCGAGCTGGCCCCTTCGTCCGGCACCGCCGAGGTCTTCGTGCCGTTCGCCAGGCTCGACCAGCGGTTGTCGCGACTCGACCCCGCGTCGTCGACGATCATGCAGCTTAAACAGGCAGCGCCAGGCGTAGCCGAAGGCGAACTCCGTTCCCGCCTGGCCCTGCTCGGATTCGAGGCGGATGTTGCAACCCGACCCACCGCGCTGCTCAGTGGTGGGGAACGACTGAAGGCCGCGCTGGCCCTCGCGCTCCTCGCCACCCCACCCGCACAACTCCTGTTACTCGACGAACCCGGCAACCACCTCGACCTTGCGTCGCTACAAGCGGTCGAGGCCATGCTGCGCGAGTACACCGGGGCGCTTGTCGTCGTCTCGCATGATGTGGCTTTCCTCGAGAACATCGGTCTTACTGATCTGCTTGTGCGTGAGGAAAAGGTCTGGACGATCCGACCGACGTAACGCCCCTTAGTGGGGCTTACTTTTGCCAAAAAAGCCGCGTATAAGCGAGTCACACTTACCGCGAACGCAACGATGAACATCACGCTCGACGAGATCCAGAACTTCATTGCGGTCGTCGATACCGGCTCGATCACGAGCGCGGCGCAGCAGCTTGACCAGACGGTGTCGGCTGCCAGCCGAACGCTGGGGCGGCTGGAACAGAAGCTGCAGACCACGCTGATCCGCCGGACTACGCGGCGGATCGAGCTCACCGACGAAGGCGAGGCCTTCCTGGAACGGGCCCGCGAGATCGTTGCGGCCGTCGAGGGTGCCGAAGAGGCCATGGCCACCCGCCGCGCGCGCCCGGCGGGCCGCCTGCGCGTCGATGCCGCGACGCCTTTCATGCTCCATGTGGTTGCGCCACTGGTAGCCGGCTATCGCGAGCGCTTTCCCGATGTGGAGCTTGAGCTCCACACCAGTGAGGGTTACATCGACCTGCTCGAGCGGCGTACCGACGTTGCCCTGCGCATCGGCCGGCTGAAGGATTCCACGTTGCATGCCAAGCCGATCGGTACGAGTCGCATACGCCTGCTGGCCAGCCCCGCGTATCTCAAGAAGCACGGCACACCGCGCAACGTAGCTGACCTGGCTTCGCACACGCTGCTGGGATTCACCGAGCCCGACTCGCTCAATGATTGGCCGGTACTGGATGCAAAGCGCCAGCCGGTACACGTACGCCCTGCGCTTTCGTCATCGAGCGGCGAAACGCTGCGCCACCTCGCGCTCGGCGGCAACGGCATCGTTGTGCTTTCGGATTTCATGACGTGGGAAGACCGGCAGGCAGGCACGCTGGTCGAAGTGCTGGCGAAGCAGACGGTGGAACACCGCCAGCCGATCAACGCGGTGTACTACCGAAACACCGCGATCTCCGCACGCATCGCGTCGTTCGTCGATTACCTCGCCGAGGCCATAGGCGAAAACGGCTTCTGTCGCTGAACGAACGATTGATAAGCGCGGAAGCGTGACCGTAGTCGCACTTCGCGCGCTACATGTGCACCGCATGCGTCACGTTACGCGGCAAGAATGGCCGGGCTCGCGAACAGGGGCTTTCGTGTCCATTTGGGGAACAAACCATGTTCAAACGCCATGCGCGCGCGTTCTGCGCCGTCGTTGTCTTCGTACTCGCCGGTGCCGCACACGCTTCGGAAACTTCGTGCCCGCAGTTGTTCCAGGGGTCGGAAGCACCGGATCTCGTCGATTCCTCGCTCGCCGAACGTACCACCACGCTTTGCTTCAACGCGTATTCGCTGATCGCCTCCGGCGTCACCAAGGGCCCGCTGTGGTCCGCCGAACACCTCACCGCCCAGCAGATTGAAGATGCGCAGGATACGCCGCGCAAGGATGCCTTCCATGCGGAAACCGGTATCCCGGAAGAAGACCGCTCCGAACTCTCCGACTACAAGGGCAGCGGATACGACCGTGGCCACATGACGCCAAGCGGCGACGAGCCGAATGCCACGGCCCAGCGCGATAGCTTCTCCCTGGCGAACATGGTGCCGCAGAACCACACACTGAACACGGGCAAGTGGGAGCGGATCGAGACGAGCCTGCGCAACATGGTGCTGGATGATGGCGAGATCTATGTCGTCACCGGCCCGGGCTTCGACGGCCCGACGCCCGACACGATCGGCGCCGATATGGTGATCGTGCCGAACTACACGTGGAAAGCCATTTACGACCCGAGCCAGGATGGTGCGGCGGCATGGCGTTGCACGAACGTGGATACGCCGGTTTGCACGGTGGTGTCGATCGACGACATCACGGATGAAACGGGTGTCGATCCGTTCCCGGCGTTGAGCGGCAGCATCAAGTCGAATCCGATTTCGTTGCCACTGCCGAACTGAGGCAGAGCGTTACCTGTAGGAGCTCACCCTGTGAGCGACATCTTTCGCCGCAAAGCCTCAGGCCCTGTCGCGATTTCGCGAACGGCGTCGCTCACAGGGTGAGCTCCTACAGCTGCGTTGCGGTTACGGCGCGCGTTCCGGCGGATTCGAATCGATGACCTGCAATTTCGGGCCGGTGGTCGAGGGAAGGATCCGTTCGTCGGTCGCGAGCAGGACGTCGCCAGGCTTCAGCTCCGGAAGGATCTTCTCCATAAACTCGCGCGGTGCGGCGACGCGGTCGGCGAGGGCTTCGTCGACGACCTTGCCGGCCTCATCGCCATGGCCGGGGATGCCGATGGTGATCCAGTTCGGCATGCGCAGGCCTTCGCGGCTCGGGGCGTTCGCCATGTAGCCCGCGGACACGATGTACGCGTGCGTGCCGACGAGCGGGTTGCTCACCTCGACTTTCGCGCGGCCGATCTCGATGCCGTTGCGGAGCACGATCACACGCTGGTCGGGCACGCTGAGCACCATGGAAATCGGACCCGCAGGCGACGCATCGGGATTCCAGCTGTACATCTCGCCATTCATCAGCGGGGCCACGGCCAGGTCCTTGCCGTTGCGCGGGTCGATCGGGATCACCGCGCTCGGGTGCACCACCGTCACCGGCGCCGTGCCCTCTTCCGCCACCACCACCGTCATGCCCATGTTTGTCGCCGCGAACAGCAGCTTCGCGAATTCGGTGGGCATGTGC
>NZ_JBQCFT010000422.1:0-6289 GCF_051958795.1 Luteibacter sp. | reverse complement strand
GGTCCTGGTCCTCCTGGGCACCCCCTCGGTCATTTCCCCGTTCGATAACGACCGCTGGGACTACGTCTCCACGTATTCGCACCGTGGCAAGCCCATGACCACGCGTACCCTCACCCTCACCTTCAACAACGACACGCTGGTGAAGACCGAGGGCGATTTCTTCAAGCAGGATGCCCAGCAGCTCCTCGAAGACTCGAAGAAATACAAGAGCAACCCGATCGAAGACGCCAAGGGCGACAAGAACACCAGCGCCAACGACAAGAAGGACGACAGCGTCATCTTCGGCGGCGGCGCCACCACGGACGACTCCAAGAAGTAACCGGCCCGGGGGCGAACCCGCCCCCGCTTGCCCTGTGGGAGCGCGCTTGCGCGCGATTGGCCCCGCCCGGACGCCCTCAGGCTACCGGGCCGCCCTCCTCCGCCGCGCCTCCATCGGATCCAGCGTCAGCGCCCGGTAAATCTCCACCCGGTCACCCGCCACCAGCACCTGCTCCGCCCCCACCTTCTTTCCGAAGATGCCCAGGCGCCCCTGGTCTGGCTGGATCCCACCGGGAAGCGTCGGCAGGGCCACCCCCACCGCCTCCCATGCCGTCGTACCTGCCGGCACCACCAGCTCGACCACCGCCTGCCCCTCGGGACCGGCGTAAGCTACTTCCACGGCCAGCTCAGCCATACTGCCGGCGCGCCTCATCGCAGAAGTCGTCGACCATCTTGTTCGCGAGCTGCTGGAAACCCATCTTGAGGACGGAGCCGCCGAGGCCGGCGTAGTCGAAATCGAGCTCCAGGGCGATCTTGCAGCCTACGTCGCCCAGGGCCTGGAAAGTGAAGACGCCATCCAGCGACCGAAACGGCCCTTCCACGAACTTCATGGTCAGCCGGTTCGGCCGCTCCATGGTGTTGCGGGTGGTGAAGTTCTGTTTCATCCCGGCGAACTTGAGGTCGAGCCGGGCGACCAGTGCGTTTTCCTCGCGCTCCACGATGGTGGCGGCGTCACACCAGTTGAAGCGCTTTGGGTATGCTTCAACGTCGTTGACCAGGTCGAACATCTGCGCGGGCGTGAAAGGCACGATCGCACTGCGGCGGATTTCAATCACTGGATAGACCTCGTCGTATTTGCCGGCTCACGGACCCGCCGGCCTCGTATCAGGGACCGATTCGGAAGATTTTAGCGGACATGGCGAAAGCGAAGATAAAGGACACGGAAAAAGAGGGCCGCGGCACGATCGCGCTGAACAAGCGCGCGCGCCACGAATACCAGATCGACCAGCGCTTCGAGTGCGGCATGGCGCTGCAGGGCTGGGAACTGAAGTCACTGCGTGCCGGCCGGATCAACTTCGGCGAGGGCTGCTACGCCATCATCGAGCACGGTGAGGTATTCCTCGTCGGCGCCCAGATCCCACCGCTGATCAGCGCCTCCACCCACGTGGTCGCCAACGACCGCCGCACCCGCAAGCTGCTCCTCCACCGCGAGGAAATCGACCGCCTCATCGGCGCGGTCGAGCGCAAGGGCTACACCCTCGTCCCTACCGCCCTGTACTGGAAGAACAACAAGGTGAAGTGCGAGATCGGCCTGGCCAAGGGCAAACAGGAGCACGACAAGCGCAACTCCGACAAGGAACGCGAGTGGGCCATCGACAAGCAGCGGGTAATGCGCTCCCACAACCGCCTGGGCTAACCGCCGTGCCCCTGTGGGAGCGCGCTTGCGCGCGATAAAACTACCCCGGCTCGCCTCAGCGAGCCGGCTTTCGGCCATGCTCAAGGCAGATCTTGCACTCACACGCCTCGGCGCGCGTGAAGTGGCGAATGCCCACCAACCGGTTGAGCTTGCGATCGAACACGGGAGAGATTCGGTCAAGCAGGCCTTCTTCGCCGTTATCGAAGAACCGGCGGATGGCGTAGGCGCATAGATCCGCCAACTGGACCATCGAGGTCAGCTCGCTGTCCACAAAAAGTGGCGTCTCCACGACCAGCTCGATGTCCTTCGCCCAAGTCGTACCGTCGCGATGGAATTTTCGCATCTGCCTCGTAAGGCGGTCGGCCATGGTCTCGTTGTTGTCCTGGACGAGCAGGCCATGGATTCCACCGACATTCTTCAGACAGGTGTTGAAGCGTGTCACGACTTGCTCGAAGGCTTCTTCGAAGTCACCCCTGCCGTCCGGCAACGAAGACTTACGCTGCGCCTCGGCGAACAGCCGCGCATCGGCCCAGGATCCGATCAGGTCTGCGAGCTCCTCAACGCAACGAGTACGCTCGGCCTTCGTCAGATGGATGTAGGCCGATGTCTTGCGGTAGTTGAGCAAGATCGCCCGCTGAGCACCCTTTGAGCGCGGCCGGGCCAGGTTCTGCGTGCGCTGTGCCACCGCGAGGCGTCGCCGATCGGCATGGTCGTAGCTCGAGAACTCGGGAATCGCCCGCTGCTCCGGGTATTCGCGCAACATCCACGCAGTGTGGATCTCGGCGTCTTCCAGACCATATCTCCGCTTTACGGCGTCGACCTGAACGTCTTTGTGCTTCCAGGCGGAAGCCAGGATGGCGAGGCCAACCAATACGAAGTGAAGCGAGGAATCGCCCGGCTCAGTCGTCCCTGATTCATCGAGATAGCAGATGTACATACCGATTCCTTCCATTGAATCCGGCGCAATAAAAAAGCGTCTGGGGCAGGGCCTAAGCCCCGCAGGAGGCGCATACGCGTCTCTGCCCAGTCGCTAGCCACAAATTCTCCGCCTCAACAGGCACCTAGTCAAGATCGGGCGCGCCGACGCGCGATGTAGGCGAAATCGTCGAAAAGTGGCTGTACGTCGGAAAATGCCTACGAGTTGAGGCTCAACTCCCCTACACGCTGAGCCACGCGAGCCCATTGTGACCCCGCCACCCCGCCCATATACTGTGTGGCGTAGGTTCACCACGTTTTCCCCGGGGATGTTTTGGTTTCGACGGGGGTAGTGCGATCTACTGGTGCATGCCGAGGGGGTAGCTTTCCTCGTTAAACCAGCTGCAAAACATATAGTTGCCAATGACAACTACTACGGTGACAACTCGGTGGCTCTCGCCGCCTAAGCTGTCCGGCCCCTAAAAAAGGCCAAACCCCCGAACCGGTCTTGTGCTCATGCTCGCCGGTGTAGGGTCACTATCATGAGACCGCCGAAAGCCTCTCCGCCTGTGGGGCTGACGCCAGATTAATCAGGTATGTCCGCCGGTGCGCTTAGCACGCCGTGCTGTCGGTGGACGAGACTTAACGGTGAGCTAAGCATGTAGATCTGGAGATTAAACGCCTTCGGACGCGGGTTCGACTCCCGCCATCTCCACCATCAAAAGGACAAGCCCCGGCGGGAAACCTCCGGGGCTTTTTCTTGGGCTCGACAGCCGCCGCGAGCCGGTCTCGCCAACCCCGGAGAACGCGCACCGCGCGTACGTACATCCCGGTGTGGCTGGGACAATATGCCTCGATGCATCGGAATGGGTTCCGAGTAACATGACGTCGAGCATGCAGCATCATTCGTGCATGGCCTGCCCTGACGCCTCCCCATTGCCCTTACGTCAGGTAGCGACACGTCATTGCCTGGAAACATATCGTGGACTGGGTCCCCGTAGCTTTCATCACCTTCAAGGTGCTCGTGTTCGGCACGGGCATGTTCTTCGCCATCAAATGGCATCACGATCAAGGGAAGAAGGGACGCCAGACCGAGCGGCGCGCGATGCTACGCACGCTTGGCAAGGCGGCCGCCATTTTCGTGCCGACGCTTGCTCTCCTGCTGTTCGTCACCTTCGCCGTTGCCAAGCATCTCGGTTTGACTTGACCACCGCTAGAGCGCCATCTCGTCGACCATGCCCTACGTCTACAAAGCGCTCCCATCACCTGTCGGCACCCTGAAGCTCGTCGCAAGCGAACAGGGGTTGGTGGCGATCCTTTGGGAAAACGATACGCCTCGCCGCGTTCCGCTGCCGCACGCTGAAAAAGCGGACGACCATCCGGTGCTCAACGAAGCCGCTCGCCAACTTGACGAGTACTTTTCCGGCGAGCGACGCGTCTTCGACCTCACGCTCGATTTCCACGGCACGGCCTTCCAGAAGGACGTCTGGGCCGAGTTGCTCCGCGTGCCCTTTGGCGAAACCCGCTCGTACGCTCAAATTGCCGAATCCATCGGTAGGCCGACCGCTTCGCGCGCAGTGGGCGCGGCGAACGGGCGCAATCCGATATCCATCGTGGCTCCCTGCCATCGGATCATCGGTACGAACGGCAGCCTCACGGGCTTCGCTGGTGGCCTTGAGGCAAAAACCTGGTTGCTGACGCTGGAAGGTTCACTGGTTCCAGCGAACCACCGGAACACGTGAGCATGTTCAAGAACCTGATCCCCAAGATCTTCTACGACCACATGCAGGACGGCCTGGATTTCTTCGTCGACGGGCTTGGGTTCGAAGTCCTGTACCGCGACGACAACCTGGCCGTCATCGCCCGCGACGGCGCGAAGGCATACATCGTGGAAAGCCCGGAGTTCGCAGCAAAAGACCGGCCGGAACTCAGTATCGACACCGATGATGTCGACGGCATATTCAAGGAGCTATCCCAGCGCGTCCCGCACCTGCTGCATCCCAACTCGAAGCGTCCCGAGCTAAAGCCCTGGGGTTCCCGTGAGTTCGCGATGCTGGACAAGACCACGGTCTGCGTGGTCTTCCGTGAATGGCCAGAGGCAAAGACCGCGTAATCAAGCTCACCCCATCAGCTCTGTCGCATCCCCCGACATCGCCACGCGCATCTCCGCCTGCAGGAACTCCACGAAGCGCCTCACCCGCGGTGGCTGGAACGTGTTTGGGTGGTATACAGCATGGATAGGCGCCGGCGCCGACCAGGCCGGTGCATTGACCAGCACCAACCTCCCCTCGCGGACGTCCTTCGCCACGGCCCATAGCTGTCGATAGGCGAAGCCACGCCCAAGTACGGCCCAGGTGCGGATGACTTCGCTGTCGGAGCATTCGTGGTAGCGGAGCATGCGCACCGTCGCATCGCCAAGCCGCCATTCATTGCGCGGCCCTGCCTTGGTGGTAATCACAAGGGCGGGAAGATGGGCAAGATCATCAGCGCTTCCGGGCAAGCCATGCTCGGAAATACACGACGGCGAAGCGCACACCACCCGCCAGCTATCGGCGAGATGGCGCGCCACCAGGTCCGTGTCTTCCAGCGACCCCACACGGATCGCCACATCGACATCATCCGGGACAAAGCGCGACAGTGAATCCGAAAGCGTCAGCACGACGCGCACCCCAGGGTTCAGCTGCATGAAGCGATCAAGGATGTACACCAGCAGGTTGCGCCCCATGTCCGAAGGCGCAGACACGCGCAGCGTTCCACTCACGCTCTCGGTGCCACTGCGGACAACCCGTTCCGCCTCGCGCATCGTCTCGATCGCGATCCGGCAGGAAGCGACGTAGGCCCGCCCTTCATCCGTCAGCCGGAGCTGTCGCGTGGTGCGTTCGAACAGGCGTGCGCCGAGCGCCGCTTCGATCCGCTGGACGCAGGCACTGGCCGCCGCGGGCGAGAGGCCGGCGCGTCGGCCAGCGGACGACAGGCTGCCTAGGTCCGCCGCATCGACGAGTAGCTGCATATCGCTCAGACGGTTCATCACCCTGCCCCAGGCCAGCCAGTCGGCCGGATCATCTTCAAATCCGATTTGAAGGTCAATAAAGGACGAGGCCCATTATCAAATTGCGGCGCAAGCCACAGGATCGGGGCACCCCAACCTCGAGGCACCACCATGTCGCACTTCACCCTGCCGCTACTCGCTTCCGCCCTGGCCATGGCACTCATCGCACCCGAAGCCATCGCCGCGCCGGCGGCGCCCCCCGGGCCAACGATGGCCATGGGCACCGCGCAGGTCCCGAAGGAGCTCGTCGGCACCTGGACGCTGGTCCGCTGCGACAACGTCTACCCGGACGGCCGCCGCGTCGAACTCTATGGCCCATCACCCGAAGGCATGTGGCTGATCGACGAACACGGGGATTACATGATGCAGATCGTCAGGGCGAAACGCATGCCGTTCGCCGTGAACGACAAATCGAAAGGCACGCCCGAGGAGTACAAGGCGGCATCGATGGACTTCAACGCCCACTACGGCCACGTCAGCGCCGACGCGCATACGATGCACAGCCAGATCCTGCGCGCCTCGTTTCCCAACTGGGATGGCAAGGGCGGCGATAGCGCCTATACGCTGAAAAACGATGAGCTGACCTACATTGTGGCGAAGCCGTCGAGCGGTGCGGCCGAAGGCGCGCACGGCGAGGTCGTCTGGCGTCG
>NZ_JBQCFT010000421.1:0-2109 GCF_051958795.1 Luteibacter sp. | reverse complement strand
TCCCACAAGAGCTGGGGGGCTCACACGTCGCCTGTGGGAGCGCGCTTGCGCGCGATGCTCCCGCAGCCACCAGGCAGGCGGCCAGGGCGTGGCGGACGATCACATGTCGTAGAGCCGCTTGCACCGTTCGGTATCCCCGTTGCACCGTGGTGGATGGGTCGTGCGTCTTGGCTGTGTAACATGCTTGCAAACGCCGGTCAATAATTTATGCTGACGACTAGATCGTCAGGAATAGATATTCCACGACGCCGTGCGGTACCACCCTTGGGAGGGGATGCGTGATCGAGTCGGTTTGGCCTTACCTGGCCGTGATGCTCCTGGCCGCTGGCTTCTGGCCGGCCATCGAACGGCATTTCGGCTGGAAGGTGTTCGAAATCCTCCCGCCCATCGTGCTCACCTACCTCACGGTCACCGCGCTGTCGGTGGGCGGCCTGTGGACCCACTCCGCTGAGATCCAGGGTGCCCAGGAGCTGCTGGTGAAGCGGCTGGTGCCCGCCCTGCTCTTCCTGCTGATGATCAGCTGCGACCTGCGCGCCATCCTCCGGTTGGGCCCGCGCGTCCTGGGCGTCTTCGCCTGCACATCGATCAGCCTGTTCGCCGCGTTCGTCCTCGCCTTCCTCATCTTCCGCCACTGGATGCCGGGCGATGGGTGGAAGCCCCTGGCCTCGCTCTCGGGCAGCTGGGTGGGCGGCACGGCCAACATGATCGCGGTGAAGCAGGCCATCGGCATGTCCGATACCTCGCTCGCCACGACCTTGCTCACCGACGCGCTGTGCTACTCGATGTGGGTGGTGGTGCTGTTCTCGGTCGCCCGCCTCGCGCCCGCCTTCAACCGCTGGGCCCGCGCGCGCTCCAGTGCCGACATGGCGGTCGCCGAGACAGCGGCACGCACCCCGGCCACGGTCGACAGCGTGCTGCTATGGCTGGGGCTGGCCATTGGCGTGGCCGCGCTGGCCACGGTGCTCGGCGAGCGCCTGCCGGTCGGCAGCATGGTGTCGTCGACCACCTGGACCATCCTCATCGCCACCTTCGCCGGACTGGTCGCCGCGCACACACCGCTGGCCCGCCTGCCCGGTGCGCAGTCGGTGTCCAGCGCGATGCTTATCTCGGTCGTGGCGGTCCTGGCCTCGCAGAGCAGCTTCGCCGGCATCGCCGCCGCGCCGCTGTACCTGCTCTGCGGCGTGACCGTCATCGCGCTGCACGCCGTGTTCCTTTGCGGCTTCGCCCGGCTGTTCCATTTCGACCTGTACCTGTGCGGTATTTCCTCGCTGGCCCATATCGGAGGCGTGGCCGCGACGCCGGTGCTCGCGGCGACCTATTCGCGCTCGCTCGTGCCGGTGGGCATCCTCCTCGCGCTGCTCGGTTATATCCTCGGGACGGGCTACGGCCTGGTCGTCGCTTCCGTCCTTTCCGCGCTGGCTTCCTGACATGGACCTCGGCATGAACACCCTCCGCCATACCCTCCTTGCCGCGATGCTCGCCGTGGCCGTCGGCGCCACTGCGGCCCGCGCCGCGGAGCCGCAGGCACTGGTCGCGCCGCCCTCGGGAGTCCTCGGCATCACCGATGCACAGCTCGATCCTGCGTTCTGGGTTTCCCGCGCCGGCGCAGCGGATAGCGTGGTGTTCGATACCCGGGCCATCGCCGCGATCAACGACAAGGTGATGCGGCTCGATCCCTCCATGCACGATATCCGCCATCTCGGCGCGACGCTGCCGCGCGACCGGGTGAAAGGCTGGGTCGCCAAACTGACCAGCAAGCCCTCGAAGACGCTGTACGACGTGGAAGGCAAGGAGGTACCGGCCGCGACGATCGATGCCGTGATGGCCAACGCCCGTATCGAAGGCATTCCCGCGAGCGTGACCCCGCGCTACGGCATGGCCGTGCGACGCAGCGCGCTGCGTGGCTTCCCCACCGACCTGCGCGTCTTCAGCCACGCCGACGACACTGACATCGACCGTTTCCAGGAAAGCACGCTGTTCCCCGGCGATCCGCTGGTCGTCGTGCACACCAGCCAGGACGGGAAGTGGGCCTTCGTCGTGAGCCCGCGCTATGCCGCGTGGATGCATGCGGACGACATCGCGCTGGGGGATGCACAGGCGATCTTCGCG
>NZ_JBQCFT010000420.1:0-17550 GCF_051958795.1 Luteibacter sp. | reverse complement strand
CTGGCTCCTTCTCGTGGCTGGCCGCATAAACGTGGCGGGATAGCTGTTGACACGTTGACGGCGCGCCGTGAGGAGGGCCTGACACACGTGAAAGCCCGCCAGCAGGGCGCTACGCCGAGGACGTGTCCATCCGGGATCGCGCTGCGACCTGTCTATGGATATCCGGAAGTTCGGCACGGACTGACGACCGAGCCCTCATGTGTGGCGGAGGACCCGCATCGTGACGCCGCCGGCGCATCGGAATGAGCACTCGGGGTCACGGCGTCAGGACGACTTTTCGGCAGTCTTCTTCCTTTTTGTCGAAGACTTCGTAGCCTCGTGCCGCATCGGCCAGTTTCAGCCGGTGCGAGATGATGATCTCGGGATCGAGGCTGCCGTCCTCGATAAAATCGAGTAGCTCGGGCAGGTAGCGCTGGACATGGGTCTGGCCCATGGCCAGCGTCAGCCCCTTGTCGAAGGCATCACCGATGAGGAAGGCGTGGATGAAGCCGGCATAGACGCCGGGGATGCTGACGATGCCGCCGCGGCGTGTCGCGGTAATGCACTGGCGGATGACCTCGCCCGAACTCGTCTCGAGCTTGAGCGTGCTCAACACGGTCTCGGTTGTACTGCCCTTGGCTTCGAAGCCCACGGCATCGATGCTCGCATCAACGCCGCGCCCGCCGGTGTTGTGCAGGATAAACTCCGAGGGGTCCACGCTGCTGAAGTCCACGGGGATGACGTCGTAGGCGCTCACGGCAAAATCGAGCCGGTACTTCTCCGAGTCAACCATGTAGATCCGTTCCGCTCCCAGCATGCGCGCGCAGGCTGCGGCCATCAGGCCCACGGGGCCTGCGCCGAAAATGGCAACCGTGGAGCCCTCGCTGATTTTCGCGTTGAGGACCGCCTGGTAACCCGTGGGCAGGATGTCTGACATGAACAGCACGCGCTCGTCGCTAAGGCTGCCGGGAATGGCGAAGGGGCCGACATTCGCCTTGGGCACGCGAACGAGTTCGGCCTGACCGCCTGGCACGCCACCATAGAGGTGGGAATAACCGAACAATGCCGCCGGCGGAGTCATCTGCGGACGCTTGCGCAGGCTAGCGCCTGCGTCCGGATTGGTGGTCTCGCACGCCGCAAACTGGTCGTGCTCACAGAAGAAACATTTGCCGCACGCGATCACGAACGGGATCACGACGCGATCGCCCTTCTTCACGTTCGTGACGGCGGGTCCAGTGTCCTCCACCACGCCCATGAACTCATGACCGAAGATGTCACCGTGCTTCGTCTCAGGGATCTTGCCGTGATACAGGTGCAGGTCGGAGCCGCAGATCGCGGTCGCCGTCACGCGCAGAATGATGTCGTCTTCCTGCTCAAGAATGGGATCGGGCACGGTTTCTACCCGCACATCTTTGGAGCCGTGGTAGGTCAGTGCTTTCACAGGACTCTCCTCGTCTAAACGCTGACCGTCCCATGTCCGGACTCAACGGCGGGTGAGCAATTGCCTTCGAACCTTAGACGGCGCGGGAACGAAGCGTGACCTACCGTATTTGGTTTCCGCCGGAGCATCCTATGAACGACACCACGAGCACGCCCGCCCTCGTCGATCCCACCACGCGCTTTCCGGGCCCGCCGTTCGATACGCCGAAGCAATCCGCGCCGGGCACGGTGCACAAGCTGAATCCCCCGGCCGACCACGGCGAGACGAGCTACAAGGGTAGCGGTCGGCTGAAGGGCCGGCGCGCGCTGGTCACCGGTGGGGATAGCGGTATTGGCCGCGCTGCCGCCATCGCCTTCGCGAAAGAAGGTGCGGATGTCGTTATCAATTACCTGCCTGAGGAAGAAGAGGATGCAAAGGAGGTCGTCGCCTTGCTCGAGAAGGAAGGCGTCGTCGCCAAGGGTATCCCGGGTGACCTGAAGGACGAAGCGTTCTGCCGGTCGCTGGTCAAGCAAGCCAGCGACGCGCTCGGCGGCCTCGACATCCTGGCCAACGTGGCCGGCAAGCAAACGCACCAGAAGTCGATCGAGGACATCACGACCGACCAGTTCGACGCCACCTTCAAGACGAACGTCTACGGGCTGTTCTGGCTGTGCAAGGCTGCGCTGGAAATCATGCCGGCCGGCAGCACGATCGTGAACACGGCGAGCATCCAGTCGTACGATCCCTCCGCCATCCTGCTCGATTACGCGTCGACCAAGGCGGCGATCGTTGCCTTCACCAAGGCGCTGGCGGGCCAGGTGGCCGAGCGAGGCATCCGCGTGAACGCGGTCGCACCTGGCCCGATTTGGACGCCACTGCAGCCATCCGGCGGCCAGCCGATGGAGAAGCTGAAGGATTTCGGCTCACAGGTTCCGCTCAAGCGCCCGGGGCAGCGGGTGGAGTGCGCGCCGGTCTACGTGCTTCTCGCGTCAAACGAGTCGAGCTTCACGACGGGTGAGACATATGGCGTGACGGGCGGTAATCCCTTGCCCTAAGAAACCAGCGACCGTCGTAAGACCTGCGCCGTTTGATTCAACCGGTTGAGAGGCTTGCCGGTAGTACGATGCGCAGGTGCCCGTGGGACCTCGTTGGCCTTATTGCCGAGCGACTGCCCCTCGTTTCGGGACCGTAGCGTCTAAGGCTCCGGATCGGTTAGACGGTGCGGGGCGGCAGCGGTAAGTCGCGGCATCGCCAGACGCCATAGGCTTTGAGATGCGCCCCCGCTAGGCGACGTGGAGGTAACTCTCCTGATGACTAATAAACTGCCTCGGGACGACCTTGGGCCCCGCGAGCCGCGCACGGTTTCTCGCGGCCGAGCATTTGTTTATGTGCTGCCGTGCCGTGACCGCGATCTGGTGAAGGTGGGCTTCGCACGCGACCCGCTGCGCCGATTCGTCGACTTGCATAGGCGCTTTCATACATTCTTTGACCTGGAGAGGGGCCTTCTTGTCGCGGTTGACGCCGTTGCGGAGGCGCGCAAGATTGAGCGTGCTCTGCACGCCAGTGTTGCGCCTTCGCGCGTCGCCGCGCCGCTCGAGACGCGAGCGGCGGCGGCCGGAAAAACCGAATGGTATGCGGGTATCGATCCGCTTGTGACGGCGCAGGCGCGCTTATTGGCTGTTGCTGGCGGCCACGAGGTGATCGCGCCTCTGCGGGCATGGCTCGCTAAGCGCTTGGATGAACATACCGACCGCGCGTACGACTGGGCGGCCCGGCTTTACGAAGCGATGATCGAGGCGCAGGCCTATGATCACGACGCCCATGGCGCGGAAGATATGCTCGCGCTAGCGATCGCGCGCTACGCGGCAGTCGGTCTTCCAGTGAGGACCCTGATGCCCGAAGAAGTTCTGCGGTGGTATGAAGAGCGCTATCACCTCTTAGACTAATGCGACAATACATGCGCCCGTACGCGATGGCCATCTCCTGGGTCGAACTGATGGGCGGCTTTTCAAGAAGCTCTGTGTGCCAGATGGCCGTGCCGTGCCAGGTCGTCCAGCGCTTATGCCGACCAGCCCAGTGGGCGCGCATAAGTGGCCGCCCCTCCATCGTCCGCCCACGGAGACAAGCACCGAGGATCAAGCGGTGGAGGAAACGTGTCCAATCCCCACACGGGCGCCTTATTCGTCACGCAAGGGCGGCGAAATCATCGCACCCGTTCCGTGCTTGCCATTTCACCATCGTCGCCCATGGCACGTGACAGCAAGTCGTCCCCCGGCACACAACGTAAGCCATGCCGGATCCCTAAAGCGTTTGTGCGATGTCGAAAGCGCCGCACATACGTCCGTTGCACGAGATAACTGCTGTCATCTCCGCTTTCGATGAGGACTCCCCCATGCCGCCAGCGTTCTTTCAGCATGCCCGGACGGACGGTTTTTTGCCGCTCGAGGCGTACGGCGTCCTCGGCGATGGCCGTACGGTAGCCTTGGTCGGTGCGGATGGGAGCATTGATTGGTGGTGCGTGCCCAACATGGATTCCCCACCCCTGTTCGATCGCCTGCTCGATCCGGAGGAGGGCGGCTATTTTCTCCTCGAAGCCGAAAAGCTGCTGTCGGTGGAACGCGTGTACCGCGACGCCAGTAATGTGCTCCAGACCACGTTCCACACGGCCACGGGCGTTGCACAGGTGACCGAGTCACTCAACAGTGGTAGCGCCGGGCGGCTGCCGTGGGAGGAGCTGGCACGGCGCGTCGACGGTCTGGAGGGCACAGTGACATTCCACGTCCACTTCCGACCGGGGCGCCAGGCCGACAAGGTCAACCCCTACGTTAGCGGGGCCGAGGTGCAGCGCGTCTTTCATGTCGGCCGCGTGCTCGGCGTTTTCCTCTGTAGTAACGGCGTCGTCATAGACAAGGAAACCGACGCGGGTCTGCGTGGCAAGTTCTTCGTCGAGCCGGGCGACCGGGAAGTCCTGGCGATTATTGCGGGGCGCGACGAGCCGCTCGTGGTGCCGTCCATCAGCGATATCGACGCGCGTGTCGATATTTCCGATGCCGAGTGGCGGCGATGGAGCGAGGACGTGCGATTTACAGGACCACGGCGCGATGCCTTGGTGCGCCACGCGTTGTCGCTGAAGCTGCTTTTGTACTCCCCCACAGGCGCTATCGCTGCGGCCGGGACGACATCGCTGCCGGAACGGATCGGCGGCGACAAGAACTACGACTATCGTTTCGCCTGGGTCCGCGACGCGGGCTACACCATAAAGGCCTTCTTGCGCATTGGCGCCATGGCCGAGGCGAAGGCGGCGTTCACCTGGCTGATCGCGCGGCTGCGCGAGAGCGAAGGCGATCTCTTCTACACCTTGCGCGGCGACGCGCCGCCGGACGTGGAGGAAGTGACCATACGTGGCTATCGCGATTCGCGCCCGGTGGTCATCGGTAACCGGGTCACCGGCCAGCATCAGCACGGAGTGTTCGGTGACATCCTCGAAACGGCGGCGCGGTTCGTCAAGGGCGGTAACGTCCTCGACGCCGAAACGGCGGCCACGCTGTCGGCCTTGGCCGATCGCTGCGCCGAAAGCTGGCGTCTGCCCGATTCAGGTATCTGGGAACTGCCCGAGCCGCGGCACTACACCATGTCGAAGGAGAGCGCCTGGCAGGCGCTAGCGCGTGCCGTTGACCTCGCCGACGGCGGCCACCTGCCCACCACATGCCGTGATCGTTGGGCACGTGAGCGCGACCGCATCGGCCACTGGGTGGGGGAGCATTGCTGGTCCACGGCGAAGGACGCCTTCGTGTTCTTTCCCGGTAGCGATCAGCTGGATGCCTCGCTGGCACTGGCGGTTCGCTTTGGCTTCGATGGCCATGAGCGGTTACGGCGCACCATGGTCGCCATCGATCGCGAGCTCGCCCACGGACCGTTCCACTATCGGTATTCCAGCGCGCGTGGTCAGGAGGGTTGCTTTCTTGCGTGCACGTTCTGGATGGCCGAGGCTTGGCAACTGCTCGGCGATCATGCAAAAGCCGAAGCGACGCTGGACGGTGTCCTGGCTGGCTTGGCGGGCGGTCCCGGCACACTCGCGGAAATGGTGGACGGCGACACAGGCGCCTGGCTGGGGAATCTTCCGCAGGGGCTGAGCCATCTTGCCGCGGTGCATGCCATCGTTACGGTGGCAGGCGGCGAGCTTTGAGCCCCGGGAGAGGGTTCGCATCCGGTTGCTGTTGCCGAATACGCCTCTTGTACATGGGGCATGGCGCCTGGAACCATCGTTCAATTCCAGGCTTCGTTCTCGAGAAGCCGTGCCCCCGCGCTCTCGGCGAGGGCGCCCGAGCGGTGGTACCCCCCACGCTGACGACACTGCGGTGACCGGATAAGGCCATGACGTCGGCCAAGGGGACGCCAGCGCGCCGCGCCTCCGTGATGGACCCGGCGCGCAGGCTGTGCTCCCCAATGTCACCCTCCCCGCCTGCCGCCTGCGTGCGGCGCTGGATGACCGCGCCGCACGCAGGCGGGCGAGAGGCCAGAGCCGACGCGATCGCGCCACCGGCGCCGAAATATTCATCGGATGCACCAGATGATCCGATCCGACCCGCGCGTGGCCAGTTCCTCGAGGAGGAAATGCTTGTTACCGCTTCAGCTCTTTGATCGCCAATTCGAGGGCGTCGGACAGTGAGAAAATGGCCGCCGCATAGTTTGACGCGGCGCTGTACCCTCGGGTCCCAGCGTGTCGATCAGGAGGGCCGCGGCGGCCTCGACCGACGCAAAGCCAAGCAAGGCAGCAACGGTCGCCATTTGTCGTGCGCAAAAGCGGACCTCGGTCAAGTCGCAGGCCAAGAGCGCATCCCGCAGCGATTGTCCTTCTCGCAGCAGTGCTTCGGCGTCGTGTTCGACGGCATCGTCCGACATCGGCCCACCTCCTAGAGCATCTCAGGCAAACGCCTCATTCACAGGCGGCCGTGTCTGACGCTGCCACCGACGTAATCGGAATTGGCCGATGAGTGGTGATATGCATGTCGCGCTGCGTCTCAGTCATTTGCGTCGCCAGCTCCACATTAAATGCCCTCTACTCCAGCCAGGCCGGGTCCATCGAGACGAAGGTCAGTTGCAGCCACTCGATAAAAGCCCGGATCTGTGGGGCGACAAAGGTGCGGCTGGGGTAGAGGATCGACACAGGCTTGGGTAACGGCCTGTAGGACGAAAGGACTTCGACCAATGAGCCATCGCGCAAGTATTTGTCAACGAGAAGGCCTGGCACTTGCACGATACCAAACCCTGCCAACGCGCACTGCACATAGGCGGTGGAATCATCTACCAAGATCGAACTGGCGCACACCACGCTCGACTCGGCTCCATTCTCCGTGAACTGCCACGGCAAAACACGATGGCTGATTCCTGACTGGAAATTGATGGCAAGGTGTTGCTCGAGTTCCGGGGGACTAGCGGGTGTGCCATGCGCTTCTAGGTAAGCGGGCGCGGCGCAAGTGAGCATGCGGATAGCTCCCAGGCGTCGTCCGACAAGACTGGAGTTTTGCAGCTCACCTATTCGGATGGCGCAATCGACCCCTTCTGCCACGAGATCGATAGACCGATCGCTGACGCCTAGCGCCAGGACAACACCGGGATGCGCCTGTCGGAAGGCGCCGAGGTGGCGCATGAAGGGCTGAACCGCGAATGCTGCAGGCACGTCGATCCGTAGGCGGCCGGAGGCTGCTCCACCAGAGGCACCGAACATCGTCGTCGCGTCGGACACCCTGGCCAGGATTTCGTCAGCCCTTGCCAAAAATGCTTCGCCTGCCGGAGTGAGGCTGACGCTACGCGTCGTGCGCTGAAACAGGCGAACCCCCAAGGTTGATTCCAACTCCCCGATCGCGACTGTGACTTTGGGCCGACTCATCTGCAGGGCCTCTGCCGCCTTAGTAAAGCTCTGCAGCTCCGCCAGGCGAGAGAACAGTCGCATCGCTTGCAACAACTCCATGATGATCTCCGTGAGGTCTGAGACGGCGAAGCGATGCCGTGGGTGACCGCCATTGTTTCGGATGAGCATAACAATGTTGATCCCGTTCCCGCATTTATTAACCCGATCCGCGGCCGAACAATGGTGTGGTCTGCCGGACTAAGCCGGCCCACTAAAATGCGGAGTAGGTATGAAAGCGTGGCTGTTAAACGGTTTTGGGCTCGATAACCTGGTTCTTGGCGACACTCCCACCCCGACGCCAAAGAAGGGCGAATTGCTGGTGAAGGTTGGCGCTGTCTCGCTTAATTTTCGCGACAAGGCCATCGTCGACGGCATCTATGAGCCGCACCTCGTTCCCAAGCCCCTGATTCCCGTCAGCGACGCGGCCGGTACCGTGGTTGCGGTGGGCGAGGGTGCGACGAAGTTTGAGGTTGGCGATCGGGTCAATTCGCACCTCTATTCCACCTGGATCGACGCTGATCCGCTCCCGGACGCCCCCGCACACTGCATCGGGATGCCCCTCCCCGGAGGCCTGGCCGAGTACATGATCCTGCACGAGGATCGCGTCGCCCGGGCACCGGCAAATATGACGGATGCCGAAGCGGCGACCTTGCCCATTGCCGCACTCACTGCGTGGTACGCACTCGTCGACTTCGCCAACGTCCAGCCTGGCCAGACCGTGTTGGTGCAAGGCACCGGAGGCGTGTCGATCTTTGCCGTTCAGATCGCCAAGGCGCTAGGAGCTCGGGTGATCATTACGTCGAGCCGCAAGGAAAACCTCGAGCGTGCGGCGGCCCTGGGTGCCGATGACCTCGTTAACTACCGGAGCCACCCGAAATGGGAGGACGAGGTGCTGCGCTTGACGGCAGGGAAGGGTGCTGACCTGGTCCTTGACGTCGCCGGCGGTGATGGACTCAACCAGTCCGTCCAGGCCGCGCGCGCCGGCGGCGCGATTGCCCAGATCGGATTCCTGACTGGTCAGACAGCGAACCTCGACATCATGCCGGTGATCTTCCGCCAGACCACCATTCGTGGAATCGCGGTAGGAACACTCAAGGCATTCGAGCGGATGAATGTGTTCCTCGAGAACCACGCGATCAAGCCGGTCATCGATACCATTTACCCGTTTGCCCAAGCCCGCGAAGCTTACGAGCATCTGGCGCGAGGTGCGTTCGGGAAGGTCGTGATTAACGTCGCGTAACGACCCATGAACCGTTTCGCCCATCACCCGGGGTTTGCGCGGGTATTTCAGCCGGGACGACTCACGGTGGGGCTTATTGCCCCACTTGAGGGATAGCTCCGACATCGCGCTCGAGTTGCTGAGCGAGCATCCGGAAGCGCTAGTGGGATCGCCCGCGAAGGCGATGACGCACAAGTCGGCATGGGACTGATTTCGAGTCAGGTACAGAATGGCTCAACCGCGCCGGTCGTGGGCCATTCGTTTTAGGGGATTCGCCCTCGCAAGCTCCTGAAGATGCCCGGTGCGCCGTCCGAGTTTTGGGTCGTCCAGCGTCCGCAACGCTCTCGTTGCGAGCCACCCTTACACCCGCTGCATCACTGGGAGCCAGCCGCCGGATCTCGTCTCCTTCAGGACATCAACCATCCGAGAGCCACCCAAAGCCTGTGCCAACGCCAGGGCATGTTCCACCGCCAGCCATTCGGACTCAAAGGTCTCCGAACTCGATGCGGCCAGTACCCGCCACGTCCGAGTGTTCATGGCCGGGAAGAAGATAAAGATCCGTCGGCGCGCCTGATCCTTCACTTTCTGCGACGCCGGCGGATTTCCGCACGGACGTCCCATGACGCTGCGCCGACGGTCATTACTGCTTTGCGAAGCTCAACTTCGCTCACGCCCAGAACGCGCGTCCAATAACTCATGTCGGACCGAAGGCAAACGTCTACCTTCGTCAAATCTGCCGGGGCAGCGACGAACTTGTTGATGGGCATGGGAGTAACCTCTGGACCAAGGCAGCTATGACACTCACTGCGTTATCTAAGTGTGAGGAGGCCATGGCGGTAGGAACACGGAGGTCACGAGTCGTGCCCAAACATCTCTTCGTGAGACGCGATTCAAGCAGAGTCTTGGTACCTACCCCGAGGCTCTAACCATGCGTCAGCGCCGCTTTCTCACCCCGGCCCAGCAACGGGCTACAAACGTCAAGAAGAACTTCGGCAAAGACAATTACCGTCCCAGACACAATGTCTGGTATGCAAAATGGCGACGACTGGGGTCCAGGATTGTTCCCCAAGGCTGTCTGGACTGCTACAGGGAAAACCCGCCGAGCGGAACGCCCTGATCGAGCTCATCACATACGTGAACTGAGTTTGCTCAAGGAATGCTTTCGTCTGCCGATGCATCCATAGCCGCCCAGTTTACGTACGGCTATGCATGCCAGCCGATTCGTGTGTCCTTATGCCGACCCAAGCCGCCCGTCGAGCCAACTTACGCGTCGTCATCGAGCAACTCGAGCAGGACGGCCTCTCATCTCGCGAGGCTCAAGCACACTTCCTTGGGGAGGCCGTGACCGCTCGCCGCCTACAAGCGATGCTCGAGGGTGCCTATATCGACGCGCTCTTTGCTGGTCATATTGAGCACGTACTGTTTAAGCCGCGCGGCTGGATGAGCAAAGAACCTTCGGCATCTGGCCTGCTGGAGCCGGACGAGGCGTGACACGCTCCTTTCGCCAGCGATCGCAGGCAGTGCGACCGGAACGGACCTGGTCCGCCGTAGTCGAGCTACGGCGCACTAGGCCACCTAAGCACGCAGGATGACGTGATAGGCCCTTGCACCCATGCATAGAGCGACTGTTCCCGATCTACACATCCGGACGCATGCAAGGCTGCCGCCGGCCTTTTCGGCTGTCTCAGCGGAAAGGGTCGACTTCCCGACTAAGGTGGGGGATGGAAGGGGAACCTTAGCCGAGCGGTTTTAGTATGGCACGGGTTTTATTTCACACGAGCACCGGATACCGCAGTCGCCGCGCTATGCGCTGGCAGCCGTCACGGCCCCAGCTCGCGACGGGTGAGGTACACCGCCCACGCCACGGTAAAACGGCCCTCAGGGCATCGGCGCGCGAGACCGACCTCGATGTAGAAGTTACCGTGGGTGAGCAGCATGGGTGAATTTCCTAATCGATTCCTGGCAGCGATCGTGCCCGGTATGTAATCAGGTTGCCATGGCCTGCGCTCGACGACGGCCCGCCATCTTCGCCGCGCGCTCAGCTTCCCGCTCATCGTCGTATGGCCCGGTGCTGCCCTCGAACAGCGGAAGAGCGTCAGCGTTTTCTTCGAGGTCCGGCCGCTGGCTGTAAATGAACCAGTGTCCGCACCACTGTTCGCCTTCCCTGGACGCGGGAAGAGTGACCGTTGATACCCAGAACCCATCAACTGGAAGGGGCAGCGACATGCATGATCTCCCAGTCGGATTCAGTGCCCCAACGATGCGCTCATTCATGGGGTCGAATGTAAAAGCGAGTGTAGAAGGTCGGCGTCTTGTGATGCATCGCTAACCCGGTTGAGCCACTGGCATCCAGCTCCCTGACCTGGTCTCCTTCACTACATCGACCATACGCGACCCACCCAGCGCATGCGCTAGACCGAGAGCATGCTCCACAGCAAGCCATTCGGACTCAAACGTTTGCGAGCTCGATCCGGCAAGCACCCGCCAGGATCGTGTGTTCATCGCGGGGAAGAAGATGAAAACGCGGCGGCGCGCCTGGTCCTTCACTTTCTGCGATGTCGGCGAGTTTCGACGCGAACGTCCCAAGAGGCCGGGCCAACGGCCATCTCCGCCTTCCGCAACTCGACCTCGGTGACGTCCAGCACGCGCGTCCAGTAACGCATATCAGGTCGAAAGCAAACGTCTACCTTAGTCAGGTCTGCCGGCGCAGCGACGAACTGATCGATGGACACCGGGGGCGACCTCTGGAGAGATGTATCGATAACACGTCGACGGTTACGCTGCTGTAACGGGATGGATCTTTGGTCACCTCGTCACGGATGTGACGATGGGCGAGAGGCGTCACCGGTAGGGAACAATAAACTATGAGTTTCGTCATCAACGTACGCGCACCGTTGATGCCCAACGAGGAGAACGCCATGAGCAACGACGAACGCACGCAGAACCAGCCCGATCCCAATAACGATGCGAAGACGAGCCCGGGGCAAAAGCCCAACGACGAGAGGAGCAGGCGCGATAGAGGGCAGGACAACGGCTCACAGGAGCCGTCCCAGAAGTAGGCACTGATATACCCAGACGGTCGAGCGTCTGGACCCCGTACGCGCCGAGATCGGATGGAAGGATCATATGGCGGCTGGAACACACAAGCGATCGAAGACGCGCGAACAAATCGACCTAACCCGGCGGGACGATGTCCGATATTGGATGAAGGCGCTCGGGATCTCGGAACAGACGCTCACGGCGGCCGTTAAACGCGTGGGCAACTCTTCGGCTGATGTCCTTAGCGAGTTGAGGCGGCGGAAGTCCAACTGCCGGTGATTTCTATTTCTCACACCAAGTTGTACGCTGCCGCCGCTACAACTGTGGTATTAGGGCAAGCCCAGCCAGTGACGGTCGCTCTGTCTTGAGACCGCCGCGGACGTTAGTGAGCCGGAAGACGTCATCATTTCCGACGACCAGATGCCACATATCGGCGGCGCTGCGCTGGTGCAGAACTTAAGCCCAATTCCCTTTCGTGCCGGCCATCCTGATCTGCATGAATGAACCAGACGCACCGTTGGATCTCGATGGGGTACGATCAGCTTGCGCTCGCGAGGCCCGTCACGGCTGCCTGACTCGCATCGTACATCTACGATGCGATGCTCGAAGGTAGGCATAAAAGTCGATATGTCGCGGCGTCCATGCCGCGGCATATTGGATCAAAACTTGTAGCTAACTTTCAGCGCGCCTGTGTCAGACGTCAGGTGATTGGCAAATTCACCAGAGTATTCCAAACGCACGTCCCAGTGGTCCCCGGTTTTCAGGTCCAGTCCAGCAGTGGTCTTCAAGCGTTCCTTAGGCAGAGTGCTCGACTGGCTGAAGTAGGCTGGACCGGGCTGGTCGGCGAGCTGCATGTTGGTCGAGAGGTTGCCCTGGTTGTAGAAGGCCCCGCCCAGACCGGCGTACACCTGTAGCGTCGTGTCGCTGCCCATGTCGAACTTGCTTCCGGCCTCCAGCATTGGCGAGGCCGCAATCACATTGGCGTGCGACCCGGCGATCTTCAGGTCCGAAGCGCCCCCACCTTGCTCAGTGTAGCCGTCCGAATCGATCCGCGTAGCATGCAAATCGGCATACGGTTTCAAATACCAGTTGTCGAATGCGAACTGGCGGCTGACACGCGAGTGCAGACCCCAATTGGTTACATCGAACTTACCCCGTGCAAGGCCGCCGAGATCATAGAAAGGCGCATAGCGGGTGGAATGGTAGGTCATCTGGCCGCCTTCCACGGCAGCGGAGACCAGCCAGTCGCCCATCTGGTGCTTCGCGATCAAGCCCGCGGTCCAGCCTTCGCCGCTCACCGAACCCTGCGTGGCTGTGGCGCTCAGGCTCGTGTGGTCGGACGAGATCGATCCTCCGACGAACCAATCGTCCGCCACCTCCTTCTGTCCGCCCAGCTGAAAGACCTGGCCACTCTGGTGGTAGCCCATGCTATCGCTGGCTACGTCGCGGTCGGTGCTGTTGCTGATGACGCGGCCCCAGGCGCAGTCGTGCTCGTGCTGGAACATGTCGCCGTCAAAGCGGGGACAGCTATTCATTCGCTCTACGAACGCATTACTTGTTACTACATGGTTGACACTGGCGGCAGACGCACCCTCGTTTGACAACGACTGCAGCGCGGAGACGTACTGGGCTGCGTTGCTCACGCCCGCCAGTCGGGCATAGGTCTGCGACATCGCCTGCGTGGCGCTCGAATTCCAGTTGCTGTCGAGATAGCCAGCCGTGCTAAGCAGGTTCTGGTTGCTGGTGGCAGCAGCCGCCGTGCTCGCGAAGTGCGATGCGCCACTGGCCTGCACACTCAGATCGATTGGCCCCCATGAGAGCGAGTCGTTGAACAGGTAGTTGTTGCCCGCATCGGTGACGTTCGGCTTCGCGGTTCCAAAGTAGTTGCCCGCACCCATGATGGCGACAGGCGTATCGGGCTTGAGCGTCGTGGGTGCAATGAGGATGGAGGAGCCGTTGGTGAACGTGATGCCGTTTTGCACGGACAGGTAGCTCGCGGTCTTTCCGTAGAAATCCACATGCGCCTGGATCGTACCGGTGTCGATAAGATTGCCGGCGATGGTGCTCATGGCCGTGGTGCGGCCGCCGTTCGCGCCATCGATGTCGAGCATGCCGACGTTGGTGGCGGTGCCGACCGTGCTTGAGGTATTGGTGCCCCAGTAGCCTTCATTGAGGAGGGAGCCGCTGGCGCCGACCGACAGGTCGCCGAGGATCCTCCCGCCGGCCTGGTTATTCACCACGGCATAGGTCTGCGCGCTGACGGCGGTGCCCTGCGCATTGGCGATGGTGCCGGCGTTGTTGACCGTACCGTTCCCGTTGGCAACGGTCCCGGTCAGGTTGATTGCAGCCGCCGAGGCGTTGCCCCTGATCTGGCCACCGGCATCGTTATCGATCGTCACATTGGACTGCCCGTTTTCCGCCTCCGTGTTCGTAAGGATAGCGTTGGCCCCCTTGCCGCTGGCGGAGACTATGCCGCTGTTTTCGATCTTGATAGCACCGGCCGTACCAATGCCGCGAGCGGTGCCCATCACAAGGTTGCCCAACTGGGCCGGATCCGCATTTGCCGTTGCCCAGGTGCCACCACCGCCCCCGATGCTCTGCGCGAAAATGGCGTGGGCATAATCGCCCGTGGTGGCGATGCTGCCGGTATTGGTGACGGTAATGTTGCCGCCATTGCCGGCACGCGTCTTGTTGTCGCCGCCATTGAGCGACCCTGGAAGCCGCACGACATTCCCTGCATTGGCGACATCGCCGCCAAGGATGCCGCCACCACCGACCGTCTGCGCAAGGACACCGTAGGCGCCAGCGCCCGTCGTGCTGATGCTGCCGCCGAGCGTCAGCGCGATGTCACCGCCGTTGCCGCCCATTGTCGGCGCGTCGAACGGATTGCTGCCATTGGCTTCGGTCAGCCCCACGACCCAGCCGCCGCCGCCTCCGATGGACTGCGCCAGGATGCCGTAGGCATCGCGCCCGGCGGTGCTCACCGTGCTACCCGAGGTCGTTGTGACCGAAGCGTTGCCTCCGTTGCCGCACGTGTTGTAGCCCAGGCCGGTCATGACCGGCGCGCAGGCGGCCCAGGTGTTGCCGTCGGGAAGCTCGTTGCTCCCTGCGGTAACCGTGTTGCCGCTGCCGCTGGCGTCCGCCAGAGGATTCGTTACGCCGATCGCCTGGCCGTTGGCAGTGGCGCCGGTCTGCATGACCACAGCCGTGCCGCCGCTGCCGCCGATACTCTGAGCCACGATGCCGACGGCATCGTTCCCCGCCGTGGTGATGCTGCCGCTGTTGGTAGCGACGACATCGCCGCCCTTGCCCAGGGCGAAGATCCCCTTCGCCAAATTTATCTGCACAGGCTTGCCGTTCGACGTCGCGTAGTCGCTTGCAGTCATCACCGTTTCGCCACCGCCGCCGCCCACCGACTGCGCGAACATGCCGAAACTCGCATCACCCTGCGTCGCGATCTGGCCGCTGTTGTTCACGGTCGCCGTGTTGCCGTCCCCAGCGTTGTTCGTGTGCGAGCCGAGGTTTACCGTCAGCGTCGCGGTGTTGCCGCTGCTGGTTTGCTTGTGGTTGGCGGCCGTGGTGCCCGCCTGTCCACCACCGCCGCCGATGCTCTGGGCGACAATGCCCGAGGACGCAGGGCCATAGGTCTGGATGGCTGCCGTGTTCGTGGCGGTGGCGATATTGCCGTCGCCGGATGCCGCGGCACCCTGGTCGCCGCCGGTGCCGCCACCGACATTCAGCTCAGCGTCCACCGCGCCACCCTTGGCGTCGGGCGACGGCAGATCGTTTTGCGCGGCGTAGCCGAGGTAATCGGCTCCCCAGGCCTTGAGCGTTGAGAAATCGACGAGGGCGAAGCCGCCAGGCGTGAACGACTCCACGCCGCCGTAGGTGGCGATATGACCCTTCAGCGCGCCGCTTGCGGCGAGATACTTCGACAACGTAACGCCAGTCGCGGGAAGGCCCGCGGTGCTGCCGGTGCCAGCCTTGCCGCCACCGCCGCCGATCGATTGAGCGAGGATACCCGCCGAATCACCGCCGTACGTGACGATGTTGCCGTTGTTCGTCGCGGTGACCGCGCCACCGTTCCCGGCGACGCTGCCGTCACCGGTCACCGTAATGGTCTCCTTGATGCTGCCGCCGGCGCCTGCCTCCGTACCACCCGTCGCGCGGCCGCCACCGCCACCCACGCTCTGCGCGAAGATGCCGTTGCTGTTGTCGCCCATGGTCAGGACGTTGCCGTCATTGGTCGCCTGCACCGTTCCGCCGGACGAGCCGTTTCCGCCGCTGCCGCCAAGGTGCATGTTCAGTTTCGAGTTACTGCCCTTGTAAGACCCGAGGAACTCCGTCGTCGCCTTGGCCGTGCCGCCGGAGCCGCCACCGCCGCCGACGCTCTGTGCATAGATGCCATCGGCGCTGTCGCCCAGGGTCCAGACGAGCGCTGTGCCGCCGTTTTCCACGGTGACGTTGCCAGCCTGCGCGGCCCCGCCGCCGTTGCCGCCGACGCTGGTGTTCACCGTGAGCGACGGGCCTGTCTGTCCCACGGCCGTGAAGGCGGTCGCGTCACCGCCGTTGCCGCCGCCGTTGCTGATGCTCTGCGCCATAATACCGTGCGACGCGGCGCCGGCCGTCATGATGACGCCGTTGTTGGTGGCGTCCACGTTGCCGCTCGCCGAGCCGTCGCCGCCGTTACCGCCGACGGAGGTGTTGACGGTCAGTTGCGGGACCTCATCGGCACCCGGCAGCTGGAACACATCGGACACGCTCGATCCGCCGTTACCGCCGCCGCCGCTGACGCTCTGTGCAAGCATGCCGTAGGCATTTGCGCCGTTGGTCAGGACCTGGCCACCGTTCACCGAAACGACGTCGCCCGACGTACCGCCTGTGCCACCGGAACCGCCGACGGTCACCTGCACGTTGAGCAGGTCGCTCGCGCTCTGGGCCATGGCCGCGCCGCCATCGCCGCCACCGCCACCCACGGCCTGGGCGACAATGCCCTTGGCATGGCCACCGACTGTGCTGACGATGCCGAGGTTTTCCGCCGTTACCTGCGTGGTGCCCGGCGTGCCCGCGCTGCCGCCGCTGCCGCCGTTGCCGCCCACTGTGTAGTTGAAGGCGCCCAGATTCGTGTTCTGCGCCGAGCCGCCCGTACCGCCGCCGCCGCCAATGGACTGCGCCACCAGGCCGCTGGAGTTCTGTCCGCGGGTGCTGACGATGAAACCCGCTTCCGTAGGATTGTCGCCCGAGCCCTGGACACCATTGTCCAGCGTCACCGAGCTTGCCGCGCCGCCCTTTTCGCCGTTGCCGCCGATGGCGACGCCGGCGAGCAGCGAACCGGCCTCGACGGCACCGCCCGCGCCACCACCGCCGCCAATGGACTGGGCGATGACACCGATCGAGTCCGCACCGACGGTGGACACGGTGTTGAAGGGCCAGGTCGTGTTCGAGCTGTACCCCAGCTGGACGCCGACCGCGCCCGACGCGCCGCCGGCGCCGCCATTGCCACCCTTCTTGTAAAAGATGCCTGCGGCACCGGAGCCGTCGCCGCCAGCGCCGCCAACGGATTGGGCAACGATGCCCGCCGCGGCGAACCCCGTGGTCGCAATGTTGGCATTCTGGACGGTTACGTTGACACTACCGGCATCGCCGGCGTCACCACCCGTGCCGGCGGTGCTAACGGTCCCGTCGCCGTTTCCTCCCGCGCCACCCAAGCCGCCGAGGCTCTGGGCGAGAACACCTGCAGCGAGGTCTGCGGCCTGAGCTGTGTTGCCACTCTTATCAACGACGACGACCGAGCCGGTGGCGGCGGTAGGGGCGCCGACGGCAGTGATCGTCGGAATGAGCTCGTCATCGGACGTGTCGAGGCCGAGAGTGACCTGGACAGCGCCGCCGCGGCCACCCGCGCCGCCATTGCCACCAATGCCAATGCCAATGTTTGAGTATGACCCCGTTCCGTCTCCGCCGCGGCCACCTTCAGATCGCACC
>NZ_JBQCFT010000419.1:0-5779 GCF_051958795.1 Luteibacter sp. | reverse complement strand
TCCACCGTTGCGAGGCAGCAGATCGCCTCGACACGATTGTCGAAGTAGACGCTGTAGTGCATCTCAACTTCGCCAGGAGTAGCGCCCTGTTCCAGGCATGGCTGAATGACCTCAATCCCTCTGACCCTGTCCACAGCCGTGGCTCTTACCGCTTCGAACTTCATGCTCGATGACTCCATGCGACTTTCCGTCGGCGGAGCATACGACATGCAAGCTAGTTTTTGACTGCTAAGGGGATTCTTCTCATTCGCGCGCTACGAAGCGTGCCGGAAACGTGCGGCAAAGCATGATTCGGATCAAATATTCAGCGCCCGCCCACCATCCACACGAATCACCTGGCCCGTCGTGTAGTGCGCATCCAGCATCAGCCAGCGCACCGCTTCGGCTACGTCGTCTGGTTCGCCTTTCCGCGCAAGCGGCGTCTTCGCGATCAACAACTCCGCAGCTTCTTCGGGCTTGCCCGATTCAGGCCAGAGAATCGCGCCAGGAGCGACGGCATTGACGCGCACTTCCGGTGCGAGCTCCTTTGCCAGCGATTGGGTCAGCATCGCGAGCGCAGCCTTCGCCATGACATACACCGTGTGCCCTGCGAGCGGACGCTCGGCATAGATGTCCACGATATTGACGATGGCGCCCTTGCTTTCGCGCAACGCGGGAGCCGCGGCTTGCGAAAGAAAGAATGGCGCGCGCGCGTTTGCAGCGAACAGGTCATCCCATTGCGCCTGCGTGGTCTGGCCGATGGGGGTGGGATAGAACGCCGAGGCGTTGTTCACCAGTCCGTTCAAACGGCCGAATACCGCGAGTACATCGCCGATGAGGTGGTCGGGAGTCGCGGGGTTGTCGAGCGCGCCGGAGAACAGCGCGACGCTGTCGGGCCGTGCGGCGTTCAGTTCCTTCGCGAGTGCCTCGGCATCATCGGCTGAGCTGCGGTAGTGCAGCGCGATGTTGCAGCCCGCCGCGTGCAGCCGCCGGCAGATGACGGCACCGACGCGGCGCGCGCCGCCCGTGATGAGTACGACCGGTGGCTGGTTCATGGCTGGCTCCCTTGGCGATGCGCGGGCAGCTTGCCGGAAAGCGGGGCGGGCGTCACCTTGCGGTGGGGGAGTTGCGGGTGGCTTTTTTGGCGGCGGGGCGGCGGGCTGTGGTTTTTTTGGTGGCTTTTTTGGCAGTTGCCTTTGCGGTTGCCGCTTTTCTTGGGGCGGTTTTCTTGACCGTTGCTCGCTTGCGGGTGGGGGGCTTCTTCACCGTTTTTCGGGCCGACGCCTTGCGCGTCGGATCGCGCGCAAGGCGCGCTCCTACAGGGGGTGAGGTTTCCCCGGGCGCAGCGGGCTCGGCGGCGGCTTTGGATTTCTTCGTGGGCTTTTCGGGGGTGTCGTCGCCGTCGTCGATGTGGACGTCGCCGCTGAAGAGGTCGATGGCGGTCTTCGCCACCTGGCCGGTGTCGTAGTAGGCGTAGGCGCCGACGCCGAGCGCGCCGACCACGGGCAGCCAGCGTGAGATGCCCTTGCCGACGGCGCGCTTGGTCACGCTGACGCCGATGCGGCCTGCCAGGCGCTGCAGCACGCTGGTGGCGGTGGTGCGGAAGACCAGGCGGTCGCCCACGCGGATGGCGATGTCACGGAAGGCCTGTGCCGCCGTGTGCCGGAACAGGCACCAGAGCATCTGCTCGCGGCCGAGCTTGGCGGTCTTGCCATAGGCAGCGGCGATGTCGCTGACCAGCTGGCCCTGGATGCGCCAGATGGCGACCAGCTCAGGGAGCACGGTGAGCCAGCCCAGCGGCCCCGGGGGCAGGGCGAGCGAGCCCGCGGTCAGGGCGGCCTTGTTGGCCGCGGCGCTGGCCAGCCGGCGGCACTCCTCTTCGGCGGTCCCTTTCGCCGCCTTGGGTACTTCACTGTCCGGAATGCGGCTGACGAACTCGAGGATCGCCTTCGCCACCGGGCTTTCCCCGCGGTCGATCGCCGAGGTCGGCACGATCTCTTTCGAGGTGGAGGCGGGATCACGCTTCGCCATCGTCATCTCCTGTGTAAGGTGGGAGAAGGGTGAAGGGTGGATCGTGAAGGGGCCGCAAGCGTCTGGCGCGAATCCCCATCGCGCGCAAGCGCGCTCCCACAAGAGCCTGACCTCCTGAAAGCTTCGGGAAAGGTACGGCCTTGAGACTGATGAAACATTATAACATTCTGGCCCCGTCCCCCATGAAGCCTGTTCGCCTAGCCCTTGCCATTGCCCTGGCCCTTTCGGCCGCCCCCGCTTTCGCCGCCGACGATACGGCGCCGCCGCAAAAAGCTACGAACCTGGGCGAGGTGGATGTCACCGCCCGGCTCGATGAGGCGCGCAACAGTCTTTCGCCGGACACGGGCAGCAGCCAGTACGTCATGGACCGGCAGACGATCCAGGCACTGCCGCTGGGCGATTCGACGCCGCTGAACCAGGTGATCCTGCAGGCGCCGGGCGTGGTCCAGGACAGCTTCGGCCAGCTGCACGTGCGCGGTGACCACGCGAACCTGCAGTACCGCGTGAACGGGGTGGTGATTCCGGAAAGCATCGGCGGCTTCGGCCAGACGCTCGACGCCCGCATGATCGAGAACGTGAAGCTGCTGACCGGTGCGCTGCCTGCCCAGTACGGCGACCGCACCGCGGCGGTGGTGGACATCACCACGCGCAGCCAGAAGCAGGACGGTATCGGTGGCAGCGTGGGCATCACAGGTGGCCAGTTCGGCACGCTGAACCCCAACGCCACGCTGTTCGGGCGCGAAGGCCAGTGGAGCTTCTTCCTCACCGCGAACTACCTTGAGAACGATGTCGGCATCGAAAACCCGACCTCGAGCCGCAAGCCGATCCACGATCACACCAACCAGGTGAAAGCCTTCGGCGACCTGTCGTACCTGATCAACAACGACACCCGCCTGAGCTTCATGTTCGGCGCGACGAACAACCGCTTCGAGATCCCGAACAACCCGGGGCAGGAAGCGCAGTTCGGTTACCTCGACGTGACCAACTTCGACTCGGCGCAGCTCAACGAGCGCCAGCAGGAGAAGACCCGTTTCGGCATCCTGAGCCTGCAGGGCAAGCTCGGCACCACGGCCTACCAGGTGTCGGCCGGCCAGCGTTACAGCGGGCTGGATTTCACGCCCGATGACATCGGCGACCTGATGTTCAACGGCGTCGCCTCCGATGTGCGCCGTTCCAACCGCGCCGACACGCTGCAGGCGGATTTCTCCACGCCGCTGGGCGACAACCACACGCTGCGCTACGGCATCTACGGCTCGTTCGAGCGCGCCAATGCGACGAATAATTCCCTGGTTTTCCCGGCGGACGATGACGGTAACCAGACCTCGACCACGCCATTCAACATCCTGGACACCAGCCGGATCCTCGCCCGTACGTACGCGGCCTACCTGCAGGATGAATGGAGCATCGGTTCGCAGTGGACGGTGAACTACTGCCTGCGCGCCGACAAGTTCAACGCGTTCAAGCCGGAAAGCCAGCTGAGCCCGCGCCTGGGCGTGGTTTACCAGCCGACCGACAGCACGACGATCCACGCCGGCTATTCGCGCTACTTCACCCCGCCGGCGACGGAATCGATCACGCCCACGTCGATCGCGAAGTTCAACGGCACCACGAACGCGCTGGCTGACAACGGCAACGACCTGCCGCTGGCGGAACGCTCGAGCTACTACGACGTGGGCATTTCGCAGAAGTTCGGCGATGCCTGGACCGTCGGCCTCGACAGCTACCGCCGCAACGTGCAGCGCCTGCAGGATGAAGGTCAGTTCGGCGCGGCCGTGGTCTACTCCACGTTCAACTACGACCAGGGCAAGATCAAGGGCGACGAGCTCACCGTGAATTACGACGGTGGCGCGCTCACCGCTTACTTCAACTTCGCGTACAACCGCGCGGTGGGCAAGCGCGTGATCACCAGCCAGTACAACTTCAGCCCGGATGACCTCGCGTACATCTACGACCACTACATCCACCTCGACCACGACCAGAAGTACACCTCGTCGGGCGGCATCAGCTACGCCTTCGGCGAGGGCACGAAGGTCGGCGCGGATTACCTGTTCGGCTCGGGCCTGCGCAGCGACGGCATCGTCCCGAACGGCGACCACATGCCCGCGTACTTCCAGCTCAATCTCAGCGTATCGCAGGACCTGCACCTGACCCCGATTGGTACGACCCACGCCCAGCTGGCGCTGGTGAACGCGCTGGATCGTACCTATGAGATCCGCGACGGTTCCGGCATCGGCGTAGGCGCCCCGCAGTTCGGCCCGCGCCGCGGCGTGTTCCTGTCCCTGCAGCAGGATTTCTAAAGCCCCAATCCTGTAGGAGCCCACCCTGTGGGCGACGCCTTTCGCGAGAGCCCTGCAGCGCTTGTAGCGTCTTCGCGAAAGATGTCGCCCACAGGGTGGGCTCCTACGGAGTGGTTCCGGGGCGGTGGTATCCTTGCCGGCATGACTGATCGCCTCCCTGAACCCGGCGCCGACGAGCGCGCCCATTCCGAACACCTCAGCGGGCTCCTCCGCGAAGAGATCGCGGCGCATGGCCCCATGCCGTTCTCACGCTTCATGGAGCGCTGCCTGTACACGCCGGGCCTGGGCTATTACAGCGCGGGCAAGGCGAAGTTCGGTGCGGAAGGCGATTTCGTCACGGCCCCCGAGCTGGGTACCTTGTTCGCCCGTTGCGTCGTGCGTGCCTTCGAGCCCGTACTGGCGGCACTGGGTCCCGAGGCGGATTTCCTCGAGATCGGCGGCGGCAGCGGCGCGTTCGCCGAGGCCGCACTGCGCGCGCTCGATGCGGCGGGCAAGCTGCCGCGCCGCTACATGATCCTCGAGCCGAGCGCCGACCTGCGCGAGCGCCAGCACGTGCGCCTGCATGCGAACCTGCCGCCCGAAGTAGCGAAGCGTGCCGTGTGGCTGGATGCACCGCTTGAGGAGCCGTGGGATGGCGTGCTCTTCGCCAACGAGGTCATCGACGCGCTGCCGACGACGCGCTTCACCACGCGCGAAGGCGAGGTCTACGAGGAATACGTGGTGCTCGATGGCGAAGGGCGCTTCATGCGTACCGATCGCCCGGCCGACGTCCTCGTGAACGGTGCCGTGCGCCATCTTGAGCGTGACCTGGGCCGCGAGTTCGAGGCGGGTTACCGCACCGAAGTGCTGCCGCAGCTTCCGTACTGGATCCAGGCCGTGGCCGGTACGCTGCGCAAGGGCGCCATGCTTTTCGCTGACTACGGTTACGTGCGTAGCGAGTTCTACATGCCGGAGCGTACCGACGGGACGCTGCGTGCGTTCTATCGCCATCGCGCGCACGGCGATGCCTTCTTCCTGCCGGGCCTGCAGGACCTCACCGCCTCGGTGGATTTCACCGCGCTGGCGGAAGCGGGCAACAGCGCCGGCTTCGGCGTGGCGGCGTACATGCCGCAGGCGCCGTTCCTCATCGCCGCGGGCATGCAGGAGTTCTTCGAAGAGGATTACCTGGCGCTCACCGACGAGGCCGCGCGTTACCGCCTAGCCCAGGAAGTGAAGAAGCTGACCTTGCCCGACCAGATGGGTGAGCGTTTCCAGGTGATGCTGTTCGCGAAGGAGATTGATGCGGCCGCGTTGCCTGAGGGCGTGATGGCTGCTGACCAGGGCGCGCGGCTCTAATCGCAACACCGACATCTTGTGGGAGTGCGGGTTCGCAAGCGGGGTTAGCGGGAGAGAAAAGGTACCAAGATGACTCCCCCCAATAAGAGGCGGGGCACCGCCGACCCGGGCGTGGCGAACCTGTGGCTGGGGGGGGG
>NZ_JBQCFT010000418.1:0-4672 GCF_051958795.1 Luteibacter sp. | reverse complement strand
GGTGGCGACGTTGGGGTCCCCGGCACCCATCGGCCCCAACCCCCACTCCCACAGATCAGAGGCTGGCCAGCGCCTACGCTGGCTTCGCGACCTTTGCGATGGCTTCGGCCTGGGCCTTCTTCATCGCTTCGCCGATGGCGGGGCCTTCCAGGCCTTTGTCGACGAACGGCTTTGACGTGATGCCTGCGGCGGCCTCGCGGCAGGCGCGCAGGTAGTCCGCCTGGGGGTACGCATCGTCTTCGTGGTGCAGCCGGCCGCGCTTGTCAGCCATGCAGGCGAGGAGGAAGGTCTCGAGCCGCTCGGGCCGGCGTAGCGCTCCAAGCGATTCGAGCAGGCGCAGCACGGTGGTGGCCTTCAGTTCGAACGCCTGGTGGGCGTTGAGGTGGTGCTTGCAGACCATCTCGGCCATGAAGGCGTATTCGACGGGCACTTTCAATCGCGCGGACATCGCCTGCACCGGCTCGATCCCGCGCTGCTCGTGCATGATGTGCCGCGGCAGCACGTCGGCGGGCGTCAGTGCCTTGCCAAGATCGTGGGTGAGTGCGCAGTAGCCCACCAGCGCATCACCCGTCGCCAGGGTCCCCGCGGCGCGCAGCACCATTTCGATATGGATGCCGGTATCCACCTCCGGATGGAATTCCGCCCGCTGCGGTACGCCGTACAGCGCGTCCACTTCCGGGAACAGCACGCGCAGCGCGCCGCAATCGCGCAGGACGCGAATGAACACGTCGGGCATGGGTTCGGCGAGTGCCGTGCGCGTTTCGGCCCAGACACGCTCGGGCACCAGGTGGTCGACTTCACCTTCTTCGACCATGCGCCGCATGAGCGCCATCGTTTCATCGGCCACGCGGAATCCCAGCGGTGCATAGCGCGCGGCGAAACGCGCGACGCGCAACACGCGCACGGGATCTTCCACGAACGCGGCCGAAACATGCCGCAGCAGCCGTGCCTTGATATCCCCCACGCCACCGTATGGGTCGACCAGGCGTCCGTCATCGTGCTGGGCGATGGCGTTGATGGTCAGGTCGCGTCGCTCCAGGTCCTGCTCGACGGTGACCGTCGGCTCCGCATGGAACGCGAAGCCGTGGTAGCCGCGCCCGGTTTTGCGCTCGGTGCGGGCGAGGGCGTATTCCTCCTTGCTGTCGCCGTGCAGGAACACAGGGAAATCCTTGCCTACCGCGCGGTAGCCCGCCGCCAGCATCTCTTCCGGCGTCGCGCCCACCACCACCCAGTCGCGGTCCACGACCGGGCGGCCGAGCAGTTGGTCACGGACAGCGCCGCCGACGAGGTAGATCTCCATGGGTTACCGGGTTCCGAAGGATCAGTTGCGCCGGCGGCTGCGCGCCTCATCGAGGCGGCGCTGGCGTACCGGCTGGCTCAGCAGGCGTGGAAGCCAGGCCGAGAGCGATTGCGGCACGATACCGAGCCGGGCGAGGCCGTCAACCGTGCCGACGGAATCGGTCTGCAGGGTGCGGAAATTATCGGGCGTAAATGGCTTGCCGGGCGCGAACTGCGCCACCGTGGCCTGTAGGCGGCCAAGCGCATCGGGAAGCGCCAGCACCAGGCGGCGCCGGCCGCGCGTGTCGCGGATGGCGCGGACCAGGTCGACCAGCCGCCAGACTTCGGGGCCGTAGAGTTCGAAGGTCTGCAGCAGGGAGACCGCGGGATCGGCGACGCTGCGTGCCATCGCCTCGACTACGTCTCCGACGTAGACCGGCGCGATCTTCGCGTCGGGCCGTGGCAGCGGCATCGCGGGCGCTACGCGCAGCAGGGCGTCGAAGCGGCTGACGAGTCCGTCGCCGGGGCCGAACAGCGTGCTCGGCTCGTAGATCGTCCAGTCGAGCGTCGAGCCTTTCACCAGCGCCTCCGCCTCACCGCGCGTGCGCAGATAGGCCGAAGCGCCCTGGCCGGCCTTGAGCGAACTCATCTGGTGCAGGCGGTGCACGCCCGTGGCGTGGCAGGCATCGATGACCGAGCGGGTGAGCGCGACGTGGACGCGCTCGAACGTGTTGCGCCCACTCTCGTTGAGGATGCCGACCAGGTTGATGACCGTGTCGGCATCGGCGAAGTGCTTGCGCAAGACCGAAGGGTCGTGGACATCCGCGGTCGCCACGGTGACCTGCCGCCCGACCGTCGCGTGCCGCCGCGCCTGCCGGTTCCGTGAAAGAAGCAGCAGGTCATGCCCCGCCGCTGCCAGCCGCGGCACCAGCGCGCTACCGACAAAACCGGTGCCACCGAGGATCACGATGCGCTGGGCTTTCATGGCGGCCACCTCCGGGAGGTCAGGGTTGCGATGCGTCCTTGGGTTCCTGCGCCGCGGGCGCCGAAGACGCGGCTGCGGGCGCAGGTTCGAGCACGGCAGGCGTCGACGGCGGCGCCGGTTTGGCGACCGCCGGGGCGGGGCAGGTCACCGGCTTGCGCACCGCGCCGGGTGCCGGCAGCGTGTACGGCGAACCGATCCGGGTCATGCGCGTGCTGATCGGCAGCGCATTGCCATTGAGCCGCCAGTCGTAGATCACCGCGAAGGCCATCACCCGCGCGACGTATTCGCGGGTCTCCTTGTACGGGATGCTGACGACGAACAGTTCCGGATCCAGCGTGCCGCGCGCATCGACCCACTGGTCCACCTTGTATGGGCCGGCGTTGTACGCCGCGCACGCCAGCCATGGCGCGCCATTGAAGCGCTGCGCCATCTCCGAGAGATAACGCGTGCCGAGGATGATGTTGGTGGTCGGCTCGTACAGGCTCTCACCACCGGACCAGCCCAGGCCATTCTTCTTCGCGACATTGGCGGCGGTGCCGGGCAGCAGCTGCATGAGGCCGCGCGCATCGGCGCCGGAGCGGGCATCGCTCATCCAGGCACTCTCGGCGCGGATGATCGCGTAAGCCCACGGCGCCTCGATACCGGCCTGCGTGGCCTGTTCCACTACGCCATCCTGTCGAGCGAGCGGGAAACGCTGCTCATACAGGCGCAGCGCATCGCCCGAGGAAAGCGTGAACACCGCGCGGTCGTACCAGCCCTTGCGGAAAGCGAGGTCGGCAGCGAGGCGCTGGGTCTCGGTGTCGCGGCCGTTCAGTGCGGCCGTCCATTCACGGCGCGCGATTTTCTGCAGGCCCACCGCATACAGTTCGAACGCACGGTCCAGGCCGGGCTCCCTGAGCAGGGCGGCTTCACGCGCTTCGTCCGTGGCCATGCTGCTCGGGCAGATCGCGTAGCCCGTGTTGAGCTTGTCGGCGGCGAGGAAGCCGAAATACGTGGCCTCCTGCGAAACGGAGCGCAGTTGCGTGGTGGCATCGGCCTGGCGGCCGAGGTGGGCGAGCACCACGGCGCGGAAATAACGCCACTCACCGTCTTCCTTCTGCGTCGTGCCCAGCGCATCGAGTGCGCTCAGCGCTGCCGTCCAGTCCTGCCGGGCCAGGGCCACGCGCACACGCCATTCGCGGGTGGCGTCGGTCTGGGCGCCCGGGGGCAGTGCGGCAAGACGCTCCAGCGCGGTCTCGTCGAAATCGGTGGCGTGGAACAGCGCGATGGCGTTCTGGATGGCCCCACGCTGCTGCTCGGTTAATGCGAAGCGCGGGCCCAGCTGCGCCCAAGCCGTATCCGCGGCTGTGGACTGCTTGCGCGCCAGCCGCTGCAGGGCGAGCGTCACCGCCTGGCGGTGGCGCGGGGTGTCGGGCCAGTTCGCCGCATCGCGCACGGCGGTCGCCGGATCGTTCAGGGCCTGGCCAAGGTGCTGGCCGGCCGCCATGTCGTCGGGCGAAAGCCACTGCGCGAGCGAGGCGACGGTGCCACCCTTGCCGGCGTCGGCGGCGATGTCGATCCGCGACCACAGGCGGTCGTTGGTCAACAGCCCCTGGTCATGCGCCGCGGCGATCACCGGGTCGCAACTGTTGGGCAGGCTGGCCTTGCGCCACAGGTCGGCCATGTCGGTTTCGAACACCAGCGGTTCGCCACGCGAGAGCTTCGCCTGCAGGTTGTAGCAGGCCAGCGAATCACCCAGGCCCGGCTGGTACATCGCGGTGAACGACGGCCAGTCCTTCCGCCGTGCGAGTTCGCCGAGGAAATCGCGGCGCAGGTCCGCGGCTGGGATCATGCCCGGGTAGCGGCGGATGTAATCCTGCACGCGCGCGCTATCCAGCGTGCGCAGGTCGTGGGTCAGCGCGGCGGCTTCGATGTAGGGGTAGATCGAGTAGCTCTCGAGGCCCGCGGCCTGGGCGCGCCACGCATCACCGCCCTGCTGCGCGGCGGTGGCATAGGCCTGGCGGAAACGGGTGCGCTGGGCCTCGGTGCCTTCGGCGCGGGCATGCAGGCTTGCACCCATGGCGCAGGCGGCGAGGACAAGGCCGGCCAGGCGGCGGAACGCGTGAGCCATCGGGATTCCTTCACGTAGACGTCCGCAACATTGTAAGGGAAGGACGTGCGCAGGCCGGATGAACGAAAAACTGCGCCCACCATCGCGTGGAACCGCCCTGGCGGCTAAGCTTGCGGGGTTTTCCCGTGCTCATCCTGGAACGGCATGCCGCCCCAAACCGCCCTCGCGCGATTCGCTCGCCCGCTCGCCTGGATCGTCCTCATCGCCGCCGCGATGTTCGGCGCCGGCTACTGGTACCTGCTGGGCCGGCCCGTGCCGTTGCCGGATTCGCCTACGGCCAAGATCGCCTGCGTCTCCTA
>NZ_JBQCFT010000417.1:0-2369 GCF_051958795.1 Luteibacter sp. | reverse complement strand
TGGAGACCGACCTCGGCGAAGGCACGGAGATCCACGTAAGCGTGCCGGGCCGGCTGATTTACGCGACCCGCAAAGGCCCCGCTCCCTTGTAGGAGCGCGCCCTGCGCGCGACATCTTTCGCCATACCGCCGCAGGGCCCTGAAATGCCGAGGCGAAAGATGTCGCCCACAGGGTGGGCTCCTACGCAACCGGGGGGCACGTCGCCAACAACGCCTCACACCGCTCGCGCAGGAATCCCTTCAACCGCGTCATCGCTGGCGTCAGTCGCGACCGGTGCGCGCACACCAGGTTCAGCGGCGAAGGCTCGCAATGCGCATGCGGGAACAACTCCACCAGCCTTCCCGCCTTGATGTCTTCCAACACATCGAGCCGCGATTTGTACACGATACCTTCGCCCGCGACAGCCCAGCGCCGCACCACATCGGCATCGTCACTGATGCGATTGCCCGTGACCGACACCGTGCGATCGCCGCCGGGCAACGTGAACCGCCAGCGCTCGTGCACCTGCTCGCTCCACACGTAGCGCAGGCAGTTGTGCTGGCGGAGGTCGTCAACGGTGGAAGGCTTGCCGTGCTTCGCGAGGTACGCAGGCGAGGCGCAAAGCGCACGGCGGTTGTGCTCGAGCAGCGGCATGGCGACCAGCGAGGAATCCGCGAGCGTGCCATAGCGGATCGCCGCATCGAGTGGCTGGCGGACAAGATCGACGGAGCGGTCGCTCATGCGGATGTGCAGCGACAGGCCGGGGTGTTCGTGCTGGAACGCATCCAGCCAGCCGAGCAGCAGATTGCGGCCGAGGTCTGACGACACCGACAACCGCAGCAGCCCCTTCAGCGCACTGCCTTCGCGGGCCAGCGCCTGCTGCCCCTGGTGCTGGGCATCGAGCATGGCCCGGGCGTGCGGCAGGTAGCGCTCGCCATCCTCCGAGAGCTGCATGCTCCGGGTTGAGCGGGTGAACAGGCGAACCCCCAGCTCCTTTTCAAGGCGCTGGACGGCGCTGCTGGCCAGCCCCGGGGCGATATTCAGCTGGCGGGCGGCCTCGGAGAAGCTCTCGGCCTCCACCGTCTGGACGAAGATCTGGACGTCATCGAGCCGGATCATTTTCTTCGTTTCGCGGAAAGTGTTCCGGTAGTTTGCCTGTTTTTCCGGATAGCCGGGAAAGCCAGAATGGCCCTCATCGCCCCTCCTCCCAAGGATTACCGCCATGAAAGCCGTCGGCTTCTACCAGAACCTCCCGATCGACCACGCCCAGGCGCTGCAGGACATCGAGCTCTCCACCCCGACCCTCGGTGACTACGACCTGCTGGTCGAGGTGAAGGCCGTATCGGTGAACCCGGTGGACACCAAGGTCCGCAACGGTGGCAACGTGCCCGAAGGCCAGGCACGGGTGCTGGGCTGGGATGCCGCCGGCATCGTCCGCGCCACCGGCCCGCTGGCGACCCGATTCAAGCCGGGCGACCGCGTCTGGTACGCCGGGGACCTCACCCGCGCCGGGAGCAATGCCGAACTGCAGGCCGTGGACGAACGTGCTGTGGGCCCCATGCCCGCCTCGCTCGGTTTCGCCGAAGCCGCCTCGCTGCCGCTGACCGCCATCACCGCGTGGGAACTGCTGTTCGATCGCCTCCGCGCGAATGAAGCCGACCCGACCGAGAACCGCGCCATCCTGGTGGTCGGCGCCGCTGGCGGCGTCGGCTCCATCCTCACCCAGCTCGTGCGCCAGCTTACCGGCCTCACCGTGATCGGCACCGCCTCACGCCCGGAAACGCGCGACTGGGTCCTCGCCCACGGCGCACACCACACCATCGACCACCACAAGCCGTGGAAGGCACAGCTCGAGGCGCTCGGCATCAACGAACTCGCCTACGTCGCCAGCCTCAACGGCACGGCACGAAACGTCGAACAGATCGCCGACGTACTGATGCCCGAAGGCGCATTCGCATTGATCGACGACCCCAAGACACTCGACATCGCGCCGTTCAAGCTGAAGTCGATCGCGGTCCACTGGGAACTCAAGTTCACGCGCACGATGTTCAACACGCGAAGCCTCGCGCGGCAGCATGCGTTGCTCCGCCGTGTGGCCGAGCTCGTAGATCGTGGCGATATCGTGCACACGATGACGCAGCAGATCGAAGGCCTGGATGCCGCCGGCCTCAAGAAAGCACACGCGCTGGTAGAAGCAGGCGACATGATCGGCAAGGTCGTCGTAACCGCCGCCTGACCGCGCAAAAGCTTTTGTGGGAGCGCGCGCGCGCGCGAGGGGTGGGCGCCGCAAAGACCCCAACCGCGCCATCGCGCTCACACCAAATCATTTGCGCGGGGGCGGCGCGGGTACCGCCTACGGGGCGATCCTGTCGCGCGCTTCTTACAGAGCG
>NZ_JBQCFT010000416.1:0-12972 GCF_051958795.1 Luteibacter sp. | reverse complement strand
CGTCCCTTATGCGGGGTCGGTCTTCCCCCCCTCCCCCCGCGCCGGGGGGTTTGAGTGTGTGTGGGGGCCGCCGGGGCGGCGCCCACCCCCCACACACACCCGCCGCCCCCCCCCGCTCCCACAGGGCTCCTCTTGTCGCGTATTACTCGAGGCCGGTCCAGCGATGCCGTTCGGCCATGGCCAGGGCCAGCTTCGGGCTGCGGCGGGCGACGCGCTCGTTCTTCTCGCGTTCGGCGCGGATCGCCGGCCACGCGGCAAGGTAATCCGCGAGTACCTGCGGATCGCAAACGTAGCGCTGGAGCGTTTCGGGATTCGCCGAGCGCAGTGCCACCGCGCCGTTGTAACCGCCGAAGCCCTGGGTGGCGCAGATCGCGCCGCCGTTGGCGTTGCCCGGCGAGGGCTCCGCCTGCAGGTGGAAGTGCCCGGCGACTTCCGCGAGATCCGGATCGATGCGGCGCAGGGTCGGCACGCCCGGTGCCTTCTGGCCCAGCACGTACTGCAGCGCCTGCGACATCGCCTTCAGGCCGGTCTCGCCCATGGTGTGGCCGTCGCCGACCGCCTTGGGCGTACCGACGAACAGCTTCGGCAACTCGCCCTCGCGCTTCTGGCGGTCCGCGGCGCCACGCAGGCCCGCCAGGGCGGTGCCCAGGTCGGTCTTGGAGTTCGTCCGCGTACCGGTTGCGTGCGCAGCCAGGTACTGGAAATCGTCCACGGTGTAGCCGTGCGCCTGATAGGCCATGTCCAGCGCCTGCACCAGGGCGTTCTCGCCGCCGAAACCGACGCCGGCGAAGTGCGCCTTGCCGCCGGCCTCGCCGCTGGTGCCCCAGCCGACGATGATCGAGGTGATGTCGAGCTGGTTGCGCAGTGCGAAGTCCAGCGTCGTCACGAGCAGGCCGGAGCCGCCATGGCCGACCACCGTGCCGTCGGCATCGATATCGAACGGCGCGAGCGAGTCGTGCACGCTGCGTTCGGAACCGTCGCCGTGCGCCGCGTTCTTGGTGGCCAGCTTTTCGCCGGTCATGAGCGCGCCACCGCCGAACGCCTCGAGGATGCCGTAGCGCGGCTGCAGCGCGGCGTCGGCCGCGGTGAGCAGCACGAGCTGCGGGCGCTGGAAGCCGGGGTAGTCGAACAGCAGCTGCGGCGCGATGTCCGACAGGGCGATGAGGCTTGAGGCGCAGGCACCGACCGCCGTGGCGGGCGCCTGCGGTACGCGCATGAAGCCGACATCGTCAGACTTCAGCGACTCCCGCAGATCCGGATTTTTCAGGACGCGGCTGATGCTGTAGGAGGGCGAGAGCATCGTCGACACCAGCGCCGGGCCATGCGAGCCCAGCGAATGGGCCAGGCGCACCGCGAAAGTGTCCTTGGGGATGCCACCTTCAGGGAGCGGCGCATCCGGACGCAGCCACTGGCCCAGGGCGTCGTCGCCGCCGAAGGCGGTGGCCGAGGCCACGCGGAAACCAAAAGGATTCGGCACGATCTCGGAGAGCGGACGCGGCAGGCCAGCCAGCGCGCCCAGCGCGCCATAGGCGAACAGCTGCGCCTGGAGGGAAGGGCTCAGCAGCGGATCGTTCTGGAACAGGCCATGCATCTCCTTCAGGCCCGACGCGCGGATGTCCTCATAGCGCAGCCCGGCCAGGCGGCGCAGGCCCACGGTCTCGAGGTCGTGCGGCAGCGGCGCGGCGATATCGGTGACGACGCGCGGCGCGAGGTCGCGCACGCCCGGCACGTGCCGGATGCCCATGTTGGCGCGCAGTTCGGCACCGTGCAGGCGCTTGAGTTCCGCCAGCGAGACCGGCTGGCCGGCGTGTTCGCCGGTGGCCCAGCGCATGCCCTCGGAGGCGTCCACCGATTCCGGGTCGAGCTCCACCAGGCCGGCGTCGAACGCGGCCAGCGCCAGGAATTCCTCGGATTGGGCCACGAGGGCCTGGTAGGTTTCGGTCGAGCCCACGGCGGAGAGGGTGCAGGCGGTACCGACCGTCACGAGGACCTGGTCGCTTCTCAGGGAGCTTTTCGACATTGCGCGTGGGTATCCGAACAGATCAAACGGGAATTATAGGCGGAGTGACCGCTTTCGGCGTGGCGTGCCTTAATACTACCGGGTAAAAAACCATGGGCACCATGGCAACGCGCCGTCCGCCCACCGATGTTAGGGTGGGCCAGTCCATAAGGAAGGGGTGCCGGAACGTGTCCATGCGTACGCCTGCATTTGTACTGCTGATGCTTCTTTCCACCCCGGCCCTGGCCCAGGCGCCGGGCTCCCCATCAACCGGTCACCGTGCCGAGGCACCGTCCATGATCGTCAACCAGAGCCCTACCGATGTCGCGACCACGGTTGCCCGCGTACGGGCGACGCTCGAGAAACTGAAGGTGCCGGTGTTCGCCACCTTCGACCATGCGGCGAATGCGAAGGAAGCCGGGTTGCAACTGCGGCCGACGACCGTGCTCGTCTTCGGGAACCCGGCGGTCGGCACACACCTTATGCAGGACCAGCAGGCGATCGCGCTCGAGCTGCCGTTGCGCCTGGCGGTGTGGGAGGATGCGCAGGGGCACACACAGGTGGGTTATCACGATGTTCGCCAAATGGCTGACGAATATCATGTAACTGACCACGAAACGGTAGACAAGCTCACCGGCTTCATGGCGAATCTGGTCAAAAACGCCACGGCTAGCACGAATTGATCAGTGCCGCGCATTACGTGACGCAGTTGGCAAAAACAGCGTAACGAGCCGATCTTCTGCCGGAATTCCCTAGGTAATTCTACGCAGTTCCTTAAGATCGCGACCTGACGGGTACAGAATCTTCACATTCGTATCCGTACGGACACGTCTCACAGGGGCTGCGCGATCGTCTTCTCTTTCGCCGGCATTTCAATCGATTCAAATTAGAAAGGAAGGTTCCGTGGCTGCCCGAGAGCGGGCGGCGGAGCGTTGCCTGCGCCACCGCGTCCGCGGACGCGTCGACAGGGGAAAACAAATGAACCGGGTATTCCGCATCGTGTGGTCCACGGCCGTGGGCGCGTGGGTGGTTGCGTCTGAATTCGCTGGCAAGCATGGCAAGGGACGCGGCCTTGCCGCCGCCACCGACGAACGCCCGGCGCTGAAGCGCGGCGGTACCGCGCTGACGTTGTCCCTTGGCGCGCTCGCGGTATCTGCGGCGCTGTATGCGCCTGGCGCAATGGCAGTCGATCGCTACTGGGACGTCAACGGTGGTTCCGCACTCAGCGGTGGCACGGGTACCTGGGATACCAGCACGGCACTGTTCAACAGTGCGAGCGACGGTGTCGCGGGCCCCTTCGTGAAGTGGAACAACGCGGCGCTCGATAATGCGGTGTTCGCTGGCACGGCGGGTACCGTGACGCTGAGCGGTGGCATCACCGCGCAGGCGCTCACGTTCTCGGTAAGCGGTTATGAGCTCGACGGCGGCACGCTGACACTGGGCGGAGCAACACCGACGATCAGTTCGGCCACCGGCACGGCCACGATCAATTCTGTTATCGCGGGGTCCGCGGGGCTGACCAAGGCCGGCGGCGGCTGGCTCGCACTTGGAGGCGCCAACACGTTCTCCGGGGGTATCAACGTGCAGGCCGGCGGGTTGCAGGTGACCGGCGACGCGGCACTCGGTGCGGCGAGCAACGGCATCGCCATGGCGTCGGGTACCCTACTCACGGCGACCGATACGGCGCTGGCATCGACGCGCACCATCACCACCACAGGCACGGGCGACATCACGTTGCGCGGCCTGGTCGGCGGCGCGCGCTATACCGGCACCGCCGGCATCCTTGCTGTCAGCGGCGTCAACATGAGCAACGCCACGAACAACTACACCGGCCGCACCGTGTTCCTCGGCGGTGGTGGTGGGTACGCGTTCACCTCCATTGCCAACCTTGGCGTTGCGAGCGCGCTTGGCGCGCCCACGGACCCAACGGTCGGCAAGATCGTCGTGCAAGCCGGCGGTGGCCTGGGCGGCACCGTGACGTACACCGGTGCGGGTAACGAATCCAACCGCGCCTGGGAATTCCAGAGCACCTCGAGCGGCGGCACGACGCTGAGGAACGCGGGCACCGGGGTGCTGAAACTCACCGGCGACATCGCCGCGGTCAACCCGTACCTGCTCGCCATGGGCTTCCAGGCGGTGTCCGCCGATATGGAACTGACCGGCGTGCTCAGCAGCACCACGGACCGCACGTTCGCGTACGCCGGATCCGCCGGACGCAAGATCACACTGGGGAACGCAAACACGTACACGGGTTCATCCCAGATCAACACGATCACCGTCGAGGCAAACGTGTTGGCCGATACCGGTACGGCAAGCTCGTTCGGCACCGGGTCCGGCACGGGCGCCGTGATGGCGATGATCGGCGGCACCCTGAGTTACAAAGGCGGCGCCGCGAGCAGCAATCGCGGGTGGACGATCGACAACGCCAGCGCCGTTAACAACGATAGCGCCACCGGTGGCCTCACCCTCACGGGGAACGCAGCCTTCCTCGCTGGCGGCACCGATACACTCTCGCTGGGCGGCACGTACACGGGTGCCAACTCGTGGTCGGGCGTCATCAGCGGCGCCGGCACTGTCGTGATGAACGGCTCGGGCACCTGGGTACTCGCCGGCGCCAACACGTACACGGGCAAGACGACCGTGACCACCGGTACGCTGGTCGCTGGCTCGACGCAGGCCTTCGCTGGAACGAGTGGCCTGCAGGTCGATGGCGGTACCCTGGACCTGAACAGCCAGGCGATCACAGCGCCGTCGCTGGCAGGCGCGGGCGGCACGGTGGCCCTCGGCAGCGGCACTCTCACCCTCAAATCATCCACCGGCACGGCCACGTACGGCGGAAAGATCACCGGTACGGGCGGGCTGACCAAGCTGGGTGCGAGCACGGCGACGCTCAGTGGCGCGAATACCTACACCGGCACCACCACGATCGGCGGTGGCACGCTCGCGCTGGACTTCACGGCTGCCGGCGCGCCCGCGAGCAACATCATCAATGCCGCATCGGCGTTGAACCTCAACGGCGGCGCGCTGGCGATCAACGGGCGTAACGGTGCGAACAGCCAGGGTTTCAGCTCCCTGGATATCACGGCGGGCAGCAACCGGCTCAACGCGACCGCAGGCGCCGGTGGCACGCTGGCGGTCGCCGTGGGTGGCATCAACCGCACCGGTGGCCTCATCGAGTTCGGCTTCAATACCGGGGCCCCGATCAGCACGACGCACGCGGCTGGCGTGCTCGGCGGCTGGGCGACGGTAAACGGTACGGACTACGCCCAGGTCACGGGCGGCGTGATCGGCGCGTTCACCAATTACGCCAACAAGGATGACGCAAGCACCTGGCTCAACGGCGACATCGTCAGCGATGCTGGCGGCAGCGCAAACACACCCTACGTCAACACGGTCACGGGTAATGTCGCGCTCGGCGGCCTGAAGTACACCGCGACCGCGAACTCCACGGTCAACGTCGGCGCAGGCAACACGCTCGGTGTCGATGGCAGCATCATCGTCGCGCCAGGCGTCGGTGGCGCGGCCATCCGGATCAACGGTGGCGCGATGACAGGTGGCGCGGGTGGCAGCCCCCTGGGCGTGCTGCAAAACAGCGCGGGGACCTTCAGCATCGCATCGGCGATCGTCGACAACGGCGGCGCTACGTCGTTCGCCGCGGGTGGCACGGGGACCGGTGCGATCGCGTTGTCCGGCGCCAATACGTACACCGGTGCGACGACGATCAGTGGCAGCAGCCTCAACTTCAGCAGCGTGGCCAATGGCGGGGCAGCCAGTGCCCTGGGTGCTTCATCGGCGGATGCCTCCAACCTGATCCTCGAGAACGGCACGCTGCGCTACACGGGCGCGACGGCCAGCACGGACCGCGGATTTACCCTGGTGAATGGCGGTCCGTCGCGCACCATCACGGTAGACGGCACGACCAACCTGACCTTCGGCGGCACGGTGACCAGCCCCGATGATGCCGGCTTCACCAAGGCCGGTGCCGGCACGCTGACGCTTGCCAACGCCACGAACGATTTCGTCGGTCCCGTGGTCGTGAATGCCGGCTATGTCGCGACCGGCAGCCTGGCCAATGGAGGGCAGGCGAGCGGGATCGGCGCGGGGACCAGCGACTCTTCCAGCCTGGTCCTGCAGAGCGGTGGTGGCCTGGAGTACACCGGCGGTACGACGGCGACCGATCGTGGCATCACGCTGGGCGGAGGCAACGGCCTGGTCGCCGTGGATAACGCGGCGACGACGCTGACCGTCAGTGGAACCGTCACCGGGGCCGGCCGTTTGCTGAAGGAAGGGGATGGTGTCCTCGTTCTATCGGGCGCCAACACGTATACCGCCGGGACGACCGTGGATGCCGGCACGCTGCGCGCGGGATCCGCTCTGGCCTTCGGCGGCACTGCCGCAGGCACGGGCGCGGGCGTGATGACCGTCAACTCGGGAGGGACCCTCGACCTGGCCGGACTCGATGTCTGGGTCGGGGGGCTTAACGGCTCGGGCAACGTAAACCTCGGTGCCGGCACCCTCAAGGTGAATGGCAACGGGACATTTTCCGGCGCGATCAGCGGCACCGGTGGCGTGCTCGTGTCGGGACGCAGCCAGGTCATGAACGGCTGCGGCAACAGCTACACGGGCATCACCACGCTGGCGAGCGCGTCGATCACGACGGATTGCCTGGCCAACGGCGGCCAGGCCAGCGGTGTCGGTGCTTCGGGTCCGGCGCCGGGCAACCTCGTCCTGCAGAACGGCACGCTCATCTATACCGGCGGTAGCGTTGCGATCGATCGTGGCATGCAGATCACCGGCGCGGGTGGCATCAGCGTCACGGATGCGGGGGCCACCCTCGGTGTCTCGGGCGTGATCACGGGCGCGGGGCAGTTCCAGAAGCTGGGCGCGGGTACGCTGGTGCTCTCGGGCGCGAACGATTACACGAACGGGACCTATGTCCGCGGCGGCACGCTACGGGCGAACATCGCCAACGGCCTCGGCGGCGGCCTGCTTCGCTTCGACGATGTCGCGGGCGCCCAGTTCGACATGAACGGGTTCAACACCGCAGTGGCGGTCATCACCGGCGGTGGCACGACCGGCGGCAACATCTCGCTGGGTGGCGGCACGCTCACCACGAATGGCGCGTCGACCGTCGGAACCGGCATGTACTCGGGTGCGATCTCGGGTAACGGCAACCTGGTAAAGAACACCGGCAGCGTCCAGTACCTTGCTGGCACGGCCAGCACGTATGTCGGGACGACGACCATCAACGCTGGCACCCTGACCGTACAGTCGCTCGCTAACGGGGGTGCCGCGAGCTCGATCGGCGCGGCAAGCAATGCCGCGAGCAACCTGGTCCTGAGCGGTGGCGTGCTGCAGTACGTCGGTACGGGTGACAGCACGGATCGGCTGTTCTCGCTGGGCGCATCGGTTAACAGTGCGCTTGATGCGGAAGGCGCGGGGGCCATCCAGTTCACGAACACGGGATCGGTGGCCTACCTGACCGCGAATACCGCCCAGACCGTGACGCTCACCGGTGCAAGCACGGCGGACAACAGCCTCGCCGCGAAGCTCGCGGACAATGGGACAGGCAAGACCACGCTGCGCAAGACCGGCGCGGGTACCTGGATCCTGCGTAATCCCGCCAGCACTTACACCGGCGTGACCACCATCGTCGGCGGCGTGCTCGGTGTCGACAAGCTGACCAACGGCGGCCTGGCGAGCAGTATCGGTGCCTCGACCAACGCGGCCACGAACCTGGTCATCGGCAGCGGTGCCACTTTGCGCTACACCGGCGCGGGCGATACCACGGACCGCCTGTTCACGCTTTCCACGGGCTCCAGCGTCATCGAATCGTCCGGCACGGGTGCCATCGTCTTCAGCAACACCGGCTCCGCCGCGTATGCGGGCACCGGGAACCGCACGCTGGGCCTGGGCGGCAACAATGCCGCCAACAACACCATGGGCGGGTCGATCATCGACGGCCCCGGTGGCGTCACCACGCTTGCGAAGAACGACGCAGGCACCTGGTTGTTGACCGGAAACAACACGTACACCGGCAATACCGTCGTCAACGGCGGTGTCCTGCAACTCGGTAACGGCGGCACCACGGGGTCCATCGCGAGCCCGAGCGTCATCGTCGCCGCCGGCACGCTGGCGTTCAACCGCTCCGATGTCATGGTTCTTGACGGCACGATTTCCGGCGGCGGCGGCGTGCAACAGAAGGGCAGCGGTACCACGGTGCTTACCGCCACCAACACCTACACGGGCGGAACGACGATCACTGGTGGCACGCTGCAGCTCGGCAACGGCGGCGCGAGCGGTTCGGTCGTCGGCGACGTCGTTGATAACGGCACCCTGGCGTTCAATCGCTCGGATGCAGTCGGTTTCAACGGACTGGTATCCGGCGCCGGTGGAGTTACCCAGCGCGGCGCGGGCGTGACCCGGCTCACCGCGGCGAACACATACAAGGGTGCGACGACCGTCGAAGCCGGTAGCCTGCTGATCAATGGTGACCAGGCGGGTGCGACGGGCACGACGACGGCGCAGGCGGGCGGTACGCTCGGCGGCACGGGCGTCATCGGCGGCGATGTCGTCGTCGCCAACGGCGCCTTCCTTTCCCCGGGCGATACCGGGGCAGCTGGCACCCTCACCGTCAATGGCAGCCTGTCGGTCGCGGCCGGCGGCACGCTGAATTACCAGTTCGGCCAGGCCGATGTCGTGGGCGGTCCGCTCAACGATCTCACCGTCGTGCACGGCAACCTCAACCTCGATGGCACGCTAAACGTCTCGGCCACGCCGGGTGGCAGTTTCGGCCCGGGTCTGTACCGGATCATCAGCTACGACGGCACGCTCAACGACCAGGGTCTGGCGCTGGGCACGACGCCGGGCGGCTCTTTCCAGGTGCAGACCTCGGTCGCGCATCAGGTCAACCTGCTCAACGGCTCGGGCCTGACGCTGAACTTCTGGGATGGCCCGGCAGGCCATGCCAACCATACGGTCGATGGCGGCACCGGTGTATGGCAGAACGGCAGCGGCAACGACAACTGGACCGACCAGACCGGTTCGTACAACGCGCCTTACACGAATGGCGTGTTCTCGATCTTCATGGGCACGCCCGGCGTCGTCACCGTCGACGATGGGCTGGGCAATGTCACCAGCGCGGGCATGCAGTTTGCCTCCAGCGGCTATCGCATCACGGGTGATAGCGTGACGCTCGCGGGCGGTCCTTCCATTTTCCGCGTCGGCGACGGCACCGTCGCGGGCGCGGCGATGACCGCCACCATCGATGCGGTGCTCGGCGGGACCGGTGGCCTGCAGAAGGAAGACCTCGGCACCCTCGTGCTGGCCGGCAACAACACCTATACCGGTGGCACGGCCGTCAACGCAGGAACGCTTCAGGTTTCCGCCGATGCGAACCTCGGCGCGGCCGGTGGGGCATTGTCTATCGACGGCGCGACCTTGCGGACCACCGCCGCCATGACCACGGGTCGTGCGGTCACGGTCAACCAGGGTGGCGCCACCTTCGATGCCCAGGCGGATCTCGACCTGAGCGGCACGGTGGGTGGCGCCGGCGCGGTGACCAAGACCGGTGCCGGCACACTGACGCTCGAGGGCGCGAACACGTACGCGGGCGGCACGGCGATCCTGGGGGGCACCGTCTCGGTCGCGTCCGACGCGAACCTGGGCAACGCCGCGGGCGCGCTCTCGCTCAACGGCGGTGCGCTCGAGAACACCGCGACCTTCACCATGTCGCGCGGCGTAACCCTCGGCGCAGGTGGCGGCACGTTCAGCACGCTGGCCGACCTCACGCTCGCGGGCGCCATCGGCGGCGCAGGTGGCCTGGCCAAGGCCGGCAACAGCGCGCTCATCCTTACCGCCGACAGCACGTACACCGGCGGCACGCTGGTGGGCTCCGGCGTGCTCCAGCTGGGCGATGGCGGCACCTCGGGTTCGGTCGTCGGGAACATCGTCAACAACGGCACGCTCGTTTTCAACCGCAGCAACACGCTGACGCTGGCCGGCGCGATCTCCGGCACTGGCGCACTGGAACAGCAGGGCGCGGGCACGACGATCCTCGCCGGCAACAACAGCTATGCGGGTTCCACGGCAGTGCGCGGTGGCACGCTCATCGTCAACGGCAACCAGTCGGCAGCGACCGGCAACACCACGGTAGATGCCGGTGCCACGCTGGGTGGCAAGGGCACCATCGGCGGGAACGTCACCATCGCGGACGGCGGTACGCTGAACGCGGGTGACGTCGGCAATGCGCCCGGCACGCTATCGATCCGCGGCAATCTTGGTTTGAATGACACGTCGAACCTGCATGTCGACCTCGGCCAGGCCAACGTCGTCGGCGGCCCGCTCAACGATCTGGTCAAGGTGGATGGGGACCTTACCCTCGACGGCGTGCTCAACGTCGCGGTGTCTTCCGGCGGCAACTTCGATCCGGGCATCTACCGGATCATCGGCTACAACGGCAGCCTCAGCGATAACGGCATGTCGGTCGGCTCGGTACCGTCGCCGAACTACTTCCTGCAGACCTCGATTGATCACCAGGTCAACCTGGTGAACACCAACGGGCTGCCGGTGAACATGTGGGACGGCAACGGTGGCCGCGGCGATGGCGTTGTCACCGGTGGCGACGGCCTCTGGCAGAACGTGAGCGGTAACGACAATTGGACGCTGGTGGATGGCAGCGTCAATGCCTCGTTCGTCGACCATAGCTTCGCCATCTTTGCTGCTACCGCGGGCACGGTCACCGTGGACGCCAGCCTGGGCGCCATCAACACCTCGGGCATGCAGTTCGCCACCGACGGCTATCGCATCGAAGGCGACAGCATCGCGCTGGTGGACGGCTCGCCGGTGATCCGTGTCGGCGACGGCACGACCGATGGCGCGTCGATGACGGCGACGATCGCCTCGGAACTCACCGGTACGAACGGCCTCACGAAGACGGATCTCGGTACCCTGGTGCTGGCCGGTGAGAACAGCTACCTGGGCGGTACCGCCATTACCGGCGGCACGCTCCAGATCGGCGAAGGTGGCACCACGGGCTCGATCCTGGGCGACGTGGCCAACGATGGAACGCTGGCCTTCGATCGCTCGGACGACGTGAGCTTCGACGGACTGATCTCCGGTACGGGTGCGGTCATCCAGCGCGGCACCGGTACGACGGTGTTGACGGGCGCCAACCGCTACTCGGGCGCCACCATGGTGCAGGGCGGCACGCTGCTCGTGAACGGCGATGCCAGCCTCGCCACCGGTGCGACGTCGGTGCTCAGCGGCGCGACCCTCGGCGGTGGCGGCACGATCGGTGGTGACGTGAACGTCGCCGATGGCGCAACGCTCAGCCCCGGCGCGATCGTGGGCGAAGCAGGCACGCTGACGATCAACGGCAACCTCTCGCTTAGCGCCAATGCCACGCTGGCCTACCAGCTTGGCCAGGCCGGCACGCCGGGTGGCCCGCTCAACGATCTCACCGTGGTGCATGGCAACCTGACCCTGGATGGCACGCTCAATGTGTCGACCACGGCGGGTGGTGCCTATGGCGCGGGCGTCTATCGCCTCTTCAGCTATGACGGCGCGCTTACCGACAACGGCCTGGCGCTCGGCACGATGCCGGCGGCGGACAACTTCGTGCAGACGTCGATCGACCACCAGGTGAACCTGGTCAACACGAACGGCCTGACCCTGAGCTTCTGGGACGGCCCGGGCCACGCGAACGACGGCGCGATCACGGGCGGGAACGGCACCTGGCGCCTCGCCGACAACGACAACTGGACCGAGGCGGCCGGCGCGATCAATGCACCGTACAGCGAAGGTGCTTTCGCGGTCTTCGGTGGCACGGGCGGCACGGTGGCGGTGGACAACGCCAATGGCTTCGTCAGCGCCTCCGGCATGCAGTTCTCGGCCGATGGCTACCGCATCACCGGCGACGCCCTGACCCTCACCGGCGGTGCCGCGGCGATTCGCGTCGGCGATGGCAGTGCGGCGGGTACCGGCATGACAGCGACCATCGACGCGGCCGTCAACGGCGCGGGCATGCTGGTAAAGGATGACCTCGGCACGCTGGTGCTCAACGGCGATAACACCTATGTCGGTGGTACCACGGTGCACGCGGGTACCTTGCAGGTGTCGCGGGATGCCAACCTGGGTAACGCGCTCGGCAACGTGTCGATCGACGATGCCACGCTGCACAGCACGGGCACCTTCGCCAGTGCACGCAGCGTGGGCCTGGGCGGCGCTGCGACGATCGCCACGGACGCCGGCACGACGCTTACGCTGGGTGGGGCCATCGGCGGCACCGGCAGCCTCACGAAGGAAGGCGCAGGCACGCTGATGCTAGGCGGCGCGGCGACGTATGACGGTGCGACCACGGTCGCCGGCGGCACGCTCGGGGCCACTGCGGCCGATGTGTTCAATGCGTCCTCGGATTACACGGTGCAGACGGGCGCTACGCTCGATCTTGGCGGCAACGCGCAGCAGGTCGCTTCGCTGGCAAACGCCGGTACCGTGCACTTCGGTGCGGCGCCGGGCACGACGCTGACGGTGCAGGGCGACTACGTGGGGCAGGGTGGCACGCTGCAGTTCAACAGCGCGCTGGGTGGCGACGGCTCCTCGACCGATATGCTGGTCGTTGGCGGCGACACCTCCGGCAACACGCAGGTGGCCGTCACCAACGTCGGTGGTACCGGCGCGCCGACCGCGCAGGGCATCAAGCTGATCGATGTGAAGGGTGCATCGAACGGGACGTTCGCGCTCAAGGGCGATTACGTGTTCCAGGGCGACCAGGCCGTGGTGGCGGGCGCGTATGCGTACCGCCTCTACAAGGACAGCCCCAACGCCGTGGATGGCGACTGGTACCTTCGCTCGGTGCTCGCCGACCCCACGACCGACCCGGTCGGCGGCGGTGACCCCGTCGGTGGTGGCGACCCGGGCAATGGTGGCGGTACGGCTCCGCTCTACCAGCCGGGCGTGCCGGTGTATGAGGC
>NZ_JBQCFT010000415.1:0-4087 GCF_051958795.1 Luteibacter sp. | reverse complement strand
ATTCGTGTGCCCGGCGAGTCCCAATCGCGCGCAAGCGCGCTCCCACGGGTCTTGCTCTGATTTAAAGGCTAGCGATACGACTACGGTTACGCCCGTCGTTCTTTGCTTCGTAAAGCGCTTCGTCTGCGCGGCCCAGCAGCGAATTCAGTGACTCCGGCGCGCGCCACATCGCGACGCCCGCGCTCACCGTGATCCGGATCCTGTAATCGCCGTGCACGATCACCTGCGACGCCAGTGCATGGCGCACGCGCTCGGTGATATCCAGCGCGTGCTCCGCCAGCGCGCCCGGCAGGCACAGGATGAACTCTTCGCCGCCGAAACGGCCCGCCAGGTCATCCGCGCGGCACATCGACGAAATCACCCGCATCGTCTCGCGGATCACCGTATCACCCGCCAGGTGACCGAACGTATCGTTCACCGTCTTGAAGTCATCGATATCCAGCAACACCATGCTGAACGGGATGCCATCCGTCGCTGCGCCCTGGCGCACCCGCTCCGCCTGCTCCAGGAACCGGCGGCGGTTCAACGAACCGGTCAGCTCATCCGTACCCGCCAGGTGATCCAGCCGCTCATTCGCCGCCTTCAGGTCACGCGTACGCGCTTCCACCTGTGCCTGCAGCAACTCGGCGCGGCGGCGCAGGTACAGCGTGCGCAGGTACACCAGGCCAAAGAACATCGCCACGGCCACCGCGACGCCAAGCAGCAGGGTCCACGGGCTCTCGTACCAGCGCGGGACGACTTCCACCCGCACCGAGGTTTCGATCGTCCGCGCATCCAGCCCACGCATCGTCGCGCGCAGGCGCAGCGTGTACGTGCCGCTGGCCAGGTTCGTGTAGATCGCGCTCGGGGGAATACCGCGCGCCACCTCGTTCCACGCCGTATCCGTATCGTCCATGCGGTACGCGTAATGGGTTTCCTGCGGCGCACGGTAGTCGAGCAACGCGAAATCCACGCGCAGGTTACGTCCGTCGCCGTCCAGCTTGATCCGGCCGTTCTCGTCCGGCAGCTGGGCCAGCGGCACGGACTTGTCATTCATGGCGATATGCGTGACCGCCAGCCGCGGCGACGCCATCTGCGGCGCGACCCAGTAGGGGCGCACCACGGTCAGGCCGCCCAGGCCGCCGAACATCAGCTCGCCGCCCGGTGCTTCGGCCGCGGCGCGGTGGATGTAGCTCGGGATGCGCAGGCCATCGCGGATACCCAGGTCGAACACGCGATGGCTAGCCGCATCGACCATGGCCACGCCGTTGGCCATCGACGCCCACACGCGGTCATCGTGGTCCACCAGCAGTGCGTTGATCTTCGTGTTGACCAGGCCCTCGCGCGCGCCGATCAGGCCGAAACGGAACGGCCCGCGCTCCTGGAAATCATCCAGGTAGGCGATGCCGCCGAACGTGCCCAGCCACAAGCGGTTGTGCGAATCGAACGCCATGGAGCCGGTGTAATCCTGCGGCAGGCTCTTCGGGTCCGCCGGCTCGTGGCGGATATTCACGAAGCCTGGCTCGCCGTCATACGCGACGCTGATGCCGCTGATGGTCGCGAACCACCACGAATGCGCCATGCGCACGATGTGCCGCACCTGGTCGCCGACCAAGCTGCGCGGATCCTTGTCGTCGTGGCGCATCTGGCGCAGCGCGCCGGAGACGGTGTCGTAGCGGAACAGGCCATCGTACGTGCCGATGAGCAGGTCGTTCCCGTCGCGCTGCATGGAGAGGATGAGCCGGCCATCCAGGCTCGGGATCATCGAGCTCTGCAGGGCGAAGGTGTTCGGATCGATCCGCGACACGCCCTGCGCGCCTGCCCAGATCGAACCATCGGGCGCGACGACGAAGGCCTGCACGTCGCGCTCGGCCTGTTCACCGCCCAGCTGGAGGTGGCGCATGCCGCCGCTGGCGAGATCGAGCACGTCGATGCGGCCCATGCCCAGGCCCAGCCAGATACGGCCACGCGGGTCGACGAACACCGAGTGGACGTTGGCGTTCGAGAGGGTGTGTGACTGTAGCGGCGACGGCAGCACCGAGAACACCTTGCGGCCGTTCGGGTCGTAGTGCGCCGCGCCCAGCTCGGTCGCGACCCAGATGTTGCCCGTGCGGTCCTGGAAGATATCGCGGGTGATGTCACCCGGCAGCGACGAGGCCATGGCCGCGTCGTGCGACAGCGCGCGCAGTTGCCCCGTGTTGAAATCGTAGGTGACGACGCCCGCACCGTCGGTCGCAGCCCACAGCACGTGCTCGGGCGTTTCACGGAAGGAGCGGATCGTGCGGCGGCGCGCCAGGCCGGTCTTCCCGGAATACCCGGCGACCGCACGCGCATGCCAGTCCGCGGTGACGTATACCGCGCCCGACTGGCCGGTACCGATCCACATCCTGTCCTTGCTGTCCTGGTACAGCGCCCAGACCTGGTCGTGCAGGATCGAGTCGATTTCCGGATCGCCGGAGATGATCCGTTCGAAATGGCCGCCCGGCTTGCGCACGAATACGCCGTTATCCAGGCCGACCCACAGGTTGCCGGCACGGTCCTCGCTGACCGCGAAGGTACGCCGGACCATCGACGGATCGTCGCCGGGCTGGCCCGACACGTGCGTGATCTCGCCGGTCGAAAGCTGCAGGCGGTCGAGGCCGCCTTCGGTGGCGATCCAGAACACATCGGGATCGTGCGACCGCGCAATGGCAAACACCTTGCCGTTCGAGGTACCGCCCTTCCCCACCGGATAAAGATGGAAGCGGACCGTCTTCGGATCGAAGCGCAGCAGCCCGCCGGCGTTGGTGCCCACAAGCAGGCCACCATCGTCGAGCGGCATCAGCGCGCGCACGTAGGCATCGGGCAGCACCGCGCCGCCGTAGGAATCGGGTTCCTGCCCGAACACCTGCATGCGGTAGCCGTCGTAGCGGGCCAGGCCGCCGAAGGTGCCGATCCAGATGACGCCGGCCTTGTCCTGCACGATCGCCGTAGTCGTCGAGGGCGGCAGGCCGTCCGTGACGCCTACGGTATCGAACCAGGCCGTCTCATACGCCGCCCACGGATCGACACCGACTTTCGGCGCGACCTGAGCATGCGAGATACCCACCCACAACACAGAGGTGACAATGACAACGAGAAGGGCACGCCACGACAGAAAGCGGAAGGGCCAGTGCGGACGTTCAGCCTGCATAAGCCATCGAAGGGTCGAGGTAACGGCTGAACGCATCGGCCGTCATGGGGCGAGCGAAGAAATAGCCCTGGCCGATGTCGCAGCCAAGGCCGCGCAGCCAGTCGGCCTGCGCTTCGGTTTCCACGCCTTCGGCGATGGTCCGCATATTCAGCTTCTTGGCTAGCCCGACGATGGCCTCGGTGATCTCGCGATCGGCCAGGTTCGAGTCGCTGCCGCGGACGAAGCTCTGGTCGATCTTGATCGTGCCGACGGGCAGTTCGCGCAGGTGGCTGAGGTTCCAGTAGCCTGCGCCGAAATCGTCGATCAGCAGGTCGAAGCCGTGCGAGCGGAGCTTCACCAGCTGGCGAAGGGTCTCCTCGGGCTCGCGCATGGCCGTGGATTCGGTGAGCTCGAAGCGGATGCGGGTGGGATCCACGCCGAACGAGCGAACGACGCGGTGCAGCGTCTCGACGAAGGCCGGGCGGCTGAGCTCGTGCATGGAAAGGTTGATCGCCACGTAATCCACGTGGCGGCCCGCCTTGTCCCAGGCCTGGACCTGGGCCAGCACGGCGCGCAACACGTATTCGCCGAGGCCATGGATCAGGCCGGAACGCTCGGCCACGGCCACGAAGACGCTCGGCGGCACATCGCCACGCACCGGGTGGTGCCAGCGCGCCAGCGCCTCCACGCCGGCAAGGCTGCCGTCGTGCAGGTGGCGCTTGGGCTGGTATTCGACATCCAGTTCGCCGCGCTGCAGGGCCTCACGCAATTCAACGGTCAGCGCGAGGCGCTCGCGGGCCGCCTCGAGCATGCCTTCTTCATAGAAGCGGAAATCGGCCTTGCCGGTTTCTTTCACGGCATACATGGCGGCATCGGCGTTGCGGATCAGGCTGTCCGCTTCCTTGCCATCCTGGGGGGCGATGGCCACGCCGATGCTGGGGCTGACCGCGACGAGCT
>NZ_JBQCFT010000414.1:0-3595 GCF_051958795.1 Luteibacter sp. | reverse complement strand
CGCCGTTTCACGTTCGCCTTCATTGCCGCACTGGCCGCTGGCCACGCCGTGGCCCAGACCACGCCCGACGCAGAACAACCGCGCCAGACCACGCCGGCGAAGCCGAAGGACGTGGGCGGCCCGGTCGACAAGCTTCGTGATGAGGGCATCTCGCTGCGTTTCGTCTGGGCGAACGACTGGGCGGCGAGCGTGCGTGGCGGTGAACGCCTCGGTGCCACGAACGGCGGCGGTGCGGTCGGTGGCGCCGACCTCGACATGGGCAAGCTTGCCGGGATCGAAGGCGGCAAGATGCACATCACCTTCTCGCGCTACTACGGCCACAGCGTCGCCGCCGACGATATCGGCGTGCTCCAGAAGATCCAGGGCTACTGGTACCCGAAGCGCCAGTGGGAACTGGCCCAGCTGACCTGGGAGCAGGAGTTCAAGGACAGCCACATCAACGTCCTGGCCGGCCGCATGAACGCTACGTGGCAGTTCGCGCGTTCCACGTACGGCTGCCGCTTCGTCAGCGCGCCGGATTGCCCGTACCAGCTCACCAACACCTCGGGCGGCTTCAGTGGCTTTCCGTACGTGAACTGGGGCGCGCGGGTGAAATACCAGCCCGATGCCCGTTACGTGTCGATCGGTGCCTTCGAGATCAACCCGGAACGCCGCAACAACAACGGGCTCAACTGGGGCCTCAATAACGCGACTGGCGTCATGATTCCCGTGGAAGTCGGCTACGAAACCAGCTTCGCGACGGATCCGTATCCGAAGCACCTGAAGATCGGTGGCTGGTACAACTCGGCGCCGTTCACCGATCCCGAACTCAACAGCAAGGGCCAGCATCGCGGGCTCGTCGGCGGCACCGCGCGCAATTACGATGGCGGTCGTTACGGTCTCTACGTGCTCGCCGACAAGGTGGTGTGGAAACCCGACGCGAACAGCGATACGCGTAACCTCGCCGTCTTCGCCTCGGCCACCGGGCCGCTCGACAACGCGGAGAACTACACGCTGCAATCCACCGCCGGGCTGTTGTGGACCGGCCTGAGCCGGGCACGACCCACCGATTCACTCGGTTTCCAGGCCACGTGGTTTCGCTTCAGCCGCAAGGCCGTGGGCTTCGAGGACGACCTGGTCGCGAAGAACAAGGGCGAAGGCCACTTCAAGCGCGACGAGCTGATGACCGAGCTCAACTACAGCTACAAGCTCTTCCCGGTGGTGAGCCTTGTGCCGAACCTGCAGTACATCGTCCACCCCGATGTCCTCGGCAACACCGTCGGCGTGCGCAAGGTGCCGGCCAATGCCATCGTCGTCGGCCTGCGCGTCATGGTGAACATGGGTGGGCCCGGGAGCCAGTAAGCTAGGGCCACCAAAGGCTACCCGTCCCGTGACCTTGGACCTGAAACACCTGCAGAGTTTCATCCGCATCGTCGAGTTCGGCAGCCTCACGCGCGCCGCGGCGACGCTCGACGTCTCGCAATCGCTGCTCAGCCGGCAGGTGCGCCAGCTGGAGATCGAGCTGGGTACCCACCTGCTCGAACGCAACGGGCGTGGCGTGGTGCCTACCGATGCCGGCCGCGAGCTCGTGGAGCACGGCCGCGGCATCCTCCGCCAGGTGGAAGTGGCACGGCTTTCGCTGGGCCAGAGCCGCGGCGTATACGCAGGCAAGCTGGCCATCGGGCTGCCGCCAAGCGTGGGCTCGGCGCTGACGGTCGAACTCGTCATGCGTTTTCGCGAACGCTACCCGCAGGCACAGATCAGCGTGGTCGAAGCACTGAGCGCCAGCCTGCTCGAATGGTTGCAGCTGGGCCGCCTGGATTGCGCGCTGCTGTACAACCCGGCGGTGAACGCGAACATGCGTTTCCGCCATGTGCATTCCGAAGAGCTCAACCTCATCGCCACGACACGCGATGGCCGCACGCTGCCGGAAACGGTACCGCTGGCCACGCTGGGCCAGTATCCGCTGATCATCCCGTCGCCCCTGCACTCCGTGCGCCAGCTGATCGAGGCGGATGCGGCGCGCTACGGTGTCGCGCTGGATATCCGCCTGGAAATCGATTCCGTTCGTTCGCTGCTCGACCTGGTTGAACGGGGGGTAGGTTACGGCGTGCTTTCGCGCAATGCCTTGCTGAGCCGGCGCGGGGAGCACCACCTGCACGCGGTACCCATCGTCATGCCGCAGATCACCACGCGCCTGGTGGTGGCTACCCCGACCCAGCGGCCTACCAGTGCCATCACCGAGAAAGCGCTCGAGATCGTCGACGAACTGATCGCGGAAGGTCGGCTCGACGCCAGGCTTTAGCTTGTGCAATGCAACATTTGCATGTGGTAAGCAAAGACATGCAATTCGTGCATATCAGAAAGGCGGCGTTTCGCGTTGTTCGGGGCGGCCGGGGTGAGGACCATCGAGGCTGTTCCCGGCCCGACGTGACGCAAACCCGATGTCGCACGAAATCCCCTGCTGGTACATGCGCGGAGGCACCTCGAAGGGGCCATTCTTCCGTGCCGCCGATCTCCCCGCCGACACGGCTACGCGCGACGCCGTCATCCTCGCCGCGATGGGCTCGCCGGACGAGCGCCAGATCGATGGACTGGGTGGCGCGAAATCGCTGACCAGCAAGACCGGGATCCTCTCGGTGCCCACCGACGGCGCAGCCGACCTCGATTTCCTGTTCGGCCAGGTCGGCATCGGCGAGGCGAAGGTCGACACCACGCCCAACTGCGGCAACATGCTCGCCGCCGCGCTGCCCGCGGCGATCGAAGCCGGGCTGATCGTTGCCGACAACGGCACGACGACCCGCCGCGTGCGCACCGTCAACACGGGTGTCATTGCGGAGATCACCATCCAGACACCCGGCGGCCGTCCGTTGTACGACGGCGACGCCCACATCGATGGCGTTCCGCGTCCCGCCGCGCCGGTCACCTGTGGCTTCCTCGATACCGAAGGTTCGCTCGCGGGTTCGTTGCTGCCGACTGGCAACCTGCGCGACACGATCGATGGCGTGGAGGTCACGCTGATCGATAACGGCATGCCGGTGATGCTGATCGCCGCGTCCGACCTCGGCATCGACGGTGACGAAAGTCCCGCGGATCTCGATGCAAACACCGCGCTGAAGGCACGCATCGAAGCGCTGCGCCTGAAGGCCGGCCCGCTGATGAACCTCGGCGATGTCGCCGCCAAGCCGGTGCCGAAGATCACCCTGGTATCGAAGCCGCGGCATGGCGGCGCGCTGGGCACGCGCACCTTCATCCCGCACGACTGCCACACCTCGATTGGCGTCCTTGGCGCGGTGACCGTCGGCACCGCCGCGGTCATGCCAGGCACCGTCGCTGCGGCTTTCGCCGAGGCTGGGCAGGGCGATGCGCGCACGCTGTCGATCGAACACCCCACGGGCGAATTCAGCGTGGAGCTCGGCCTCGATAACGGCCGAGTCGTCCGCGCCGCCCTCCTGCGCACCGCGCGGTTGCTCATGCGCGGCACGGTGCCGGTTTCCCCTTCGATCTGGTCCGGCCCCGCCGGCTGAACATTCCCCACGGAGATCCCCATGTCCGAGAACAAGACCGCGCTGGTCGTCAGCGCCCATTCCGCCGACTTCGTCTGGCGCGCGGGCGG
>NZ_JBQCFT010000413.1:0-2331 GCF_051958795.1 Luteibacter sp. | reverse complement strand
AACTCACTGGCCGGGTGATAAAGGTAAACGCGGGCGAACTCTTCCACGCGCGACCATTGCGATTCGCCATGCCCCGCCGCCAGCACGGCGTGGCGCGTGGTGATGTTTGGGCCCTCTTCCCATGCGGGAGTCAGCGCGATCCGGTCGACCCGGGCGCCCCACGCATCCCATTGGGTGAGCACCGGTTCGGTACGCGGCGTGCGTTGCCGCCGCTCGTAGGCATCCAGGGCGTAATCGCCGAGCGCATCGAGGTCCGGGGCGCAATCGGCCAGCCGGTCCACCGGCAGCGCATGGGCCAGCCACGCATCCAGCACGCGATCTTCGCGGAACGGGTGCGCCAGCCGCGGCGCGTCCTGCAGGAAACCCATGTGGCACCTCTCCATTGGCAGATGCGACTAGGGTGCACCGCGTGGGGGCGTACGTCGATACGCTGCGCAGCATCGGGCGGCCATCGCGTGCAAGCACGCTCCCACAAGGCACTTGTGGCGTGCCGGTGTCCTTGTGGGAGCGCGCTTGCGCGCGATAGGCCTACCTACGACGGACGCCCGCGCCCAGCGTGCCGATCAACAGCAGGCACAGCACGATCTCCAGCCACGCCAGCCAGCGATCGCCCGTGGAGCTCCAGGCTTCCGACACGCCGTGGCAGAAGTAAAACAACGCCAGGATCCCCACCCACAACAACGCGCGGGTGAGCTTGCGCAGTGCCAGCAGCGGCAGCAGCAGCGGCGGCACCGTGATCAGCAGGGCCACCCATGCCGGGATCGATACCGGCGGATACACCATGTACCAGAGCAACTGCACGCCGAGCAGCGCGGCCCATGCGGCAAGGCCAGCCTTCTGCAGGCTGGTGGCCGGTGCCCTCATGCAGGCGTGCCCAGCCGGCGGGCGACATCGGCGAGGCGCTTGCCCAAGGCGCGGGCCAGGTCGCGCTCATCATTGCTGATGCCGTTATCCCCACGGTGCCCGGCGACATGGCTCGCGCCGTAAGGCGTGCCTCCCGAGGTCGTGGTCGAGAGCAGGGGCTCGGTGTAGGGGATGCCGACGATGAGCATGCCGTGGTGGAGCAGGGGCAGGGCCATGGAGATGAGCGTGGCTTCCTGGCCGCCGTGCATCGTGCTGGTCGAGGTGAACATCGCCGCAGGCTTGCCGGCGAGGGCACCCGAGGCCCATTCGGCACCCGTGGTATCCAGGAAATACTTCAGCGGCGCCGCCATGTTGCCGAAGCGGGTGGGGCTGCCAATGGCCAGGCCCACGCATTCGATGAGGTCGTCCCGGGTGACGTAGGGTGCGCCGTCCTCGGGTTCCGGCGGCATCGCGGTTTCCGTGACCGGTGCCACCGGTGGCACCTGGCGCAGGCGGGCGCGCATGCCGGGTACTTCCTCGATGCCACGGGCGACGAATCGGGCGAGCTGGGCCGTGTGGCCGGAGCGGCTGTAGTAGAGTACGAGGATGTCGTGAGACATGGACGGTCGCCTTCAGGAAGGCGCTAGTCTCGCAGAACTACGAGGATGTTCCCAATGTTCCGGGACAAACAAAGGATGCCCATGCCGCTGCGCTTCGATCGCGACCGCGCCCTGAGCTTTACCCGCTTCACCTGGCTGCGCTTTGTCGACGACAAGTGCTTCGAGACCGCTGGCGCCCTGTCGTACACCACGCTGGTGTCGCTCGTGCCGCTCACGGTCGCCGTATTCGCCATCCTTTCCGCGTTCCCCGTGTTCGCCGAATGGCGCGGCAGCCTGGCCAATTACGCCTTCCAGAATTTCGTACCGGCCACCGGCATCAAGATCCAGGAATACATGCTCGCGTTCGCCGACAAGGCGAGCCAGCTCACGGGCATCTCGATCCTGGTCATGCTGTTCAGTGCGCTGTCGATGATGGTGAGCATCGAGGACCGGCTCAACCGGATCTGGCGCGTGCGCAAGCCGCGCGGCTGGACCTCGCGCGTGCTGCTCTACTGGGCGGCGCTGACCCTCGGGCCGATCCTGGTCGTGGGCGGGCTGGCGCTGTCCTCGTATATCGCGGCGTTCCCCTTGCTGCATCAGGCCGCCGACCAGTTCGCCACGCAGAGCCGCCTGATCAACCTGCTTCCTTTCGGCATCACCTTCATCACGCTGGTGCTCATGTACACGATGGTGCCGAACCGGCGGGTGTCGTGGCGGCACGCGGCGGTGGGTGCGTTGCTCGGCGCCATCCTTTTCGAGTTCGCGCGCTGGGGCTTCGCGCAGTTCATCCGCAACTCGCCGAACTACGAGGAAATCTACGGTGCCCTCGCGGCCATCCCGATTTTCCTGCTCTGGATCTATCTGTCGTGGATCATCGTGATCCTGGGCG
>NZ_JBQCFT010000412.1:0-2144 GCF_051958795.1 Luteibacter sp. | reverse complement strand
TGCCCCACTCGTCATCGGGGTTGTTCGGGTCGAACCTCGCTACCTTTCGCCATGCCGTGTCGAATACGGATGGAAGTTTCATCGAGACCTCCAGCGTTTCGTTACCGTCTCCTTGCAGATGTGCTGGAAGAGCTGCGGTTTGTTCAGGGGTTCGGCCTGGGCGTTTGGATCGGAGCTGTCGACCCACGCGTGAACCACGGCGAAAGGGTTGTACGTAATGAACCAGGCATCGGGGTACTCGACACGCGGGATGACTTGAATGGGTCCTAGCTCGCCACCCTTACACCCGGAGATAGGGAGGGTAGCCCGTGCCGTCCCGTTCGCATCGGTGACGACCTTGACCGAGCCTACGAGCCAGTTCTCGTTGTTCTTTCCCGTGTCGCGCGCGAAGATCGTCACCTCGTGGCCCGCCCCGAGTCGGGTCGTGTGGTCGCCTTCGAACGCCGTGACCTCGACCTCCATCTGTCTTGCGACATTCGCCGCTCCCGCTACGCCTGGCATCGTGCCCGGTGCAAGATGGCTGATGTTCTCCTTGCTGGAATAGCTGGATAGGACGGCGATGGCCCTGGGATCGGTCACGCTCACCTTGGATCGCGCGGCGTCCGGCGCATCGTCGCCGCGGACGGCAACAAACACCGGCCGCGACGCATCGACACGCTTCCTGTCGCCGCCCCGGAGCGTGTAAGGCGTGTTCGAGCCGTCGAGCACGTCGATGACGACGCCAACCGGCGCTTCGATCTGGATAACAGCCACCTTCTGATCCGCGCGAAACGAAATCAGGTAATTGTCGACATCGGCGGCGCTATCGAGATTGCCTTCGAAAACCTTGTTGCCCTGAATGGGTGTCGCTTTGACGATGGCATCGTTCGGCTCGTACCGATCGCTGCCTTCGGCTACCGTCGCCTGCATCTGGAACGAGGACGTCGGACCTTTGGCCGGGCGGCCAACCATGACCAGCCAGCGTGTGAGCGGACCGGTCATCCCCTGCATGATGCGATAGGTGTCGCCCGAGGCGTCGGACGCGATGGCATGCGTGCTGCCGTCCGCGTCGACGCGGACGAGGCTTACATCGTGCACTTCGCCCTGACGGAAGCCAGCGAAATTCAGGTCGAGCTTGGTCAGGGACGGAATATCCGGTGTGACGAGCTGGAAGCAAGTGAGCGTCGCATCCGCGTTGATCGATGCGTCGTAGACGGGGCCGATCTCCATGGGGTCGCAGCCGGGTACCGGCGCCGCGATGGTGGGGACGGGCGCGGCGGTTCGAGCGAAGACGCCTGGCGTGGAGAGCAACAGACCGATGGCGCTGGCGAGAACGAGAGGTCGCATGGGTGACTCCTTCGGGTGGAGTCGACACGCTAGGGAACGTGGATCGTGCCGGATGTCGGGGGACTGCGCGGGATGGTGCTCGCCGGGCAGGGCGTTGCATCGGATGTCGCGTACACCGCGTCGGGCGAGCCGCTTCCGAAGCATTTTCTTGTGGGAGCGCGCCAGCGCGCTTCCCACACTACAAGCCGCCTTCTGCCTGTGCCTTGTTAAGCGCGCGCCAACAGCGCTGGCTCCATGTGCGCTTTCGACACCTCCAGGCCTCCACCGGCCATCGGCCGATATGTTTCAACGGGCTTCACCATGTCCAGCACCTTGATGGCCGCGTATCCGTAAGGGTTGGCGTTGTACTTCTCCATATGCATCCGGAACGGCTCGGTGTCGAGGTCCGTGTCGCGTAACGCCCGCATGAGCGACATGAACTTCACATCGCGATCGACCGTGTTTTCCAGCCCGGCGATGCCACAGCGTCCAACAAACCCCGCCCCCAATTCGGTCCAGTAGGACTCGTGCTCGCGGTTGCCGTAGGTGTCGACCACCGCTTCGTTGAACATCGTGGCCCAGCTGCGCAGTTCCGGAACTTCATTGAGGCGGGCTTCGAGCCACGCGATGTCCTCGGGCCCCATGTCGGCGTCCACGACCTTCAGCAGGTCACCGTCCTTGCGAAGGTCGAATTCACGGGAAACGACATCGGGTCGCGCCACCGCCAGTCGGGCCAGGGTCGGCACAAGCGTTTCAGCGAACCCTGTGAATGTGTCCGCCATCCTGGCGCGCCCCTCGGTCATGAGCTTGAACGGGAACTTGGTGGTGAAGAAATCCTG
>NZ_JBQCFT010000411.1:0-3732 GCF_051958795.1 Luteibacter sp. | reverse complement strand
GCGAGCACCCATCGCGTGCAAGCACGCTCCCACAGCACGCTCCCACAACGCTCCCACAGGAACCATCAAGCCTTGCTGTATGCGTCAACCGCATCCATCGCGCGGGCGGAATAAACCAGGGCGGCACCGGCATTCATCGCGATCGCCACGCCGAGCGCTTCGGTGATTTCTTCGCGGGTCGCGCCGGCCTTCAGGGCGGCGTCGGTGTGCACCGTGATACAGCCATCGCAGCGCATCGTTACGGCGACGGCGAGCGAAATCAGCTCGCGGGTCTTCGCGCCGAGCGACCCTTCCTTATGCGCATTCGCCGCGGAGAGGGTCTGGTAGCCCTTCAGGGTATCCGGGCTCAGCTTGCCGATCTCGCCAATGCGGCCCATGAGCTCTTTCTTGTATGCAACCCAGTCAAGCATGTTCGTGACTCCAATGAGCGGCGGCGCGGGGTGCGTCGTCGTGAGGGAAATAATGGCACCACCGGGTGCGCGGCTGAATGCTCGAACGTCGCGTCTTTTGGCTGAAACGTCTCACGGAGGCTCCGGCGGCATACGGGCGGGCGACCCCTGCGGCAGTCCGTCGCAGAGGCCTGACCGGCGGCGAGGCGCCGCTGACCTCGCTGATACCGTGGTGGTGACGGCTTTTTCTTGATCCAAAGAGGGACTCTCATGCCACAACCGGCTTCGCCGGAGGCACGCCTCGGCTGCGCGGAATGCGGCCTCCACGCGATCTGCCTCCCGGAGGGCGTCGACGAAGGCGGCCTCGCTCGTCTTGATCGCCTCACGCGCCAGCGCAGCACCTACCAGCGCGGCGACTCGGTGTTCCGCCAGGGTCAGCCGTTCGATGCGCTGTACGTCGTGCGCTCCGGCGCCGTGCGCGTCGCACTGGGTGACGCCGATGGCGGCCAGCAGGTGCTTGGGTTCCGCTTGCCGGGTGAAATCCTCGGCGTGGATGGCATGCTCGATGACACGCACCGCACCGACGCCACCGCCCTCGAACGCACGACGATCTGCGAGGTGCCGTTCGCGCGCCTCGAGGATCTGTTCCAGCAGCTGCCCGGCCTGCAGCGAAAGATGATGCGCGAGCTGGGTCGCGAGGTCGCGAGCACTCAACAACACGTGCTCGCCATGGGCCGGCCGCAGGCGCTCGAACGCGTCGCGCTGTTCCTTCGCGGCTTGCTTGAACGCTACGACAGGTTGTCGCGGCCTACCGACACGGTTCGCCTGCCAATGGGCCGCAGCGATATCGCGTGCTATCTCGGCCTGGCCGTCGAGACCGTGAGCCGGGCGTTGGGGCGCATGGAAGAGCACGGTGTCCTCTCGGCGAGCGGCCGCCACCTGCGCATCCACCGCCGCGACCTGCTCGATGCACTGTGCGTCGCCGACGCCACGAGCGAGCGCAGGAAAAACTGAGCGCGATCAGGAACGCGCGGGCAGGGGATTCCTAACCTCTGCGGTGCCGGCCCCGATGGCTGGCATCCCTGCCCACAAGGAGTTCCCCCGTGTTCCAGCTCAAGACCCTCGCCGCCGCCATCCTGCTCGCCGCGCCGATCGCGGCACAGGCCGCGGAATCGCCGTGGACGCTCCACTTCGGTGCCCATGTCGTCGATCCCAAATCAGACACCGGCCAGCTCGCTGGCTTGCCGTCGAGCATCAGCAAGAGCACGCGGCCCACGTTCAGCGTGGAATACCGCTTCGCCCCGGGCTGGTCGGCCGAGCTGCTGGCCGCGGTGCCGTTCCAGCATGAGGTGCGCCTGGATGGCACGCGCGCGGTCAGCGTGAAGCAGCTGCCGCCGACGCTCGGCGTGCTGTACCACTTCATGGAAGGCGGCACGGTGTCGCCGTTCGTCGGCGCCGGTATCAACTACACCTGGTTCTTCGACAAGAAGGGGCGCAACGCGCTGGATGGGACGCGCGTGCAACTCGCGAACAGCTGGGGTGCGGCCGGCCATGCCGGCGTGGATATCCGCCTCGACGAACGCTGGACGTTCACCGTGGATGCCCGCTACATCAACATCGACACGAAGGTGAAGGTGAATGGTGCACGGGTCGGCACCGCGCATGTCGATCCCTGGGTCTATGGCCTGAGCTTCGGCTACCGCCTGTAATCCGGGCGGCTTGTCCGCGCCCGCGTTCATGCCGATACTCGCGTCACCTCTGGCGCCAGATCGACCCATGGACGCACTTACCCGGATCCTGGAACTCGCCCGCGTGCGCGGCGCGCTCGACCTGCGCTGCCAGCTCGCGGGCGGTTTCAGCCTGGACCACGAGGATGCTGGCCCGGGCGAGGCACCGTTCCACCTGGTGCTGGCGGGTGAGGGCGTCATGGAGTTGCCCGGGCGACGCACCTTGCCGCTGCGTGCCGGGGACCTGGTCGTCCTGCCGCATGGCACGAGCCATCGGGTCCGCGATACGCGTGGCACGCTGCATGACGCACCCATCCTCCTCGACGCCTCGGGGCCGCTGGTGCTTAAGAGCACGGCGGGCGAGGGTCCCGTACTGGACCTGCTGTGCGGCCGCTTCGTACACGCCCCGGACGCCGGGCAGCTGCTGTTCTCCACGCTGCCGGATGCCCTGCACGTGTCGCTCGCCGAGGCGCATGGCATGGCGACGCTCGAGGCGATCGTGAGCGTGTTCCGGACGGAAGTCGGCGACCTTGCCCCCGGTGCCCTGGCCGTCGTAACGGCACTTAGCCAGGCCCTGCTGGTATTCGCCTTGCGGGCGCAGCTGGAGCACGGGCTGATGCCGCCCTCGCTGCTGACCCTGATGGCCGACCCGCGGCTGGGGCGCGCCCTGCTGGCGATGTTGCGCGACCCCGCCCATGAGTGGACCGTCGAAGCGCTGGCCGCGCAGGCGGCCATGTCACGTGCGACCTTCGCCCGGCATTTCGAGGCGAAGGGCAAGCAATCCCCGCACGAGGTCCTCACGCTCCTGCGCATGCATCTTGCGGCCGAGTTCCTCCGCCGGGGTGACCTCACAGCCGCAGCTGTCGCCGAGCGCGTGGGCTACCGCTCCGAATCGGCCTTCGGCAAGACCTTCCTGCGCATCATGGGTACCACGCCCGCCCGTTTTCGCCGCGCCTGACGCGCCTGCGCCGCTCTACCGCAAGGTTCGGATGGTTGGCCGTCCGCCTCTGGCCCAGCATGGCGCCATCCCCAACGGAGGCGACACCCATGGCATACCGAATCCGCGGCATCGACCCGACGCCGTTTCTTTCCCTCTACGACCTGCCCGATGCAGAGCTGAAGCAGCGCGGCATCCTGCGCACGATCGCCTCAAGCGATACCGGCTATCCGGAGCGCGTGGAGTTGCGCAATGCCCGGCGTGGCGAAACGCTGCTGTTGTTGAATTTCACCCATCAGCCCGCTCCTGGTGCCTACCTCGCGATCCAGTGTGTATTTATCCGTGTATGGGCCACCACGCCCGCCGAACTGCAGGACGAGGTACCGGAAGTGATGGCCCAGCGCATGATCTCGCTGCGCGCCTTCACCAGCGAACACCTGATCGACCAGGCCGCACTGGTTGACGGCCGGCAGCTCGATGAAGCCATCCGGCGCATGCTCGGCACCGCAAGCGTTGCGTACATCCACGCCCATTACGCGGCGTATGGGTGCTTTGCAGCGCAGGTGACCAGGGATTGATGCGGGTTTGTGGGAGCGGGGGTGGGGGCGCGAGCCCGGCCGACCCCGGCACACAGGGGCCCGGGGCCCCCGCCGGGGTTAAAAGAAACCCAGGAAAAAAC
>NZ_JBQCFT010000410.1:0-5021 GCF_051958795.1 Luteibacter sp. | reverse complement strand
AGCGCCGCCGGCCGGCCAGGGAGCGCGCCCGCCATGCGGGGTGGCTGCCACCGTTTAGCTACGCGCAGGATGATTACCGGCCACTCGGCCGCGCCCTGTTCGAGCAGTGGGTTCGCCCCAGCGAGCTCCCGCAACGCACGGAGGCCGGCGCGTCGCCCAGCAAGGAGGTGCGCCGGCCCACCATGGTGGATACCGTGGCGGAAGCGCCTCCAGCCGACGTCGAGTCATACTCGCTCGAAGAATCGGATGGCCACCGCTACGCGTGGGACCTGGACCTGACCCAGGTCACCCTTGCCAACTTCAACTACAGGAAGATGTCGCTGGTACGTGACTACGCCCAGCTGATCGACGACGGCACGGTCAATCCCGCCTTCGACAAGGTGTTCTCGATTGAACCGCGCGAACTCGAAACCGAACTGCCCGCGCCACTGCCGTTCGCAGAGCAGTGGAGCGTCGTGCCCTCGGATGCCACCCAGAACGCCGCCGTGGGCGTCGCCCGCAGCCAACGCAGCTTCATCATCCAGGGCCCTCCAGGTACCGGTAAGTCACAGACCATTACCAACCTCATCGCGGACTATGCCGGCCGTGGCAAGCGCGTGCTCTTCGTGTGCGAAAAGCGCGCTGCCCTCGACGTGGTGTTCCACCGCCTGAAGCAGAGTGGCCTCGATGCCCTCTGCTGCCTCATCCACGATTCGCAGGCCGACAAAAAAGGGTTCATCACCGATCTGAAGGCCGGGTACGAGAGTTGGATGGCCACGGCGCACGAAAGCGACGCGCTGGCTACCCGCCGCCGCGTCCTGGTTGAGGCGCTGGATAAGGCCACGCGACGTATCGAAGGCTTCGAGGAAGCCATGACGGCAACACCCAGCGAGCTGGGCGTGACCGTGCGTAGCCTGCTACGCCGGGTAGCCTCCCGCCCCCCGCCCCCCGCCGCCGGTGCCGCCCGTGGCGAGGGGGTACCCGCGGGGGCCACATGGGACCGCTATCACGAACTGGCGCAGCGTGTGCACCGGGCGATGTGGGAACGCTTTGGCTGCGAGGGCATGGCCGGTCACGCACTGGCTCGCCTTGCCGCGCCGCTCGTCGCGGATGCCCGCGCCTTCGGTCGAGCCGAGCAGTTGTGTGGCGATGCCGAGGCCTTGCTCGCGCAGCTCGATCCCCTGCTCGAAAGCACGGCTACGCTGATCGATGCCGATATGTCACTTCCGGTGGCGCTCGCCATCGCCATCGAAAGCCAGTGGCTACTGGATACCGGCCTGGTGGCGCACCTGGCGTTGCTCGACCCGACCTCAACGGCGCACGCAGCCCTCCGCCAGATCCAGGCCCACGCTGCCACGTGCCAGGACGAACTGGAACGCGCGCGCGCCGACACGGTGCATTGGCGCGACAAGCTCAGCCCAGGCGATACCGAGTCGGCCTTTTCCATGGTGCAGGCGCTCGAAGGGTCAGTGGCGCGCTGGTTCCAGCCTTCGTGGTGGCGTTTACGCGGTGAGTTGAAGCGTCGATATGACTTCGGCAAGCACGCGGTGCGGCCCGGCTTCGCAAAAATACTCAGCCAGCTGGGCCGGGAACATGCGGCCGTCGCTGCGCTCGAAGCGGCGGAAGCGGAGGGTCGGAAACTCTATGGTGTCACTGACCTGGCCGCCTTTCTCAGCGCACTGCATACGCTCCAGCAGCGTGCGGGATCAGCCGACGCGGGGCATCATGCCCTGCTCGCGCACCTGCGCCGTGCCATCGATCCGGTAGCGGCGGCCCGTGCGGAAGCCGACGGGCGCGCACCGTTGGAGAAGCTGGCTGATCGCGTCCAGGACAACCTCGCCTCGGCTGACGAGGCGACCCCAGGCCAGCTCGCCGAGTGGGTCCGCGATCTGCGCGAAGCGCTGGACGACCTACCCGACCTGCTGCCATTGCTACGCGCTGTACATACCGCCGAGCCAGCATTCGCCGACCTGCTCGCGCACGTCAACGCATCGCCCGTTGAACTCGAGGCGTTGGTCTCCGATGAAGCCCTGCTGCGCCTCGAACGGCTCGACCCCGTCGTGGCCAGCTTTGGCGGCGCGGCGCTTGCACAGGCGGCCCGTTTGATGGCGACCGCACAGCGAGAACTCCTCGCATTGAATGCGCAAGTCATCTGCGCCAGTCGCCACCAGCAATTCGCCGCTAACGTGCACCGCTCCGCACTCGCGGCGTCGCAACTGGATGGCGAAGGAAAAGCGTTCAAGAAGAACTACGCCACGGGTCGCCGCGAGCTAGAGCACGAGTTTGGCAAGAGCATGCGGTACCGCTCGATCCGCGATCTTGCCGACGATGAAACGGGCATGGTCATCAATGACCTCAAGCCGATCTGGCTGATGAGTCCGCTCTCGGTATCGGACACGCTCCCGCTTTCGAAGGACCTGTTCGACGTGGTGATCTTCGACGAAGCCAGCCAGATCCCCACCGAGGAAGCGGTTCCTGCGCTCAGTCGTGCCCGCCAGGTCGTCGTGGTCGGTGACGAAATGCAGCTACCGCCAACGAGCTTCTTTTCCGCCAGCGGAGCGGAGGGCGACGATGAAGTGCTCGTGGAAGACGATGGCGAGAAGATCGCGATCAGCCTCGACGCCGATAGCCTCCTGAACCAGGCTGGACGCAACCTGCCGGCGACCCTTCTCGCATGGCATTACCGTAGCCGGCACGAGTCGCTGATCAGCTTCTCGAATGCCGCGTTCTACGATGGCAGGCTTGTAACCATCCCCGACCGGGCGATGGAGCTGGCGGTTGAGCAGCCCGCCTCGATCCGCTCCAACGCCGTGGATGCCGGCATCGAAGGCGCTGAAGCGTTGCTGGCACGCCCTATCAGCTTCCACCGGCTCGCCGATGGCGTATACGTCGAACGACGAAACCAGCCCGAAGCCCAATACATCGCGCAGGTCGTCCGCGAAATGCTCCGTCGCGAAACCGGCATGAGCATCGGTATCGTCGCCTTCTCCGAGGCCCAGCAAGGAGCGATCGAAACGGCCCTCGAAGCCCTGGGCACGGAGGATGCCGACTTTGCAACGCGGCTGGAGCGCGAATACGTGCGCGAGGATGACGACCAGTTCAATGGATTGTTCGTAAAGAACCTCGAGAACGTCCAGGGCGATGAGCGCGACATCATCATCCTCAGCATCTGTTATGCCCCGGGCCCCGAAGGCAAGATGCTCATGAATTTTGGCCCGATCAACCAGCGTGGTGGCGAGAAGCGTCTCAATGTCATTTTCAGTCGCGCCCGGCACCGCATGGCGGTGGTATCGACGATCCAGGCCGACGCGATCACGAACGTGCACAACGATGGCGCCGCTGCACTGCGAACGTTCCTGCAGTTCGCACAGGCCAGTGCGACGGGTCAGTTCGAGCGTGCTCAAGCGACCCTTGCCGCCCTCAATCGCGGCGCCCGCGACACGTTCGCGCGCGTGGCGGGCAACGACAGTATCCGTGACCAGCTCGCCAAGGCATTGCGCAACCGCGGTCACATCGTCAGCGAAAATGTGGGGCGTTCCCAATTCCGCTGCGACCTTGCCATTGCCGAGCCTTCCGGACAGGGTTACGCGCTTGCGATTCTTCTGGATGCGCCCGATGCCCCGGTCGTGGATACCGTGGAGCGGTATGTGTTCCGTCCGGGAGTGCTCCGCCAGTTTGGCTGGCACGTGCTCGATATCCCCGGCAAGGACTGGATTGATGACCAGGAAGCGGTCATCGCCCGCATCGAAGGGATGCTCGCCGATGGCGAGGATCGCGCCCTCGATGCGCTCATCGACATATTGCCCGACATCGATACGGCGCCGGCGGAGGCCGGCCCCGGAGAAGAGCCCTCTGCCGAGCCGACAAGCGATGCCGTCAGCCCCGTATCACTGCGTAGCCTGCGCTTTGAACAAGGCACCTCACGCAAGTTCTGGCGTGCACAGGTCGACGGTCTGCAGTTCACTGTGACGTTCGGTCGAATCGGAACGCAGGGGCAGGCGCAGGTCAAGGTCTTCGAGACCGCCCAGCGAGCGCATCGGGAGATGGAAAAGCTCGTGGCTGAAAAACTTCGGAAGGGGTATGTGGACGATTGAGGGTCTCGAGGCACCCAACGACCAGGATGGACGGCGTGTCGTCCGGCGTGCTCGCCATGGGTGCTTCATGGGTCAGGTCATGGGGATAACGGTGTTTCTCCAGGGCGCAGCGTGAGTACGCGCGCGCCTGTCGCCGTGACGGCGACCGTATGCTCAAACTGCGCCGAAAGGCGTCCATCCCGCGTGTAGACCGGCCATTCGCCTTCCTGATTCACGATAGCCGCGCGGCCCTGGTTGAGCATGGGTTCGATCGTGAAGACCATGCCTTCGCGCAACACCATGCCGGTGCCGGGGCGCCCGTAATGCAGGATCTGCGGATCTTCATGCATCTCGCGGCCGATGCCGTGGCCACAGTATTCCTTCACCACGCTGTAGCCGTGCGCTTGTGCGTGCCGGGAGATCGCGTGGCCGATGTCACCAAGGCGCGCGCCCGGTTTGACGGCGCCGATGCCTTTCCACATCGCTTCGTAGGTCGCATTGACCAGGCGCCGTGCCGGGTATGCCACATCACCTATCAGGTAAGTCGTGCTTGAATCGGCGATGTACCCGTTCTTTTCGAGCGTGATGTCGAGGTTGACGATCTGGCCGCTGCGCAGGATATCGCCCGCCGAGGGGACGCCATGGCATACGACGTTATCGATGGATGCATTCAGTACGAATTCGAAGCCGTACTGACCTTTGCTCGCCGGCCGCGACTGGAGATCGTCGACGATCATCCGTTCGACGAGATCGTTGATGGCGAGCGTGCTACGCCCTTCGAGATCCAGCCCATTCAGATGATGGAAAACTGAGGCGAGCAGTCGCCCAGCCTCGGCCATCGCGGCCAGCTCGTCGGGTCGCTTGACCACTAACGTGCCGCGCGCAAGGCCAGCGGTTCCACCCCGGCCTCCCGCAACTCCTGCGCCACGATCTCCTGGAAACTCAGCGACGGGTTGAGCTCGCAGAGCA
>NZ_JBQCFT010000409.1:0-2859 GCF_051958795.1 Luteibacter sp. | reverse complement strand
CCATCGCCTTGCGGATGCCGCCGTTGAGGACGTTTTCGTTCTCCGGCGTCCAATCCTTCGCGAAACGGGTTTCCTTGTACGTGACCGGACCCTTGTGCGTCATGACGCCGGCATCGTCCGTGGGCTTGCGCGACACGAAGTCGGCCTGGGTCGCCGGGGCCTGGCCCGTCGGCGGCGCGAGATGCACTTGGCCATCGCGGCCGAACAGCTGCGATGGCGCCGGTGCCGGCGGTGGCGGCGCCTCGTTTTCGGCAGGCGCGGCTTCCTTCGGCGGTTCCTTCGGCCTCGGCGGCTCGGGCCGCGTGGCCTCGGGCGAGCGCACCTTCGGCGGCGGCTCGCTCACGGGCGGCGGTGGTGGCACGTTGGCCTGCGGTGGCGGCGCGGCGGTGGGTTCGATGAAGCGCACCTCGAGCACCTCATCCCGGTCGTCGGGCGGCGCGTAGCCCAGCAGGGGGCGTGGCTGCAGCTCGTAGCGCACCAGCAGGATGATGAGGATGTGCAGGACCAGGGTGCCGGCGATCGCCAGCGTGGCGCGCACGTGGTCGCGCGGCGCCTTGCGGTAACGGATGGCGCGCAGGGCGGTGATCGTGGCCGGATCGATCGGGTGCAGCCCATGGCGGCGCGTCGCCTCCGGCGGAAGCCGGTGCGGGTCGACGAATGGCGGGGGCGCCTTGCCTGGGTATTGCACGCTAACGGGGGATCCGGCCGGGACGAGGGGGAGCCATACAGCTTAACGCGGCAGCCTGACCGCGCCTTAAGCCTGCGCCTACAGACACCGCCGTCGAAAGAAGATTCCCGGCGCACTTGATTCCGCGCCCCGATCGGAGAAGGCTTGGAAGGACGGGGGGACCGCCATCCTTACGGAGGGTCGCATCGTGTCGCCATCCACGGAACGCATCCGCAGCCTGTCACTTGCCGGCCATGCCGGGGCCGGCAAGACCACCTTGTTCGAAGCCATGCTCCACGCCGGCGGCGCGCTCAACAGCATGGGCAGCGTGGAAAAGGGCAGTACCGTCTCAGATAACGACCCCATGGAACGCGCCAGGGGCCATTCCATCGATGCGTCGATCGCCTCGATCGAGCGCAACGGCTACCGAATACACCTGATCGACACGCCTGGATACGCGGATTTCCGTGGTCCTGCGCTGGCGGCACTTGCCGCGGCCGACACCGTGGCCATCGTCGTGAATGCCGCCAACGGCATCGAACACGGCACGCGCAGCATGATGGCGCACGCGAAGGAGCGCGGCTTCGCGCGGCTGATCATCGTGAACCGCATCGATGCGGAAGGCGTGGATCTCCCCGCGCTGATCGAGGACCTCCGCGCGGAGTTCGGCAGCGAATGCCTGCCGGTGAACCTGCCCGCCGCGCACGGCCACGCCGTGAGCGACGCGTTCTTCAAGAAGGCTGGCGACAGCGACTTCTCGTCGCCCGGTGAAGCGCACCAGCAGCTCATCGACCAGGTCGTGGAGATCGATGACGGGGTCATGGAGCACTACCTCGACAAGGGCGAAGACGCGCTCACCCCGGCCGAACTGCACGACGCGCTGGAGCATTGCCTGCGCGATGGCCACCTCGTCCCCATCGTATTCACCAGCGCCCGCGACGGCGTGGGTGTCAACGAACTGCTCGAGCTGATCGAACGCATCCTGCCGTGTCCCAGCGAAACCAACCCGCCGCCGTTCCATGACGACAAGGGCATCCACTTCGACGTGGCCGCCGATGCGGGCAAGCACGTGGTCGCCGATGTCTTCAAGATCGTCCCCGACCCGTTCGTCGGCAAACTCGGTGTGTTCCGCGTCTGGCAGGGCACGGTACGCAAGGACTCGCAGTTGCTCGTGGATGATGGACGCAAGCCGTTCAAGGTGGCGCACCTGTTCCGCTTGAAGGGCAAGGAGCACGTGGAGATCGATGAAGCGCTGCCAGGCGATATCGTCGCGGTGGCGAAGGTCGATGACATCCATTTCGACGCCGTGTTGCATGACGCGGCCGACGAAGGCCGGATCCACCTGCAACCGTGCCCCTTCCCCTCGCCCATGTTCGGCCTGGCCGTCGAGCCGGCGCACAAGGGCCAGGAGCAGAAGCTGGCGCAGGCGCTGGCCAGGCTCGCCGAGGAAGATCCGTGCTTTGTCGTTGAACACCATGCGGAGGTGAACCAGACCGTGGTCCGCGGCCTGTCCGACTTGCACCTGAAGCTGATGCTCGAACGGATGAAGAACCGTTACGACGTGGACGTCGTGACCCACCCGCCGAGGATCGCGTACCGCGAAACCATCGGCGGTTCATCCGAAGGACACCACCGGCACAAGAAGCAGACAGGTGGCGCCGGGCAATTCGGCGAGGTGTTCCTGCGCGTCGAACCACTGGATCGTGGCGCGGGTTTCACCTTCGTCGATGAAACCAAGGGTGGGGTGATCCCGAACCAGTTCATGCCGGCGATCGAGAAAGGCATCCGCCAGGCGATGCAGGCGGGCGCGGTAGCCGGCTACCCGATGCAGGATGTGCGAGTCAGCGTGTACGACGGAAAGCACCACCCGGTGGATTCCAAGGAAGTCGCGTTCATCAGTGCCGGACGCAAGGCGTTCCTGGATGCCGTGTCACGCGCTCGGCCCGTCGTGCTGGAGCCCGTGGTGGACCTGGAAGTTTCGATTCCCGATCCCGCCGTCGGCGATGTCACGGGCGGCCTCGCCTCGCGGCGTGCACAGATCATGGGCACCGATTCGCTGCGTGGCGGCGAAACCCTGATCAAGGCACGCGTGCCGTTGGCGGAGCTCGCGGATTTCCCGACGCAACTGAAGGCGATGACCGGGGGCCAGGGGCGGTATGCCATGGACTTCAGCCATTACGACACCGTGCCGC
>NZ_JBQCFT010000408.1:0-7178 GCF_051958795.1 Luteibacter sp. | reverse complement strand
AAGCCCATCTTGCCCGACCGGCATTTACCCGGTCTGAAGTCAGCCACGCCGGCGGCCCAGCGGCAGCGCGACCAGCGCCGCCAGGATCGCGCCGGCCACGTAGAGGCCGATATCCGCCGGCCCCTGGGCCATGCGGGCCAGGGCGACCAGCATGGCCGGGCCGGCATCGGCAATGGCCTGGGCAAAGCCAATGCCCATCATCCCGGCGATCGTCGCGGCGGCGACCAGGCAGCACACGTAGAGGGAAGCAAGCACGGTGGCGCCGGCGGCCAGCAGGGCGCCGGGGACACCTTCGAACCGAAGCCAGCGGCGCACCACGAAACCGAGGGCCCAGCCGACCGGCAGGGCCAGCGCGGGCAGGGCACGGCCGAACATCATGGAAGGCACCATCCACATCGCGCCGGCGGCAAAGCCGAAAAGGACGGTGCCGAACAGGCCGTAAACCAGGTTGGTGAGGTGGCGGATGGGGCTAGCCACCATGGCAGGACATCGATGGGCGCATGGGAACCGGGGCGTGGGGGACGGCCGCATGATACCGGGCCATGCGCCGGCGCGCTCTTGAGCGGAGGGCCGTGTGCCCAAACGTAGCGGGGTGGATGCTGACCGCCGGGCCCCGGCGGGCGCATAATTGCCTACTTTGCGGCCCGCGGGCCGCCCCCACAGGACATCCATGAGCGGTTTCAGCCTCAGCAGCGAGCCCTTCACCCTGGAACGTGACTGCGCCGCGGTCATGGTGCCCCAGGGCGAGACGGTGACGCTCCCGGCCGGCCAGATCGGCTACATCACCCAGGCCCTCGGTGGCAGCTTCACCGTGTACGTCGAGGGCAACCTCTTCCGTATCGCGGGCAACGATGCCGATGCGCTGGGCAAGGAGCCGCCGCGCCCCATCGAATTGCCCGACGACGCCTCCGACGACGATGTCGAGAAGCTGGTGTGGCAGCAGCTGCGCACGTGCTTCGATCCGGAAATCCCCATCAACGTGGTGGAACTGGGGCTTGTCTACGACGTGAGCCTTGAGACCAGCGACGAAGGCGGCCGCAAGGCCTACGTGAAAATGACCCTGACGGCTCCGGGCTGCGGCATGGGCGACATCCTCGTCGACGATGTGCGCACCAAGCTGGAGCTGATCCCCACGGTGCTGGAAGCCGATGTCGACCTCGTCTTCGATCCGCCCTGGAACCAGTCGATGATGTCCGACGCGGCGAAGCTCGAAACCGGGATGCTCTGAGCGCCGCTCAGAGATCGCGCAGTTCCACGCTGCAGGCCGCCCCGTAGGCGGCCATTGCCGCGATCGTCGAGGCCGCCGCGTGCAACACGGGCAGGTGGCCCGGCGCCACGCTCGCCTCGATGCACACGTGCACGTCGAGCTCCAGCAGGGTGATGGCCTGGATGATCGCGTCGCGCTGCGGTGCGAGCGTCTGTAGCAAGGCGGTAATCGCCGTATCGACAGAGTAGGTGTGCTGGGGCGGCAAGCTGACGCTCCAGCCGTGTGCACGCCGCGCCTGTCCCGCGGTGTCGTCCGGGTCACCCTTCTGCCAGCACTGGCCGCCCTCGATGCCGAAACCGGCCACGATGTGGTCCAGCACATGGCGCTCGGAGGTCAGCCGGAACGACGCGCTGACCGAAGGCGTGTGCTGGGCAAGCTCTGCATCGATGTCGAGCATGGTGCTGGCCATGGTGATTCCCCATTTACGGCAGCGCGAGCGCGACTTGGCCGTTTCGTGCATAGCATCGCGTTTTTTCACGACCTAGGGAAACCCCTAGGTAGTCGACCGTGGGAACTTGCGATACGTTGACAAGGACTTTCGGTCTGGGGGGATTGGAAGTTACACGGGCATTCGCGCTGCGGCGCGAAATCATCATCGTTCGGAATGTGGTCCCACACGGCCGCAATGGCTTCGTGTTGCCCATTCCTGGAGGAGGAACGTAATGGCAAATCATGTTCGCTTGAAGCTCCTGGCCGCCTGCGTCGGCATCGCCGCGACCTCGGTCGCCTCGGCGGCCACCGAGCAGGCCCTGCGTGCGCAGAACCTGGGCGCGGCACCGGCCAGCCAGCTGGCCACGAAGCTCGGCCTTACCGCGGATAACGCCTTCGTCGCGAAGAACGCGCTGCCGACGGTCAAGGGCACGCAGACCGTGCGCATGCAGCAGACCTTCAAGGGCGTGCCGGTCTATGGCCGCAGCATCGCGGTGGAGCAGGATGCACAGGGCAATGCGCTGGTCGCCAATGGCGTCGTATCGTCCGACCTGCAGGTGGACCTCGCCTCGGTCACGCCGAAGCTCGACCAGGCCGCCGCGGTCAATGTCCTGACCCGCCAGGCCACGACCCTGCGCAGTGCCGCGATCCGGCCGGAAAACGCGAAGGCCGACCTGTACGTCTACCCGGGCGATGGCGCACCCGCGCGCCTGGTGTACCTCACCTCGTTCTTCAGCGGTGGTGACCACCCGACCCGGCCGACCGCCATCGTTGACGCCAACACCGGCGAAGTGATCAAGCAGTGGGAAGGCCTGACCAACGCCGATGCCAATGGCCCCGGCGGCAATGGCAAGACCGGCCAGTACACCTGGGGCGCCAACGGTCTCCCCGCGCTGAACGTGACCCAGTCGGGCACGACCTGCACGATGCAAAACAGCAACGTGAAGACCTACAACATGAAGAAGGCGACCTCCGGCAGCGGCACGCTGTGGAGCTTCACCTGCCCGACATCGAGCGGCGACGCCGTGAACGGCGGTTTCGGCCCGATCAACGATGCCCACCACTTCGGTGGCGTGGTGCATGACATGTACAACTCGTACACGGGTGCGCCGCCGCTGAACCAGGTGCTGATCATGAAGGTGCACTACGGCTCGGGTTACGAGAACGCCTTCTGGGATGGCACCTCGATGACCTTCGGCGATGGTGCCAGCACGTTCTATCCGCTCGTCGCGCTGGACGTGACCTCGCATGAAATCAGCCACGGCTACACCGTGCAGCACTCCAACCTGGAGTACGACGGCCAGTCGGGCGGCATGAACGAAGCCTATTCGGATATCGCTGGTGAAGCGGCCGAGTACTTCGATCGTGGCAGCAACGATTTCCTCGTCGGTGCCGACATCGTAAAGAGCAGCGCCGGCATCGGCACGGCCCTGCGCTACATGTGCAACCCGCCGCAGGATGGCGGTTCGATCGGCAACGCGTCGGATTATTACAACGGCCTCGACGTGCATTACTCATCAGGTGTGTACAACAAGGCGTTCTGCCTGCTGGCCAAGACCAGTGGCTGGGATACGGTGAAGGCGTTCAAGGCGTTCGCCCGTGCGAATGCCGTGTACTGGACGGCCACCTCGACGTTCAACAGCGGCGCCTGTGGCGTGGCCAGTGCGGCGACCGACCTGGGTTACTCGGCGGCTGACGTGGCTACCGCGTTCAACGGCGTGGGCGTGTCGTGCACCACCGGCGGTGGCGGCACCGGCGGCACCGCGTTGCAGAACGGCACGGCCAAGACTGGCCTGGCGGGTTCGTCGGGTACCGAGCTCAGCTACACCGTCACGGTGGCGGCTGGCGCGAAGAACCTGGTGATCGCGACCAGCGGCGGCAGCGGTGATGCCGACCTGTACGTGAAGTTCGGCTCCGCGCCGACCACCTCGAGCTACAACTGCCGCCCGTACAAGACCGGCAATGCCGAGTCCTGCTCGTTCGCGACGACCCAGGCCGGCGTGTACTACGTGAAGGTGCGTGGCTACACGACGTTCTCAGCCGTCTCGCTCAAGGCGACCTGGACGCCGTAAGCCCCTCTGCAAACGTGTCACTCCCGGGAAAGGGGCCAGGCTTTGTCCTGGCCCTTTTCTTTTCCGGCGTGAAATCTTACGCACTACGGTGGCGAGCGCCATCTACGCAGCGACTTCTATCCCTCCTACGTTGGTAGCTCCAACAAGGAGGTACCTCCGCATGTCCCCACGTTGTTTCATGCTGGCCCTTACCCTGTTCACCGCCGTTCCCGCGACGGCTGCTACGCGCTACATCGTTCGATTCGCCGACGAGGCCTCGGCGAACGCGGCGATCGCATCCGTGCCGAAAGCTGAGGCCGCCATGCGGCGCAAGCGCTCGGTCGATGCGGGCCAGCCCAGGCACGTTGCCACCCTGGCTGGCGGCGCTCAGATCTTTGAAGTCGAAGACGATAACCCCGCACATTTCGCACGCCTCCACGGTGTCACCAGCGTTGAAGAAGACCGCATCGTCAGGCCCACCGCCCTGGCGGATCCGCTCTACCTGCGGCAATGGTCGCTGCACGATCCGCGCTCGGGTATCGATGCCGAGGCGGCATGGAAATACACGCGCGGCGAAGGCGCGGTTATCGCCGTCCTGGATACGGGGGCGACCCCGCATCCTGAGCTGGATGGCCAGCTGCTGCCCGGCTACGACTTCGTCAGCGATGCCGTCCGCGCACGGGACGGCGACGGACGCGATCCCGACCCCAGGGATGAAGGTGACTGGGAAGAGCCTGGTGATTGCGGACGGCGCGCAGGCTCGCGTTCGTCGTGGCACGGCACCCACGTAATGGCGCTCGCGGCGGCGAAGCGTGGAAACCGGCTCGGGATCACGGGCGTGGCGCCGGAGGCAAGGATCCTGCCCGTGCGCGTGCTGGCGCATTGCGGGGGTTACCTTTCCGATGTGATCGATGCCATCGCGTGGGCCTCCGGTGGGGAAGTGCCACGCGTGCCGACGCTCACGCGCCGCGCCGATGTCATCAACCTGAGCCTCGTCACGGAAGGCGCGTGCGGAGCGGCGATGGCCGACGTGATTCGCCAGGCGCGAGAGCGCGGTGTTGCGGTGGTCGTCGCTGCGGGGAACGAGGGTGTCGGCGCGTCCGGCATGGCGCCGGGCAATTGCCCGGGTAGCATCAATGTTGGCGCGCTTGACCGGGGCGGTCGACTCGCCTGGTACTCGAACCACGGTGAGGCGGTGACCCTCGCGGCGCCGGGCGGCTCATTGCGCGGCCTGCGCACGGATGACCTCATCTCGGCCGTGGACCAGGGCGCTCGCGTACCGTGGCGCAGCGTGTTCGGCTACCTGGCCGGCACGTCGATGGCCGCACCGCTGGTGAGCGGCGTGGTGGCACTGATGCGTTCGGCGGATCCGTCACTGCATGTCGATGACATCACCCGCCACCTGGTCGATAACGCACGGCCGGCGCGTTGCCTGAAACCCTGCGGCACCGGCTTGCTCGATGCAGGCGCGACGCTCGATGCGGTGATCGAAGAGCGTGTTGTGTTGTAGGAGCCCACCCTGTGGGCGACATCTCTCGCGAAAGCGCAACAGGCCCTGTGGCGTTGTCGCGAACAACGTCGCCCACAGGGTGGGCTCCTACGCAGCGGTGTTTCACACCGCTTCGAAGCGGTTTGCGTCGCGGTTCTTGCGGACCTTCTTCGGATCCCACACGCGGCCGTTCATGGCGATGTAGACACCGTCGTCCAGCGTCTGCACCGCGCCCACGGCGCAGCCAATGTTGAATACGGCGTCCGAGCCCTGGAAACGGGCCGGGTTCAGCGCGCCGGTGAGCACGATGACCTTGCCGGGGATGCCTTCGAGCACGGCCGCGGTTTCGACCATCGTGTCCGTACCGTGGGTGACCAGCACGTGGCGATGCGGCTGCGCCTCGATCGTGCTGCGCATGAGCGCGCGGTCTTCACCGGTGACGTGCAGGCTGTCCTTGCGCAGGATGGGGATCACGTCGAAACGGAACGCGACGCCCAACTGGGTAAGGATGTCGCCGATCTGCGGGGAGCCGATCTGGTAATCCGACTTGTCGTCGAAATAGACCTTGTCGATGGTGCCGCCGGTGGTGACGATGGTGAGATGCTGCATGGACTGGCCTGGGAAGCGTGGACGGAGCGGGCCGCTATTCTAACGCCCCCGGGCCCATCACGTGGCGGGCGCGCCCGAGGCCAGCAGGGTGTCGTCGTCGTTGGCCGGCAGGGCGAGCCGGTCGAGGCCGCGTGCCATGAACCGGCGGCAGGCCGCTGCGGGGCGTGGATCGCCGGCCGCGTCGCCCCAGCCGGCAGAGCGGACGAGCAGGGCGGCTGCCATACACCTGGCCAGCGTGAAGGCGATGCCGCGCGCCGAGGCCTCCAGCGAGGCGCGGTCGCCGACGACGTCGCCGAGCAGGGCTTCCGCCGAATCCAGCGTGGACAGGATCGTTCGGCGTGGCTCGCTTTCCACCGGCAAAAGGTCCAGGACGGCAGCGCGCAACGGTTCCACGCCGTTACTGCCCAGCGCACGCAGCATGTCGAGCGAGAGCACGTTCGTCGTCCCTTCCCAGATCGCGTAGACCTGCGCGTCGCGCAACAGCTGTGGCAAGCCGGTGTCTTCGATGTAGCCCGCGCCGCCGAAGCATTCCAGTGCTTCGGAGACCACGCCGATAGACGCCTTCGCCGTCCACAGCTTCGCCAGCGGCGTCAAAAGGCGGAGCAGGGCGGGCTCATGGGCGGCGCCCAGGCCGCGCTCGGTGCGGCCGAGCAGCTCGGCCACGTAGAAGGCCAGCGAGAACGCACCCTCGAAGGTCGCCTGCATATCGGCGAGCGTGCGCGCATGCAGCGGCTGGTCGATCAGGCGGGCGCCGAATGCACTGCGCCGCGTGGCGTAGTCGCGGGCCAGCGCGATCGCGCGGGCCATGCTCGCAACGGCGCACACCGCGTTCCACGTGCGCGTGACATTGAGCATCGGTGCGACCTGGCGCACGCCGTGGTCCAGCGCTCCGACCGGCGTGGCCGGCAGGCCGTCCAGATGCACCTCAGCAGTCGGCAGTTCATGCGTGCCGAGCTTCTTCTTCAGCCTGTCGATCGTGATGCCCTGCCAGTCGCCGTCGGCATCCTTCGTTTCCACGTAAAACAGCGCGAGCGCCGACGTGCCGCTACCCGCACCCTCGGGCCGGGCCAGCGCCAATGCGGCTTCGCCCACCACGGCCGAGCTGAACCACTTGCGGCCATACAGGCGCCACTGGCCGTCCGCATCCTGTCGCGCGATGGTTTCGGTGCGGCCCACGTCGGAGCCGCCGGGCGTTTCGGTCATCCACTGGCCGGAAAGCCAGAAGGTCCCGGCGTCACGGCTGAGGAAGTGCGGCAGGGCGCGCTCGATGAGGGCCTTGTTGCCCGAGGCTTTTAACGCTGTCGCCGCGCCGTCGGTCATCGCCAGCGGGCAG
>NZ_JBQCFT010000407.1:0-4207 GCF_051958795.1 Luteibacter sp. | reverse complement strand
TCCCCGCCAGCTCAAGGCGCCGGGTGTCCTCGCGGTAGATGTAGAACACGCCGACGCCCGCGTTCAGCGACGAGACCAGTTCCGACACCAGCGCCTCGGCGAACTCGCGGTAGGTGGTGCACTCCTGCAGGCGGTTGGAAATCGTGGTGATCGCGGACTTCAACCAGGTCTGGCCGGCCGTCTCGATCGCCATGGTCTTGAACACCTGCAACGAGCGGGCGATCTCGCCGATTTCGTCGCGGCGGGTCAGCTGGCGCACTTCGATCGTGTGGTCGTGGGCCGCCAGGCGCGTCATCAGCTCGGTCATGCGCACGAGTGGCCGCGTGATGAGGCGGAAGGTCATGGCGATGACGAGCCCGCCGACCACCAGGCACAGGACCAACGAAATGATGTCGACGGCCTGGGTCGTCGCCAGGGTCGTGTCCAGCGCCGCGTTGCGCCGGTCGAGAAGGCCGCGTTCGGTCACGGCCATTTCATCGACGAGCTTGCGGATATCGGCCATAACGACGGTCCGGCGGGCGAAGTAATCCCGGCGGATGCCATCACGGGCGAGGGCGCCCTCGGGCGTCACGGCGTTGCCGATGGCTCGCATGGGCTCCATGCCGTTCTTCACCGCCTCGGCCTTCCAGCGATCGAGCATGTCGCGGAGCCGGTCGAGCCTGCCCTCCTGCAGCGGGTTGTCGACGGTGAGCTCGCGCAGCTTCGCCAGGCTTGCCGACAGATCCCGGTCGGCGGCCTCGAAGTCCGCGTATTCGGTATCGTTCTGGGTCAGCATGTAGCCGCGCGCGGCGACCTGCCTTTGCTGCGCGTCCGCGCCCACATCGGCCAGGGTGAGCAGGACCACGTAGGTGTGGGTTGCCCATGATCGGGTGTCCCTCTCTCGCCCCAGCGACACCAGGTTGGCGATGCACGCCGCCACGAACAGGGCGAGCAGGGCGCCGATGGCGAGGATGATCTTGCGCTGGAGAGGCTGGTCGGCCAGCCAGTTGCGCTGCTTGTCGGTGGAAGTCATGCGATGACCGGTAGTGGGACGGGGTGCGGCGCTTCGCCGTAGTTAGTACTACGAATCAGCAGGCGCCTTCCTTGGCGGGCAACACAGTATCGGCAGGTTATGCGACGGGCTTGATGCGGCGGCGTGCCCAGAACGGCGGGACCAGGGTCCCACGGCGGATGGCGATGGCCAGCAATATCGCCGTCAGCGTGGAGCAGATGCAAAGGGCGACCACCGAGGCCTCGGCGCCGAACTCGCCGCCGGTGAGCCAGTCGGGCCCCTGCAGGGTCGAGGCGAGCCAGCCCTTCTGTGCGAAGCCCGACACCGCGATGCCGTAAAACGGCCCCTGGGTGACGTTCCAGGCGGCATGCAGGCCCATGCACAGCCACAGGGAGCGGGTCACGTGGTAGATCAGGCCAAACAGCAGGCCGGCTTCCAGGGCGATGGCAAGCGCGCTCCAGACGGTGGCATGCGGGTTCCAGATGTGCAGGAAGCCAAACACGGCGGCTGACAGCAGGAGGGCGATCCAGGTGCCCAGGCCTTCGTCGATGATGCGGAACAGGACGCCGCGGCTGACGATCTCCTCGAGCACCCCGGGGCCCACGCCCAGGCCCAGAATGAGCCCCAGCCAGGGGACGTCCGGGTTCGTGCCGTGGACGACGTAGGCGCCAAGTGCCCACAGCGCGCCGACCACCAGCGAAAACAGGACGAAGCCGCCGACGATCCCGGCCAGCACGTGCGGCGCGAACTTGCGTGCCGCCAGTTCGTCCATCGGGCGGTTCTCGATCGAGCGCACGAGCAGCCAGTAGGCGAGGACCACGGGGAAGAGGTGGAAGACCTCATCCAGCGCGGTGATCTCGCCGGACGTCGCCGCGCCGCCCGAGGGGCCAAGGCTGGCGTGGATACGGCCGGTGACCATCCCGATCAGGAAGAGGCTGACGAAGAAGATCACGATGCGGCCGGCCGGCGAACGCAGCACGCGGGCGGGGAGCGAGGGTGGCGGGGCGGCTTCGTTGGCGGACATGGCTCGGGGCTTGTGGCGGATGCGTGGTGCAGTCTACGCAGGCATGATGGTGCTCCGATACAAGATCGTTCCCCGTCCGCCCGGTATCGTTCCGGAACGGAAGCGCACTGGCCCCGAAAACACCGGAATCACCGATGTCGACGCTGCAAGATAACGATCCTTCGAGCCCGATGAACCGGAAGGAGCAGACCTTCCCCCGTCTCAACGACGACATGGCGGCGCGCATCGTCCGCTATGGCGTCGAGGAGCTGGTCCCCAAGGGCACCATGCTCTTCCAGCGCGGCCAGCGCCGCATCGATTACTTCTTCGTCCTCGAGGGCAGCATCGAGGTTTACGACGTGGGCGATGACGGCCAGCCGCGCATCGTGGTCGTCCACGGCGTGCACCAGTTCACCGGCGAGGTGGATCTGTTCAGTGGCCGCCAGACCATGGTGAACGGCCGTGCCGGCGTCGACTCGCGCCTGGTCCGCGTCGATCCCGCCGGGTTCCGCCGGCTGGTCACGGGCGAGCCGGATATCGGCGAGGTCATCATGCGGGCCTTCATCCTGCGCCGGGTCGGGCTGATCCAGAGCGGGCAGGGTGGCGTGCTGCTGGCGGGTTCGGCGCATGCCGCGGATACCGTGCGGTTGCGCAGCTTCCTCATCCGCAATGGTTATCCACACCGCTTGCTCGACACCGACCGGGATGACGATGCGCGCCACCTGATCGAAGGCTTCGGCCTGCAGCCGGACGAGTGCCCGGTCGTAATCCTGCCCGACCGCCGGGTCCTGCGGTGTCCCGCGACCGCCGACCTGGCTGATGAACTGGGGATCACGATCGAGCTGGACAGCGACCATGTGTACGACGTCGCCGTCATCGGTGCGGGCCCGGCGGGCCTTGCTGCCGCTGTATACGCCGCCTCCGAAGGGCTGGACACCGTCGTCCTGGAGGGGCTGGCGCCGGGCGGGCAGGCCGGTACGAGTTCGAAGATCGAGAATTACCTCGGGTTCCCGACCGGCATCTCGGGGCAGGCGCTCGCGGGGCGCGCCCAGGTCCAGGCCATGAAGTTCGGCGCGCACATGGCCGTGGCGCGGGAAGTGCGCAACATGGATTGTTCCGCACATCCCTACCGCCTCCACCTGTGCAACGACACCGTGGTGACCGCGCGCGCGGTGGTGATCGCCACGGGCGCCCGTTATCGCAAGCTGGCCCAGGTGGATTACGAGCGCTTCGAAGGGCAGGGCATCCAGTACGCCGCCACGGCGATGGAAGCCACGCTCTGCGCCGGCGAAGAGGTCGTGGTGGTCGGTGGCGGTAACAGTGCCGGCCAGGCCGCCGTGTTCCTCGCGCGGACGGCAAAACACGTACACATCCTGGTCCGTGGCGAAGGTCTCGCCTCCACGATGTCGGATTACCTCGTGCAACGCATCCTGCAGTCGCCCAGCATCACGCTGCACCCGTACTGCGAGATCGACCATCTCGATGGCGACGCGTACCTGCGCGAAGTCGGCTGGTATTGCGTGAAGACCAACCTGCAGACGCGGGTGACGGTGGCGGCGCTGTTCGTCATGATCGGTGCCGAGCCCAATACCGCATGGCTGCAGGGCTGCCTCGACCTCGACAAGAAGGGCTTCGTGCTTACCGGCCGCGATGCCGATGGCTACGCCACGCCGTCACCGTATGCGACCACCTTGCGTGGCGTCTTCGCGGTGGGCGACGTGCGCTCGGGTTCGGTCAAGCGCGTGGCGGCAGGGGTAGGCGAGGGCTCGGTCGTGGTCCACGCCATCCACCGTTTCCTCCACCCCTCACCGGTTTAGCGTAGGAGCCCACCCTGTGGGCGACATTTTTCGCGACAAGGCCGCAGGTCCTGCGGCTCTTCCGCGAACGGCGTCGCCCACAGGGTGGGCTCCTACGCGCGCGAGGGGCGTCAAACGTCGATCGAAGCCGCGTGTTCGCGCGTGGCTGAGAAACGCACCTGCGGCCAGCGCTCCTGCGCAAGCTGGAGGTTGACGCGGGTGGGTGCGAGGTAGACCAGCTCGCCGGCCGCATCGATCGCGAGGTTGGCGGCGTTCTTTTCCTTGAACTCCTCCAGCTTCTTCTCGTCGCTGCAATGGACCCAGCGGGCGGTGGCGACACCTACCTGCTCGAACGACGAATCGACGTTGTATTCGTCCTTCAGGCGATACGCGACCACGTCGAACTGCAGCACGCCG
>NZ_JBQCFT010000406.1:0-2131 GCF_051958795.1 Luteibacter sp. | reverse complement strand
TACGCATCCGGTGTGCGGAAACGGCCAAGCGAACGATCGCCCACGACGCCGAGTTGCCAGAGGATCACATGACTCGTGGTGTCCAGCCGCCTTTCGAAGAACAGTGGCTGGCTCGCCTCCAGGTGCTGGCAGCCAAAGCGGCCCGGGTCGATACCGAGGTCTGCGTAGAGGCAATCCTCCGCCGAAATGCCAGGTTCCATGAAGGCGCGAAAGCCTTCCTCGCGCGCCAGTTCGACCACCCGGTGCGGCGACCACGCAAAGATGCCGGGGTGCCCATAGAACACGGCGCATACCCGTTTACCGGCTCGAACCTCGGCCATCATCACGTCGACCCACTCACGATAGGTCTTCATCCGCGACTTGCCAGGCCGGTAGTAAGGCTGCAGCGTGATGACCGCGGGATTCAGGCGCTGCAGCCAGAGCTCCGCGACATGATCGGAGAGCGCGGCAAACCCCACGTCCGCCGTCTCGATATGGTTCCGCGCCAGCGGCGTCAGGTGAGAGCCCAGGGTGATGCCCATCCCCACGCAGGCGATGCTTCCAGCACGCCCGGCAGCGGCGCGTTCAACGGTCTCGGTCATGGCGAATGGCACGCAGGATGAGGAAGCGGTGCCTCATCATGCGACAGGACACACGTTTTCGGTAGGGAACAGGGTAATCATGCCGGTTATGCGCCAACCTGGGCCTGGGGAGCCTCGTCGGGGCCCCTTGGGTAGGTCACGGTACGGTCGTCATCCACCCGCGCCCCCTCATTGAGCCGGGCCGGTTCCAGGTGCCCGGCTTCGAAGATGTGAATGACCTCCCGCCCCGCCGCCAGGGCGTAGTCTGTGATGATGCGCCGGTGGCAACGCCACCACAGCACCTCGGCGCACATCATGGCCGCGCGGCGTTCAGAGCTCGTTCGCAAGAGTTCGCGGAACGGTGCCTGGAAGGCTTCGGTCAGCGCATAGTCCGCGTAATTATGGAAGCCGGCGACCTTCCAGTAGCCGTTCACCACGGGGTCCACCGTTGTCGATTTCGGCCTGCGCCCGGCCAGGCCGGGGAGGTGGAGATAGCCGATACCCGCCCGGGCCAGGGCGTCGGGCAGCACATCGAAGTTGAACTGGGGATTCGTCCGCGAGCGCGGAAAGGCTCGCACGTCCACCAGGCACTCGATGCTGGAGTCCGTGAGTGCGGCGATGAACGCGCCCAGCTCGCGATTCGAATGGCCTATCGAGTAGAGCGGAAGCGCTGCCACGCCGTCAGCGCACGTGCTTCATCGCCGTGCCCTTGTGGGCGGCGATATGGTCGGTCTTGTCGCTCTGCACCTCGTACTGCGGCTCCTCGGCCGTAGCGCGGCGGGTGTGGCCCATGAATTCGAAATCGCGCGTATGCACCTTGATGATCCGCCCGGTGACGTAGCCCACTTCGGAATTCCAGCGCACGTGGTCGCCTATCTTGAACGGGGAAGTCATGGTCGTGGCCCTCCGGTGATCGAAGGCAAAAGATGCCACGCGGCGGGGAAAAGGCGGGTGAAGCGGCTTACAGGCGTCCTGCCCGCTTGATCGCGAGATAGCGCTCCACGAGGCGTCCCGACAGCTCGCTGGCGAGCACATCGAGCGTGGCGATGCCTTCGCGGCGCAGGCGGGCGTGCACGGCATCGCGCTGGTCGAGGTAGCGCAACGCACCGGCGGTGCGGATCGCCGCTTCCAGGCTGTCGGTGTCGCCGGCGGCGGCGCGGTCGAGCGCCAGCTCGCGCAGGCTCACCACCAGCACGAGGTGGCGCCGCGACATCATCTTCACCGCAGCACGCAGTTCCTCGTCGTCCTCGTCGCGAACATTGGTGACGAGCACGACGAGCGCCCGGCGCCGCTGCCGGGTCTGCAATTCACTGGCGGCATGCAGGTAATCCGTCGCGATCGGTTCCGCGTGCAGGTCGTAACCCGCGCCCAGCACCATGTCCATGCCGCCGGCGCCCTGCTGCGGCGCCAGCCAGCGGGTGGCCTGGCCCGTGCAGGCCAGCAGCCCCACGCTATCGCCCTGGCGCAGCGCGATGTACGCAAGCGCCAGCGAGGCATTCAACACCTGGTCGAAGTGACCGACACCGTCATCCTCGGCCAGCATGCGTCGTCCGCAATCGAGCATCAGCACC
>NZ_JBQCFT010000405.1:0-3409 GCF_051958795.1 Luteibacter sp. | reverse complement strand
TTGCCCACCACCCCCCCCAGGCGGGGGCTTTGGGGTGGTTGGCCGCGCTGTTGCCCGGGTTTGGTGGGGGTTTGGGGGGCGGGGGTTTGGGGCCCCGCGCCCCCCCCCCCGCTTCCACAGGGTCACGGGCGACCGAGCGGTGTATAACGGAACCCATGGAAACCACCGACTCCAGGCTCTGCCCGATCTGCCAGGGCACCGGTACCGTCACCTACATCGACGAAGAAGTCGGCTGCCAGGTGCAGCTGCCCTGCTGGGCCTGCGCGCCCAAAGCGGAGACCAGCCTGGGCCAGCCCGCGCCAGGCGCCCCGTGGCTCTAAGACGTCGTAGGAGCCCACCCTGTGGGCGACATCTTTCGCGAGATTCGCCCATGACCTGCGGCTCTTCGCGAACGGCGTCGCCCACAGGGTGGGCTCCTACGAACCTTTCTACATCTTGAAATTCACACCCAGCATGATCGTGCGGCCGTACGTGTCGAACTCCAGCGGGCGCTGGATCTTCACGTTGTTCGGCAATGCCGAGGTCTGCATGGTCTTGAACGGCGAGTCGGTCAGGTTGTTCACCTGTAGCAGCACGCTCAGCCCGCTGTAACGGCCTTCCTGGAACTCGTAGCCGATCTGCATATCCGTCTGCTTGTCGGCCAGCACCGTGGTGTAACCGAGCTGGTCGAACAAGGCCACCGCTTCACCCGTGAACGACGAGCGGTACCGCTCGGCAATGCGGAACGACCAGCCGTACTTTTCGTAGTACAAGGCCAGGTTCGCCACCTTGCGCGACAGGCCGGGCAGGGTGCTCGGGCTGCCGGGGATGGTCGAGACCGCACTGGTGGGCAGCGTGCTGTTGGTGAGCGAGAAGTTGCCCTGTGCACCGAAGCCGTCGAGCCATGAGGCGATCAGGCCACCTTCGATACCGCCCTGCAGTTCGAGACCCTGGATCTTGCCGCCCGTGCCGTTCTGCGGCGTGGTGAACGAGCCATACACGCTGTTCGGGGTCAGCGTCGGGTTGTCGTTGACGTAGTTGGAGAAGTTGTAGTCAAGGACGGTCTCGTTATAGATGTAGTTCAACAGGTTCTTGTTGAACACCGCGGCCGCCACGTAACTCGCCTTGCCGAAGTACTTTTCCCAGCTGAGGTCCGCGCCCACCGCGATATACGGCTTCAGCTTCGGATTGCCGCCGCTGCCCGACCACAGGACCTGCCCCGCAGCCGGGCCATCGGTGATTTCCGCAACACTGGCGGACGTAGCCACCTTCTCGTCATCAATGCGGCCGCGCGCCATGGTCTTGGCCAGGCCGAAGCGCAGGTATTGCTTGTCCGCGATCTCGGCGAAGACATTAAGGCTCGGCAGCACCTTGGTGTACTTCGTGCCGTCCGCGATGCGGCCCACGAGTGCATCGCCATTGGTCTGCAGCGCGGTGGAAGACTGGTCGGTGCGCACGACCTGCACGCCGACGTTGCCGCCGATCGGAATGCCGCCAGCGCTGGTGTCGATGTTGAACTTCAGGTACGCGACGGGCACCTTCTCGCGCACCGTGTAATTGCGGCTCCAGTCGCTCTGGCCGTTACGCTGCGTGAGGTAGTACTGGCTGCCCAGCGCATCCATCACGTCGTAATTGATGATGGCCGGGATGCCGCCGTAGCTCAGATCGGTCACGCCGCTCAGGAAAGAGGGATCGATCGGCGAACCATAGCCCGGCAGGTAACTGCCCGACGTGGAACCGTTGCCGTTGAGCCACGCAAAGAACACATCCGCCGACTTGGTCTTGCGCCGGTCGGAGTAGTTCGCGCCGAGCGTGAAGTCACTGAAGATCCAGCCGACCGGGTGACTCACTTCGAGGCGGAAGGCGCGGATCGAGTCCTTCTGCTTGTCGTATTCCGAGCGGCCGTCATAACCGTAATTGTTCGGATCGGTGAACTGGATCCGGCCCGGGTCAGCGAAGTTCGTTCCCGGCGTGAAATCCGGGAAGTGCTCGTGCACTGGTGTGGCGAAATCCGTGGAACTGGTTTCCTGGCCCGGCAAGCCGGCAAACAGGTAGGCATCGTGCAGGCGCCGCTTCGCCATCGAGTACGACGCGTCGGCATTGATCATCCAGCCGTTGCCGAAGTCGTACTGGTTGTTCCAGCCCGCGGAGAACAGGTTGTCCTTTTCCTTGGTGTACTCGTTCTGCAGGATCGCCTTCAGGCCATCGATATGGCCGGTGGTGACGAGCGGGTACGGTAGGGTGGGCACCGTGCCGACGTTCGAATACGAGACGTTGTCGTACGGGCTGCTGGACCACTGCGCGCCGTTGAGGAAGGTCTTCTGGCTGAACGTCGAGTAGTACAGGTCCAGCGTCGAGTGGTAATGGTCGTCCGGCGCCCACTCCAGCACCGTCATCAGGCCATTGCGCAGCTGGTTCTCGGATTTCGCGCGCAGCTGCATGCCTTCCTGGGAAAGCACGTTATCGGGCAGACCTGGTGTGTGCGGCGCACCCCAGTTGTTCTCGGCGCCCTGCGAGCCGTTGTTCAGGCTCCACCACCACGCCTGGTACTGCTTCTCCTGCACGGGCGAGTCCAGCTGCGCGAAACCGACCGCCAGGCCGAGCGTGTGGTCGAAGTACTGGTCGATATACGAAAAGCTCGCACGGTGGCCGGCATCGCCGACGCCGCTGCCGTGGTTGAGGTTGCCGTTATCGGTGGTCTCGCCGCGCAGGTTGGCCGCGAAGGCGCGCTTCGGCAGGTCCAGCGGGCGGATGGTGTGCAGGTCGACGGTGCCTGACAGGCCCTGGCCGACAAGGCTGGCATCCGGGGTCTTGTAGACCGCGACGCCGCTGATCAGCTCGGACGGATACTGGTCGAAATCGACGCCACGGTTCTCACCGATCGTCGCCTGTTCCCGGCCGTTGAGCGTCGTGCCGACGAAGTCGGGCGACAGGCCGCGGATGGAGATCTGGTTCGCGCGGCCATCGACGCGCTGCGTCGCCAGGCCCGGCACGCGGGCCAGGCTCTCCGCGATGCTGCTATCGGGCAGCTTGCCAATGTCTTCGGCCGAGATGGCCTCGATGATGTTGCTCGAGTTCTGCTTGGCCTTGAGCGAGTTCTGGATCGAGGCCTGGATGCCGGTGACGACGACGGCGTCCAGGTTGCTCACGCCATCGCTGTTGGTCGGCTTGGGCGCCTTCTTGGCTTTTTGCTCGGTTGCCGATTTTGCATTGGCATCCGCCGGTGGCGGCGGCGTGTTCTGGGGGGGCTGGTCCTGCGCCCAGCTGGCTCCGGAGGCCAGCCAGAGGGCCATGGCGCACGCGGCGGCGAGCGGCCGCGCGTGGATAGCGGGCACTGCCCGGCCCGGCATCGAATGGCGATGATTCATGGAGTTCCCCGCGTCTTGTGACGTTATTTTTGATGTAACGAGCGCCCCTCAGCACTCGCGGC
>NZ_JBQCFT010000404.1:0-2505 GCF_051958795.1 Luteibacter sp. | reverse complement strand
CCGCTGATCTTGCCGTCGCCGTCCAGGTCGTAATTGACCGAGTGGTAATAGTTGCCGTTGGCCAGCGGGTTCTCGGTCACCGTGCTGCCGGAGCCGCCACCGCCCTCACCGTACTGGAAGTACGGGACGACGCTCAGGCGCAGGCTGTCGGTGAAGGTGAATTCGCCGTCGGCGCTGGCCAGGTAGTTGCGGAACGGGTTCTGGTGAAGCGCGTAGAAGTTGCTGCTGGTGCTGCCCGGCGTATAGACGCTGGCGTAGCTCTGCTTGTACTGCTGCGCCACCTGGGCCTTGGTCAGGCCTTCGTAGTTGGTCTTCACTTCGCGGTTGTACTGCACCGAGAAGGTCACCGAATTGCGGTCATCGATCGTCCAGACCGACTTGCCGTCGACCTTGGTGATCTTGGCCTTGCCGCGGCCACGCCACAGCTCGGTTTCATTATTCGAATACGAGAGCCACGAGCGCACCGGGCCGGTGTCGCCGGTGTTGAGGCGGAAGAACGTGCGGTGGTAGCTGTTCTGGCCCAGCGACTGGCTGAAATCCAGGCCCGCGGTGTGCGACGGATCGACCGTGACCCACGCGATGGAGCCACCGGCCGCGCCGGAGATCGGCGTGTCGTTGTCCGGGTAACCCTGCTGCACGGTGATGTCACCCATGTTCTCGGTGTCACCGTATTCGGTCGGGTAGATCTTGTAGTTACCGCTGTCGTTGATCGGCGCGCCGTTGACGGTCACGCCGACTTCGTCGATGGGAAAGCCGCGGATGGTGACGTTGCCGTCGTTGGTGCCGGTCACGTCGTCCGTCGACGAGACCACGCCCGGGATCGAATCGATTGCCTGGATGAAGGTGGCGCCCGGCGCGGCCTGCTTGATGGCATCGCGGGAGATGGTCGAGACCGCTTTCGGCGCGTCCTGGATGGACATCAGTCCACCGCCCAGCGACAGCGAGTTCGCGCGCACCTGGACTTCGCTCATCTGCTCGGCGGCGCGGCGGGTGGCGTTGTCGTTGGTGGTGTTCGACGTGGAAGAGACGTTCGAACGCTGCGTGGTCGTCGTGCTGGACTGGGTCTGCTGCGCCTGGCTGTCCTGGGCGGCGGCACTGCCGGCCACGAGGCAAAGCGAGAACGCTATCGCTGCCGAAAGGGTATTGCGATTCATCGACTGGTTTCCTGGTGTGATGCGAGTTATTGGTAACGGGTAATTCGAAAAATGTTTCTAATGACGTGATTAATTGCGATTAACAAGGCGTCCGTTTTTTATTACGCCTGCGCAAGAAAAAACGTTTTCTCCAGACACAGCTAAGCGCTCGGTACGCATACCGAGCGCAATAAGTCCTGTGTAGCGCCGCCCGCCGCGGCAAACCCTGTGGTACGCGGGATATCCCTGCCCTGAGATAATCAATAGGCTAGCATCACAGAATGACAATTTGTCGAATGCTTGACGTTTTTTTCATACGTCGCCATTCGGCTTTTCCTGCGATCAATTGATAATCAGGGCGTTCGATCTTCCGGGGTCGGCTCGCGTTCCGCTTCGCGCTATGTAGTCGGTTCATTCGCTTGCGCGAATGCATGTAACTAGCGGCTGACGCCGCCTCGCGCTCAGACGTCTCTGGAAAGAGGCCTGGGTGCCCACCCTCGCTGCTCAGACAGGTCCACCGCGTTCGTAAAGGAGTGCGCCTCCGGCGCAAATGTACTTATTGGCCTACGGCCGCTCTCTTGTGCGGAACTCGCCTCGAGGGTGGGCACCCAGGCCTCCCGGACACACTGAGGCATGATGTTTGGAGGGCCAGAGCTCGCTTCGGGTCCGGCACGCGGACAGGTCTGGGCGGACACGGCTTCGTCCGCGGACAGTAAGGCGCGCGTCGCATAGTCATGGCGAAATGGCTTCGCAACGCGGTTTGCGAGGCAAATTCGACGTTGGCACGGTGGATGCAATCTCCATGGCAAGGGCCCTCGGGCTCACCCTCTTACTCACGGAGACCCGCCATGAAAACCGAAACCTTCCTGCTGAAGACCTTCTTCGCCGCTGCCGTGCTGCTGAGCGTGTTGACGATGGGTGCGATGGTGACGACCAGTGGCCCGCAACTGCCGGTGACCACGATCGCTGCGGCTCGTTGATCGATACGGCCTCATCGCTGCGTCGGTGATCGCGCGCAAGCGAGCTGCCGGCGAGGCCTGCGCAGATCTCATGTAGGAGCGCGCTCGCGCGCGACATCTTTCGCTGACAGAGCCACAGGTCTTTTGCTGCACCGAGGCGAAAGCTGTCGGCCACAGGGTGGCCTCCTACGAGGCGGTGGTCGTCTGAAGACCCTGGCACGAACAGCGTGCGAGGCTCGCCCAACAATCAATCTCAGTGTGTCCGGGAGGACTTGGGGCCCACCCTCGAGGCGAGTTCCGCACAAGAGAGCTGTGGGCGCGGGCGTGGGCGCGCAATGGGGGGGGGCAACACCCCAAAAACCGCCCAAAGCGGCACCCAACCCCCCTGCATATCACCCAGGGTGGGGCCCCAA
>NZ_JBQCFT010000403.1:0-18782 GCF_051958795.1 Luteibacter sp. | reverse complement strand
GCTGTTCGATGCCCCGACGATCGAGCAGCTCGCCGCCGCCATCGGCTCACAGGTGGCGAGCGGCAGCACGCCGGCCGCCGAGCCGATCGTGCACCGCGCGGATACCGCGCAGGACCACGCGCCGCTGTCGCTGATGCAGCGCCGCCTCTGGGCGCTGGAACGGATGCACCCGGGTCGCGTCACGTACAACGCCCCCTCGGCGCACCGCCTGCGCGGGCCGATGGACGAGCACGCCTTCGACATGGCCTTCCAGGCGCTGATCCAGCGTCAGCCGAGCATGCGCACCGCGATCCGTGACATGGGCGCGGACGTGATGCAGGTGGTGCAGCCGCAGCTCACCTACCCGCTGTTCCCGGCGGAAGACCTCAGCCGGCTGCCGGTCGACGAGCGCGAGGAGCGGCTGATGGGCCGCCTGCGCGAGCTGACCGACACGCCGTTCGACCTGGCCACGGCGCCGCTGTTCAGCGCGCGCATGTTCAAGCTGGGCGAAGGCGACTACGCCATGTTCTTCATGCCGCACCACATCATCTGGGACGGCTGGTCGTTCGATATCTTCTACAACGAGCTCTCCGCGCTGTACCGTGCGTTCGCCGCGGGCCAGCCCTCGCCGCTGGCCGCGCTGCCGGTGACCTACGGCGATTTCGCCGAGTGGCACGCGCACTGGCTCGACTCCCCGGCGTTCCAGACCCAGCTCTCGTTCTGGCGCGATCGCCTGGCCCAGGTCGGCGACGTGCGCGCCCTGCCCACCGATTACCCGCGCCGCCCCGGCATGTCCGGGCTGGGCCGTACCGAGTGGATCCACGTGTCGCGCGAGCACACGGATGCGATGCACGACGTGGCCCGCCAGGCCGATGCCACGCTCAACATGACCCTGCTCGCGCTTTACTTCGCCATGCTTTCCAGCTCGGCGGGCCAGCGTGACCTCGTGGTCGGCACCCCGGTGCGCGCCCGCAACCAGACCGAGGTCGAATCGGTCATGGGCTACTTCAACAACCTGCTGCCGCTGCACGTCCACGTCGACCCGGGCCTTTCGTTCCTGGAGTTCGTGCGCCACGTGAAGCGGACGGCAATCGACGCTTTCGGTTCGCCGGATGTGCCGCTTGAATACCTGCAGCGCGAGCTCAAGGTCGGCCATGGCGCCGGCGCCACGCTGTACCAGGCGCTGTTCTCGTTCCAGGATGCCCGCCAGCGCGCGGTCGACTGGGGCGGCCTGGAGCATGAGCAGATCCTGCTGTTCCAGAGCGGCGCGACCGAAGACCTCGGCATGTGGTTCCTCGAGGGCAAGCGCGGCATGGTCGGTGGCGTCACCTATAACGCCGACCTGCTCCAGGCCGGCACCGCGCGGCTCATGCGCGAACGCTACCTCGACATGATGCACGTGGTGTCGCAGAACCCCTCGATCGCGGTGGGCCAGCTCACCGCGGCAAGCGCACCGGAACGTGAGCGCATGCGTACCTGGAACGCGGGCTGTGGCGGCTCGCCGCTGCCCGCCGACCTGTTCGCCATGGTCGACGCCCAGGCCGCGCAGACCCCCGACAGCACCGCCGTGCGCCACGGCCTGCGCAAACACACCTACGCCCAGCTGATCGGCGAGGCCACGCGCATGGCGACGCTGCTCCGCGAACGCGGCGCGGTCAACGGCTCCGTCGTCGGCCTGTGCGTCGAGCCCGGCTTCGACCGGATCGCGGGTGCGCTCGCGATCGGCCTCACCGGCGGCACGGCCCTGCTGCTCGATCGCGCCGATCCCGCAGCCCGCCTGCGCGATATCGTGACCGACGGCCGCATGACCGTGCTCATCGGCGACGCCGCCCTGGAAGCGACCCTCGACTGGCCGCGTGCCTGCGCCCTGTGGCTCGATGCCGACCACGCCGAGCTGGAAAGCACGATCGGTGACGCCAGCACCTTCGAGAACCGGGTCTGCGCGGAAGCCGCCGCCATCGCCTTTCATGTTCCTGGCCCGGACGGCCGTGCCCACGGCGCATCCCTGTCGCATGCCGCCATCGCGAGCATGGTGCACGGGCTGGCCGATGCGCTCGCGATCGACGCGGGCCAGTGCCTCGGCGGCGATGCCATGCCGGCCGACCCGATGTCGGTGATCGAACCGCTGATGGCGCTGTGCTGCGGCGCGACCTGGGAAGTGCAGGAACCGCACGGCCTGGCCCGCGGTGAACTCGCCGACCTCGATTGCTTCATCGCCTCGCCGGAAACCTGGAACGCACTGTTCGAACACGGCTGGGCCGGTGATGGCCAGCTGCGCGCCGCGATGCTGGGCGGCACGCCCACGCAAGAAACCGCGACCCGCATCGCCGATGCGACGGCCGGCCTGTGGACCCTGTTCGGTGACGCGATGACGGCGCCCGCCGCGACCTGCGGCCGGGTGGAACGCGCCGCCGACGCGCTGCACGCGGGCCGCCCGATCGGCAGCAACGAACTGTGGGTGCTCGACAGCGATGGCGAGCCCTGCCCGATCGGTGCGACCGGTGACATTGCGATCGCCGGCGGCGCGCTTTCCCAGCGCTTCGGCACGCGCGCCACCGCGGAACACAGCCCCGGCGACGAACGCCTGCTGCGCACCGGTTACCGCGGTCGCTGGCTGGCCGACGGCCAGGTCCAGGTGCTGGACCGCGAGGACCGGCGCATCCGCCGCCAGGGCCTGGATGTGGAACCGGCCGCCGTGGAAGCCGTGCTTCGCGCACAGACCGGCATCGTCCGCGCACTGGCCGTGCCGCATACCAACCGCCTGGGCGAACAGCGCATCGATGCGTACGCGGTCGGCGCACCCGGCTTCCAGCCGGACGCCGAAAGCCTGCGCGCCGCGCTCGCCGCCGAGCTGCCGGCCTGGGGCATGCCCGCGCACCTGATGCTGCTCGATGCCATGCCGCTGCTGCCCACGGGTGAGCCGGATATCGAAGCGCTGCCGCTGCCGGAAGAGCACGCCACGATGCGCCAGGCGGAGGCACCGGCCAACGAGCCGACCACCGAGAGCGAGCGCCTGCTGGCCAGCGTCTGGCACGAGCTGCTCGGCACGACCCGTATCCGTACCAGCGACAACTTCTTCGACGTAGGCGGCCCTTCGCTGCTGGCGGTCGACATGGCGCAGCGCGTGCAGAAGATGACCGGCATCCAGATGAACCTGCTGGATATCGCGAACGGCACGCTCGGCACCCTGGCGGCCGACCTGGCGGTGGCGACGCCAGCGGCGCCACCACCCGCCAAACGCAACGGCTTCCTCGGGAAGCTGTTCGGTCGCGGTTGATCCACGACGTCGACGAGGGGGGAGACGTCATGACACACATCGTCTGGCTGGCCTGTTGGGGCTCGGCGCTGCTTCTGGCCCACGTGTTCGTGGGCTACCCGCTGCTGATGTGGCTGTGGGCACGCGCCCGCCCGCGGCCGGTGGCACGCGCGCCGTGGCTGCCGACGGTCAGCATCGTCGTCGCCGTGCACGATGGCGAACGCTACATCCGTACCAAGCTGGCCAACCTGCAGGGCCTGGATTACCCGGCCGAACTCATCGATATCGTCATCGCCTGCGATGGCTGCCGCGACCACACGGTGGCGATCGCCCGGCGCAGCACCGACCCACGCCTGACCGTGCTCGATTTCCCGAACCGGCGCGGCAAGGCCGCCTGCGTGAACGACGCCGTCGCGCTCACCCGCGGCGAAGTGCTGTTGATGACCGATGTCCGCCAGCGCCTCTCGCCTTCCGCGCTGAAGGAGCTCGTCGCGAACCTGGCCGATCCCGAGGTCGGCGCGGTGGGCGGCGAGCTGCACATGGAGAACGTCCGCACCGGCTTTGCCCAGGGTGTGGACTTCTACTGGCGCTACGAGAAGATGATCCGCCACGCGGAAAGCACCGCGGGCTCGATGATCGGCGTGACCGGCGCGATCTACGCGATCCGCCGTTCGCTGTTCCAGCCGTTGCCCGCCGGTACAGTGCTCGACGATGTGCTGGTGCCGATGCGCGTGGCCGCCCAGGGCAAGCGCGTGGTGTTCGAGCCGCGCGCCATGGCGTGGGACCAGCCCTCGCAGGAACCCGAGGCCGAGCGCCGGCGCAAGATCCGCACGCTCGCCGGCAACTTCCAGCTGCTGCAGCTCGCGCCGTGGCTGCTCTCGCCTTTCCACAATCCGCTGTGGTTCTCCTTCATGAGCCATAAGGTGCTGCGCCTGCTGGCACCGTGGCTGATCGTGGCCTTGTTCCTCAGCACCGGCCTGTTGTTCAACCGCCACCCGATGTACGCCCTGGCCTTCGGCGGCCTGGGCGCGGGTGCGCTGCTGGTGGGCCTGGCCCGCCTGCGTCCCCGCCTGGGCCGCTGGATGCCCGCTCGGATCGCCGTAGCGTTCTTCTACCTCAACCTTTTCGCGGCGCAGGCCCTGCTGGCCTTCGCCCGTAACCGCAGGCTGCACCTATGGTGATCGATATGAACCAGCGTGGCGCTCCCGGCATCCGTGGCCGGCTCGGCGAGCTCTGCTACTCCAGTGGCCTGCTGCATTCACTGCAGCGGGTGCGTTCGTGGTGGCAGCGCGACCTGCGCATCCTGGCGTACCACCGGGTCATGCCGGTGCCGGATCCGGAGACCTACGAGTTCGACATGGAGCTCATCAGCACGCCGCCGGAAGAATTCCGCGAGCAGATGCTGCGCCTGAAGAAGTATTTCCGGCCCATGCGCCTGACCGACGTGGTCGCGGCACTCGATGCTGGCGAAGCATTGCCGCCGGATACGGTGGCGGTGACCTTCGACGACGGTTACGACGATAACTACCGGATCGCCGCGCCGATCCTGGATGAGGTCGGCGTGCCCGCCACGTTCTTCGTCTCCACCGGCCATATCGATACCGGCAAGCCGTATTCGTACGACTGGCTCGTGCACATGATCCTGATGACGAAGGCGCCGCGGCTGGTGCTGCCGGAGCTGGGCATCGATGTCGTCCTGCCGGCCGAGCGCATGCTGCGCCGGCGCATCGCGGGCAACGTGCTGCTGCGCATGAAGTGGCTCGATGCGCATGGCCAGGCGGCGATGACCGAGCGCCTGGAGGTGGAGTGGAACATGCCTTCCGCGGGTGCCCGCCCGGTCGATTGCCGGCCGATGACCTGGGACCAGGCCCGCGAGATGGAGGCCGCCGGCCTGGAATTCGGCTCGCATGGCGTGCACCACCGCATGCTGGCCCGCCTGCCGGTGGAAGAAATGGAAGCCGAAATCCTCGAGTCCAAGCGGACGCTGGATCGCGAGCTGCGCAATCCCGCCGTGCTGATGTCTTACCCGGTCGGCGGCGACCGCGCCTACAACGAGGCGGTGATCGCGGCGACCCGTAACGCGGGCTTCCAGCTTGCCTGCAGCTACATCTGCGGGACGAACCCCGAGCCATCGGAGAACCGCTATTCGCTGTACCGCCTGCCGGTGGAAGCGAACATGGGCCCCGGCTGGTTCGCCGCCATGCTCGCCCTGCCCCAGCTGATGAGCTACCCCACCGCGGCCCATGAAGCGCATGGACCGCAGGAGAAGGCATGTTCCCCCTGATCCTGCTGTACGTCGTCCTCACCATCATCCGCCCGCAGGATTACATCCCCGGGCTGGACCTGGTGCCGATCCTGCCGGCCGTGCTGGGCCTGGCCTTCATCGCCTGGCTGATCTCGCCGCACAAGACCTTCGAAGCGCCCCAGTTCATCATCCTGCCGTGCTTCCTGCTGATCCTGATGGTCTCCCAGGTCAGCAACGGCTGGACCGGCGGCGCCATCGACGAGCTCGCCCACTTCGGGCCCGTGGTCATCGCCTTCTTCATCTTCGGGGCCTGTTGCACCACCCAACGCCGCGTACGCATCGCCATGGCCGTGCTGGTGGGCTGTGCGGCGGTGCTCGCCCTCCACGGTGTCCAGCAGGCGCAGACCGGCGTGGGCTGGACCGGCATGGTCATCGGCGAAGGCAACCGCATCCAGTACGTCGGCATCTTCAACGACCCCAACGACCTGGGCCTGCTGTTCGCGGCCACGCTGCCCATGGCCATGTTCCTCGGCCGCCGCGGGGCATCCTGGCGCTGGCTGTGGCTGGCCTGCGCGGTGCTGCTGCTCTACGGCACCTACCTGACCAATTCGCGTGGCGCCATGCTCGCCGTGCTGGTCGTGGCCGGCTGCTACATCTGGTACCGCAAGGGAGTGGTGGTCGCCGGTACGCTCGGCGTGCTCGGCCTGGTGGCCCTGAAGCTGCTCTCCTCGCGCATGGAGGAGCTGGACGCCGGCGAGGAATCCGCCGCCGGCCGCGTCGACGCCTGGTACGCGGGCCTGGAAATGTTCCGCGACAGCCCGCTGCTCGGCGTGGGCCCGGGCAACTTCACCGAATACAACGAGCTCACCGCGCATAACTCCTTCGTGCTGGTGCTGGCCGAGACCGGCTTCCTCGGCTTTATCCTCTGGCTTGCCTTTGTAGGCTATGGCTTCTGGATGATGTTGACGATCGTCCGCCATCCGCATACTGCCGCCAACGAACCGGGGCGTGAGGCGGAATGGGTGATGGAACGGCAGCTGGCCCTGACCCTGTTGCTCTCGCTGTGCGGCCTGTTCGCCGCCGCGTTCTTCCTGAGCCGCAGCTACATGGTGGTGTTGTACCTGATCGCCGCCGTGGTCGCCGGCCACTACGTGGGCGCACGCCGGCGCTGGCCGGAACTGCCCGCGTTCCGCTTCTCCCGCGATGGCTGGCGCTGGGTGCCGGCCGCCTTCTGTGGCGTCGCCGGGCTGTTCGTGCTGGTGGCCGTGCTGCTGCGAACCCAATGAGCCTCTACGAGCCCCTGCTGCGCAACGTGTTGTGGCCCGCGTACGAAGGCGGCCTCCGCCGTCGCGATACGCCGCGCTACCTGCGTGAATACGCGCAGACGCAGTGGCTCTCCGCCGATGGCGTGCGCGACCTCCAGTTCCAGCGCTTCAAGGCGCTGCTCGACTGGTGCCAGCGCGAGGTGCCGTTCTATCGCGACCGCTGGGCGCAGATGGGGCTTTCTCCCGGAGATATCCGCGAGCCCTCCGACATCGCGTTGTTGCCGGTGCTGACGAAGAAGGACATCCGCGAACATGCGGAAGCCCTCGAGGCGCGTTCGCACAAGGATCGGCTGAGCTTCAAGGCCACCGGTGGATCCACCGGCGAGCCGCTGCGGTTTGGCTATACCCGCGAGAGCAACGATCGCCGCGTAGCGGTGATGTGGCGCGGCTACGGTTGGGCGGGTTCACGCATGGGCCGGCGCACGGCTTTCCTGTGGGGTGGCGCGGTGGGTGAGCCCACGGCGGCGCACCAGTTCAAGGACCGCGTGTACAACGCCGTGTTCGCGCGCAAGCTCCTCAACAGCTTCGCGATGACCGAAGCCAACCTCGCTTCGTACGCCGACGCTCTCGACGCGTACCGGCCCGAGGTGATCGTCTCCTACGTCGGGCCGCTCGTCCGCCTGGCCCAGTTCCTCGTGGACACGGGGCGCCGCGTTGCGCGGCCTTCCACCATCATCGGTGCGGCCGAAGCCCTGCATCCGTTCCAGCGCGAACTGATCGAACGCGCATTCCATGCGCCGGTGTTCAACACCTACGGCTGCCGCGAGTTCATGCTGATCGCGTCGGAGTGTGAGCACCGCGATGGCCTGCATATCAACGCGGACCACCTGCTGGTCGAGACGCTCGGCGCGGATGGCCAGCCCGTCACCCACGGCAGTGGCGAGGTCGCCATCACCGACCTGTTCAACTACGGCATGCCGTTCATCCGCTACGTGAACGGCGACATGGCCACGCATTTCCACGGGCTGTGCGCCTGCGGGCGCGGGCTGCCGCTGCTCGCCAGCGTCGACGGGCGCAAGCTGGACGCCATCCGCACGCCGGCTGGCCACGTGCTGCCGGGTGAGTTCTTCCCGCACATGCTGAAGGACGTACCGGGACTGGCCCGCTTCCAGCTGGTGCAGCGGCAGCTCGACCGGCTCGACCTTTCCATCGTCCGTGGCGACGGCTTCAACGATGCCTCGCTCGAGTACATCCGCCGCGAGGTGGCCAAGGTGCTCGGCGACAGCGCCCAGCTGCATTGCCATTTCGTCGACGACATCCCGCTGACCCGTAGCGGGAAGTTGCGCGTCACCGTCTCGGAGCTGGACTCGTGAACATCACCCATGTCGTCGAAAACCTGAACCGCGGTGGCCTGGAGCGCATTGTCATCGACCTGGTGACCCAGCAGCACCGCGACGGGCACAAGGTGCAGGTGGTATGCCTGTTCGAGCGTGGCGCCATGGCGACCGAGCTGGAGATCAAGGGGATCCCGGTGCGCTCGTGCGGCAAGCAGACGGGCGTGGACCTGCGCGCGATTGGCCTGGCGCGGCAGTTCATCGCGAGCCACCACACCGAGGTGCTGCATACCCATAACGCGGTGGCGCATTACCAGGCCGTCCTGGCGACCGCCGGGCTCGGCATCCGCCAGGTGGTGAATACGCGCCATGGCATGGGCGCCACGCGCAAGCCGGGCCGGCGCGAATGGCTGTTCCGGCGTGCCATGGCCGCTACGGATTCCGTCGTCGCGGTATGCGAAGCCGCCCGCCGCGACGCGGTGGCCCGCGGCATGTTCCCTGCCCGCAAATGCTGCGTGGTGCCGAACGGCATCCGCCTCGACGGCTTCGATGTGGCCAACGACGCCATGCATGAGCGCCTGGCGCGGCTGATCAATGTGCCGGCGCGCACGCGCATCATCGGCACCGTCGGCCGGCTGAACTGGGCCAAGGACCAGGCCAGCCTGATCCGTGCGTTCCGCGCGGTGCGCCACCACCGGCGCGATACCGTGCTGGTGCTGATCGGTGATGGTGAGCTGCGCGAGACCCTGCGTGCCTGCGCTTACGACGAAGGTATCGCCGGCTGCGTGCATTTCCTTGGCGACCGTGACGATGTGCATGAGTTGCTCCAGGGCCTGGATCTGTTCGTGCTCTCGTCGGTGACCGAAGGCTATTCCATGGCCTTGCTCGAGGCCTGCGCAGCGGGCTTGCCCATCGTGGCGACGGATGTGGGCGGCAACGCCGAGATCGTCCGCGACCGCGCGACCGGGCGGCTCGTGCCCGCGTGCGATGCACCCGCGCTGGCCGATGCCATGCTGGAGATGCTCCACGCCTCACAGCAAGCCTCCGCGTTCGGCCGCGCCGCGCGGCATTGGGTCGAGGAGAACGGTTCGCTTCAGGCCATGGCTGCGCGTTATACGCGCCTGTATTTCGGCCACCTGGAAGCCGTGCCGTGAAAATCCTGGTCCTCACCAACCTCTTTCCCACGCCATGGGATCCGCGCCGGGGCACCTTCAACCAGCAGCAGTTCCAGCGGCTGGGCGAGCGCCACGAGGTGGATGTGCTGACCGCGGTCGATTTCCGCGAACGGATGGCGGGTGCGAAGGGCCAGGTCCACGTGCCGAACGTGCGGCGCGACCATTTCACGTTCTATCACCCGCCGGGCATCGGCCGGTTCCTCAACGCGCTGTGCTACGTGGCGTGCGTGATGTGGCAGCGCGGCCGCGAACTGCGCCGCGCCCGCTACGACGTGATCCTGGCCAGCTGGGCCTACCCGGATGCCGCGGCCGCGGCGTGGATTTCGCACCTGCTGGGCGTGCCGTACGTCGTGAAGGTGCATGGCAGCGACCTCAACGTGCAGGCCGCGTCACGACTGCGCCGCCCGCAGATCCGGCATGCGCTGCGTGGCGCCGGTGCCGTGCTTGCGGTGAGCAAGGCGCTGGCGGCGAAGGCGGTGGAGATCGGTGCCCGGCCTGACGCGGTCGAGACGATTTACAACGGTGTCGACGGGCGGATGTTCCGGCGGGGCGACCGACTGGCCGCGCGGGCGCGCCTTGGTCTTCCCGCGCATGAGCCTGTCGTGCTGTATGCGGGGAACCTGAAGAACAGCAAGGGCTGCATGGATCTTATCGATGCGTTTCCGTTGCTGGCCAAAGAGCGGCGGGATGCCCGGCTGTATTTCGTCGGTGATGGCCCGGATGCTTCTTCCCTCGAGAGCCGCGCGGCTTCGCTGTGCTGCGGGGCCTCGGTGCATTTCATGGGCTCGGTGGCCCACGCGTCGCTCGCGGATTGGTTCCGCGCCGCGGACCTGTTGTGCCTGCCGAGCCATAACGAGGGCGTGCCGAACGTCGTGCTGGAAGCAATGGCGTGTGGCACGCCTGTCGTCGCGACCGCGGTGGGCGGGATCCCCGAGGTCGTGCCGCCTTTCGCCGGCGAACTGGTGCCTGCCCACCACCCCGAGCTGCTGGCTGGCGCCCTCGCCGACATGCTCGGGCGGCACGTGGATGCCGAAGCGATCGCGACGCACGCCACCAGCTTCCGCTGGGAAGACAACATCGACCGGCTTGAGCACATGCTTGAGCGCGTCGCCGCCGGCACGCCGGTACACGTGAGTATGAATGCATGATTCGCCGACCGAAAAAGCACGAACTGTTGAGTCTCCTGCCCGAGCACCTGCTTATGACGCGGGCGAAGCGTGACCCGGTGTGCTACCTCAGCTTCGACGACGGCCCCGAGCCGGAGCATACGCCGAAGCTGCTGGACGTCCTGGCCCGGCATGGGGTGAAAGCGAGCTTCTTCCTGGTCGGGGAGAAGATCGAGCAGTACCCGGAGATCGTGCAGCGGATCGTCGGCGATGGCCACATGATCGGCAACCACTCGTACAGCCACTGGTCGTTCCGCAACATGAACCTGCGCAAGCAGCTGGACGAGGTGTACCGCACCGACGCCCTGCTCCGCCTGTTCGACGACCGCCCGCATCACCGCATGCGGCCGCCGCATGGGTATGTGGGCGCGCAGTTGCTCATGCATTTCGCGCGGCGCAAGCGCAGCTTTGTCTACTGGTCGTACGACAGCCTGGATTACCAGGACAAGCCGATCGAGTGGCTGATCGATCGGCTGCGCAACGACCCACCCGCCGCCGGTGACATCGTGCTGATGCACGACGACAGCGATAAGGCTGCCGACGCGCTCGATGCGCTGCTACCGGAGTGGCTCGCCCAGGGCATGCGCTTCGACGCGCTGCCCGGGAGCCACGCGTGAATATCCTCTACCACCACCGCACACGGGGGCGGCACGTCGAGGGCGTGCATATCCGCGGCATTGTGAACGCGCTGCGCGAGCTAGGGCATGACGTGTCGGTGATGTCGTTTCCGGGGGCGGATCCGGAGCATGAGCATGTGGCGGTTTCTTCGCCGGCTATTGCGGGACCTGTCGTTGGTGCAGCGGCCGTGGGCGCCGGGACTTCCTCCGGGCCCGCTTCGCCTGGCGGGGCGCGCATGCATCTTGCGGGCATCGTGACGAAGATGCCTGGCGTGGTGTTCGAGATGTTCGAGCTGCTCTACAACCTGGTGACGCTGGTGCGCATGGGCCGGCCCTGGCGCAAGGCGCCGCCGAAGCTGATCTATGAGCGCTATTCGCTGTTCCTGTTCGCCACAGTGTGGATGGCGCGGCGGCGTGGGATCCCCATCGTGCTGGAGATCAACGATTCGGCGCTGGTCCAGCGCGTGCGCCCGCTGACCATGCGCGGGCTGGCTCGCCGCGTGGAACGCTGGTGCTTCCGGCGGGCAACCGGGCTCGTGTTCATTTCCACGTATTTCCGCGACAGGGCCGTCGAGGCTTATGGCGATATCGCGCCTTCCGTGGTGTCGCCCAACGCTGTCGACCTGCCTTCCTTCGACCCTGGCAAGTTCGACCGCGATGCGTTGCGCGCCGCGCGTGGCCTGACCGGGCTGGCCGTATGTGGCCACATCGGGGTCTTCGCGCACTGGCATGGCGTGGACGGATTCGTCGAGGCCATTGCGAGCCGCCTGGAACAGGCGCCGGGGCTCGCCCTGGTGTTCGTGGGCGATGGCAAGACCCTGCCCGCCGTGCGCGAGCTCGTTGCCGCGCGTGGGCTCAGTGACCGCGTGCTGCTGCCGGGCCGTGTCCCCCACGACCAGGTCGCCAGCTGGATCGCCTGCATGGACTACGCCGTGCTCCCAGATTCGAACCAGTATGGGTCGCCCATGAAGCTGTTCGAGCTGATGGGGATGGGGGTGGCCGTCGTGGCGCCTGACTATGCGCCGGTCGCCGAGGTCATCGCCGACGGCCGGACCGGATGGCTGTTCCCCCGCGGCGATGCGGCCGCGTGCGTGGAGCGTGTGCTCGCCCTTGCCAGCGAGGCCGAGGAGCGCCGCCGCGTGGGCGCCGCGGCTCGTGACTACATCGCCAGTGAACGCCAGTGGCGTAATAACGCTGAGCAGTTACTCACCCTCGTGCCTGCAGGAGGCGCCGCATGATCGCGCTCATCGTCGTGCTCGGCGCGCTTGTGCTGGCTGCCGCCGCCATCACCGCGGCCATCCGTGCCCGCAACATGCAGTACTGGCTGTGGGGCTACCTCACCCGGCGAAAGGCGCCGAAGGTCGAGGGGACGAAACACATATTGTTCTGCTTCGTGGACCATTTCGAGCCCAACTGGGGCCGTGTGGACCTCGAGCGGCAGCGCTACCGCGTCGACCGCTGGTGCAAGGAATACCGCGACATGGCCAGCCGGCACCGCGACGCTGACGGCCGTCCTCCCCAACATGGCTTCTTCTATCCGGAAGAAGAGTACGTCGAGGAGCACCTGGAGAAGCTGGCCGCGTTGTGTGCGGACGGCTTCGGTGAAATCGAAATCCACCTGCATCACGACGACGACACGCCGGAAAACTTCGTCGCGACCATCGACCGTTTCAACCGGCTGCTTCACGAGCGCCACGGTGCCTTGCCGCGCGACCCGGTGACGGGCCAGCTGCGCTTCGCCTTCATCCACGGCAACTGGTGCCTCGCCAACAGCCGCAAGGATGGGCGCTGGTGTGGCATCAACCAGGAGCTTGGGCTGCTGCGCGACCTGGGGTGCTATGCCGACTTCACCCTGCCCTCCGCACCCAGCGACACGCAGACGCGGTTGTCGAACTCGATCTACTACGCCGAAGACGCCTGCGGCGGCAAGCCGAAGGGCCATGACACCGGCGTACCCATGCGGGTCGGTGGCAAGCTCAGCGGCGACCTGCTGATCATCCAGGGCGTGCTCGGGCTCAACTGGAAGAATCGCCGGTTCGGCATCATCCCCCGCATCGAGAACTCCGATATCCGCAAGGGCTGCCCGCCGACCCGTGGCCGCGTGGACCAGTGGGTCGATACGGGCATCCATGTCGAGGGACGCCCCGAGTGGATCTTCATCAAGATCCACACGCACGGCACGCAGGAACGGGATATGGATACCCTGCTCGGCGCGCCCATCGATGCCATGCACACGTACCTCGAAAGCCGGTACAACGACGGCAAGAACTACGCACTGCACTACGTGACCGCGCGCGAGATGTACAACATCGCGAAGGCCGCGGAAGCGGGGATGAGCGGCAACCCCCATCAGTACCGCGACTTCGAGCTGGCGCCGCCGGCACACGCGCGAGCGGTGCCAGCAGCCCCGGCGGTGGCGACCCCTTAGATCTCGCAGATCGCGGTCAGGTCGAAAGCCACGGCGGAGACCTCCGACGGGCTCAACGTCCCATTGCGCTCGACCTCGTAGGACGCCTCGAGCATGATCCGGGCCTGGCCGGTCTCGGCCAACAGCCGCAGGATGTCATCGCACGGCAGCTGAAGCTTCGCCATCGGGTCGAACGCCACGTCGTCAACGCTCAGCTCCACCGGGGCGAACCAGGCATCGCCGATGCGCATCCGCACGCGGTCACCGGCAACGCAGGGCGGCTCCGACGCAGGGATGTACACCACCAGCTCCGGGATGAGCTCGGACTCACGCACCATACCGTCGCTACCGCAGGCCACCACGGGGCCACGCAGCCGCTCCGGCATGTCATGGATCATGACGGACAGCGTAGTCGTCGGCGACCGCAGGGTGATATCACCCGCCGCGGAGCGGACCTCATAGCTGAAGTCGAAACGCCCGTTCTGGCCGAACTGCTCCAGGGCATGGCGGTCGTAACGGATATTCAACGGCGACACGCCGTCGCAGACGCAGAGCTCACCGGCCACCACCGTCCGCCGCAGCGCGCGGTTGTACAGCAGCGCGGTGATGCGATCGCCCACGCGAAGACCGTGGTAATCAGGAATGAGCCCGACCAGCTCCTGCCGCGGCAGGGAGACGAGCGTCGCGAGCGTGACACCCTCCATCATCAGCTGGTGCGGAAACACAATCGGGTTCAACGGCCGGTGCGCGAGGGTGTGGGACAGAGCGGTCATAGGGACGATGCGACCGCGCACACCGCTCGAACGGTCGCGGTGTGCGTGCTGGACAACGCCAGCGTTGTTGGAGGTGTTCTTGTTCTGGCTGGGACGACGGGTACGGCGCATGTGGCACTCCTTGGGGGTGCGTGGGATGAGGTGCCACGTTAGCTAGCCGGTGGGAGCGCGAGTATCAGCGAAGGTGCCGGCGCGACGGTGTGGTGCGGCGATTGGCGTTGTAAGTGTTATCGGACTGTGTGTGAGTCGAGCCCGCGTGGGACACACGATGGCCGCGGATCACCAGCATGACCACGCCGCGCGTCGCGCTCGACGTAGGCCGAGGACGACACGATTTCGCGACAAATTGGCCAGTCCGCAGAGGCGAGCGCCGATGTAGCCGACCGAGGCGAGCGCTCACACTGGCACGACCATCAACGCTACGGACGACACATATGTGCGACGACACATCGCTTAAGCAAACAAAGACGGGCGAGAAGCCGACGAAGATCTGCTATGCCGATGAGCTCTTCCCTGTAGACCTCAAGCCCACCATTCCTGCGGCCCTTGCAGACGGTACCCTCACACCGGAATCCATGCGCCCTCATCTGCTCGTTCACGCCCCAATCATCAGCGTCGACGGATACCACACCATGCCCGGCGACTTCTTCGAGGCGCTTATCGACGGAATTCTCATACCTGCGTCACGCGCGACGTATTCAGGCGAGGGTGACTTCGTTGAGATAAGGATCCCTCAAGTGGACTTCCTTACAAGAAGCGCGGGCCGACACGAGCTTACATACCTGGCGATCCAGCAGCCGTTCGGTTCCATCGCCATTTCGGAGCCGACCACATACCTTATCGATCGAACACCGCCGGGTGGACGCGGGCTTCCGCGCATCATGTTCGCTGAGGCTGACGAGCGAGATGGACTGGCCCTGGAAGACATCAAGGCGCGCCCAAGCATGGGGCTGCGCGGAAAAATTGCTGACTACGCTGGAATTGACCCGCGGGATACCATTCAATTGTTCAGCAAGTTCGACGGATCAGACACCGAATTCGCTGCCGGAACGATCGAGGTCGGACAGAAGGCATGGATAACAGAGGTGTACTTCGGACACGATAACTTCACCAACATTGACGCGCCAGGTCGAATCTCTTTCTACTATTACGTAGTCGACGTGTCCGGGAACAAGAGCCATGTATCACCCGAAACGACGCTTCGTGTCTATTAGAGCCGGCGTGTAGCATGACCTAGAGTGAACGACCCGTTACCGTACACGCCAAGCAGTCCGTCGCTGTTCCTTATACGGCGACGGACCGCCACTCCTACATCATAGGGTCATGCGCAGCCCCAGGTTCCCCGACCACCCTTGAAAGCCACCGCGCCCGATAAAGTGCCGATACGCGCCTCCGCCGAACAGTTGAATCCGCGGGGAAAGCTGAGTGGTCAGACCACTGGAGACTACATACTCTGCGCCGAGTCCACCGCCCGAGAAGTCGGCCGAGGTGGTGCTTGCATCGATTGCCGTCCGGACAACGCCTCGTCCCTTTGTAGATCTGAGATCAACGCGTACAAACGGAGCCATCACTTCGCTATGGCTAAGAAACGATAGGCCAGCCGACCTTGTAACATACTGATTCCTACTGATATCTACGCTCATGCCCGAAGCCTCACGGATCGGCGCAAAGCGAACGCTCTGGCCCGATAGCAAGATGTGCGGCTCTAGACTCCATTCAGACCCGAGCCTGATCGGATAACCCGTAGCCAGCGAAACACCCGTCGCTGACGCTTCGATACGACCCACGGCGCGGCCACCGAGCGATGTATCGGTTGTTCCTCGCATACGCTGCTGTCCAACGACCGAGTCAATCCAGAAACCGTCGCCACTTCGCCACGTTATCCACGCGGACGTACCGTTGGCGCGAAGCCTAGTAATGCTATCGCCATCGGCCGCCCTCGGTACAATACTTGAACGGCCGTGGTCGATCGCGAGGCCGGCGCGGAGCGACCCGTTGTCACCGTCTAGCCCGATGATCGAACCGCCAAACTGCCAGGCTTCAACCCGCTCGTCAAAGTCATAACCATAGGACTTGAAGGACCTGTCGGTGCTGTACCGCTGGCTGCGTCCCGAGTACCGTGCGAAAATCTCACCACCGATCGAACCCTCGAACGCATGATCGCGGATCTCACCAAGCCGTTCGTGCAGGCTGGTCGTCATGCCGTCAGCATATGCGAAAGCGGCAGCCGGCGCAGAGATATACGATGGAATCTGAGGCGAGACGGCAGGTCGTTCGTGGTCGCCAGAACTTCCGCCACCATCGTCGCACCCCGACCTGCACACCATTCGCTCAACAAGACGATAGTCCCACTGTGCTTTCCCTCCTTCCAGAAGTGAAGACTTGGCACTGACCTCGTTGCCGTGGAATGCCTTGAGTTCATACTGGAACGCACCATGGGTGACGTAGTCATCGCGAAGACGAAATGCATCCGGCCTTGACGAACCGCCAACCTGGACGATCGAGAATCCCTCCACACCTGATGACACGCCATCGCCGTTGACATCTGTGCCATGGCTGGTACCAGTGAATTTCACATTGACATCGATGGGGTGCTCGACGTCGACATTGCCCTCGACAAGTAGCGAGTCAGTCCAAGATTTCCGAACATCGCGCGGGTCCATGTGCACGTTGACGACAACGTCGCCGATGACACCCCCAAGGTCGCTCGAGATACGCAGCCGCGCTGGCCCCTTCCGAGATGCCGCGAATGCCACGGTTCCACCGTCGAGGTCCAGGCTTCGTACCTTGCTATCCCCCGTAAGAGACCACACGGCTGCTCGTCCAACTTTCATAGCATCCGCACCGACTATCGAGCCCGACAAGTGACCGTCCCGACCTAGACGAACTGTGGACTTTGAAGCCTCGGAAATCAGGACATCACCGTTTACAGAGGCGCGTTCGATGTTAAGGAGGAACGTCGCTCGGTCCTGTACGTCGACTGCCACGCCATTTCCGCCACTGAGCGAGCCACCGTCTCGCACCGTGACTTGATAAAGGTGGCTCCCGGCTTCGTCACCCGTCACCAAAACAGCGGGCCCACTCGGCGACCTAACCGTCGAACCGCCGTCTACAGTTAGCTCACCCGGCCCGACACTGATCCGGTCAAACCTTCCGAGGACGGCACCCGCGCGCTGCCCCTCCGCAATGGATTTCTCACTCAGGGTCACGCTGCCAGACCCAAGCAACACCCCCGTACCACTCTCGCTCGTAGACGAAATCAGCGAATTGGCCGCTTCCAGCTTCGCCGAGCCCGAGACGGCGACGCCCGCCTGATGGCCAGTTGATTTGCTGTCGACAAGAAGAACAGACGTGTGTTGCTCATGCCTTGGGTTTCCGTCGGCAAAGATGCCAGCCCCTTGTGACGAGGTCACGCTAGTTCGATAGATTCTTGCTGAGCTCGGAGACTCAAGACCGTCCACGCGTATACCGGACGTACCATTTGCCCTCACGAAGGCATCTGACGCGGTCAAAGTCGAACCAACCACGCGAATGTAGTCCGTCCGCGCACCGTCTTCCAATGCGAGGCTGGCTCCATTCGACGAGGCCCATGACTCCGGCTCCGCCGCCGACCCCGAAAGTACAACAGACTCGCCTCGGCCGATGTACCCACCTACGGCCTGCCCACTTGTAATCGCTGCACCGATGGGGAAAAGCATCGATACTCTTAGGGCCAGATCGGCGCGTCTGATTTTCATTGTTTACCTCCTTCTCGAACGTCCCACCCACGCCGATGCAGCATGGCTATGGGGTGCGCATTCGATCACGCGAGGTGACGAGCTAAATGTAGGTAACCGCTGCATTGCTCGTAAGCGAACTCCTACACCGTGTAGGTGTAGCAACTCAATCTCTTTCGCCTACATGCGGTGAGTGATCGACTACACGTCAAGACGCTCGTGGCCGATCCGCTACTCAGCAATCGCCGATATGGCCCAGGATTCGGTCGCAATAAAGTCGTGTCTCACCCAACCCGAGAGACGACTGCCATGCAAAACGGAAGCTTCGCATCCTCAAACACGGTCACGCGGCTGACTGTCGACGTCCGCGTCCTGGAGACCGATGAAGATAGGCTCGATCACCTCAAGCCGCGCGTACCACACGCGCTGCCTGATGGTCGGATTCCTCCGGAGGCGACAAATCCCTTCCTGCTCGTGCAGGCACCGATCGTCGATGTACCAGGATCGGGATCGCTGCCTGGCGACCGCTTCATCGCAATCGTAGATGGCGATGAGATTTCGGAATCGGCGACGGAATATGTCGATATGAAGGACGACTATGTAGAACTGCACATCCCAAAGAAGCGCGTCGACGAGCTGGCTGACGGCTTCCATGCGCTATCGTACCGCGTGTACCCCGAGGGCTTCGGCCGCCAGGTTCTCTCTGGTGCGACGCTCATTGACCTGGATCGAACCCCGGCGTTAGGCCGCCTTCTCACCTGAATCCGTTTCACCGAGTCTGTGATCTTCGAAGGTCTTTCGCTGGCCACGTTGCTGTCGCTCCCGAACGCTGAGCTGGTCGGCATCATT
>NZ_JBQCFT010000402.1:0-5499 GCF_051958795.1 Luteibacter sp. | reverse complement strand
TTCGGTGACTGGCCCCTGCGTGGCCAGCGTACTGTCCGGGCTGATCATACGACCCTTCAGGCTATCGAGGCGCAGGCCGTGGGTGCGGCACACATTGATGCCGTTGAGTCGCGAAACCCGCTGGTCGCTGAAGGTCACCTGCATGTCGCGCAGGCACGGGCCGTTCGGCAGCTGGAATGCCGTCGATGTGAGGCCACCGTTCAATGCGCCGCCGAGGTCCACGGGCTGGAACGCGTCGGTGCCGCTCGGGGCCAGGGCGAGGGGCGCGACGCTCGCCGCCGTGGCGTTGACCAGGTTGAAGGGCGCGGCAGTCTGCCGGTCGGCCACCGCGCGCGTCGGGCGGGTGGCGCACGCGGTCGAGGCGAGGGTGGCGAGCATCAGGGCGAGGCAGGGCAGGATCCGTGTCATGGGGGCTCTCCGGCGAGTGGGGTAGCCGGTGCGCCAGGGGCGACCAGCGGCGCCATCTAGCCGCGGACGGGCACGCGCGGAAAACGGTTTCGGGACGAATCGTCGTAGCGGCATGACCAATGGCAGTGATGCCGCGTCTTGCTTTCCACGCGTGCGCGGAGGTGCCTAAGATGTCGCCGCAACCCACCCCAGGACCCTCCCATGAAAGTCCGCCTCGGCACTACGCAGATTGGCCTGGGCCGTTACCTCGGCATGTGGGGCGTGATCGTCGTGGCGTTCACGTGGCAGACCTACATGCACGATGACCTCACCGGCCATACCGGGGATGTCGTCGACTACCTGCGCTGGAACATCATCCAGTGGTACACAGGGGCGGCCCTGGCTCCGCTGGTAGTCAAGCTGGGCGAGCATTACCCGATCCTGGTTCCGCTGCGCCTCGCGGAACTATGGGTACCGCTGTTCGCCAGCATCGGGATGACGGGCCTCGCTCTGCTCATCGGCGCCATGGTGTCGACGCTCTTCTAACCATCGGGGCTCGCTTACCAGTGGCAACAGGTCCTCGGCCAGCTTGCAGCGACCGGTTTGCTGACCTGCTGGGGTCTGTTCGGGATCCAGCGGGCCATGCGTTTTCGTGAGGAGAAGACCCAGCGTGAGCTCGAGGCATCGCAACTCGAATCCCAGCTCGCGGATTCGCGGCTGCAGGTACTCCGGACACAGCTGCAGCCGCACTTCCTGTTCAATACGATGCATGCGATCGCGACGCTGCTGCATGAGGACGTGACTTCCGCGGAAGACATGCTGCTTCGCCTCAGCGATCTGCTTCGGGCCTTCCTGGAGGAGTGCCGGGGCCAGGAGATCACCCTGCGCCAGGAGCTCGTCCTGCTGGATCTGTATCTCGGCATCCAGCGCACCCGCTTCAAGGATCGCCTGGATACGCGCATCTACATCGCGCCCGATACCCTCAACTGCGCCGTACCGAGCCTGATCCTGCAACCGATCGTGGAGAACGCGATCCAGCACGGGATTGGCAAGCGCGTCGGCGACGATTGCGTGGAGATCGAAAGCCGTCGCGATGGCGACAGCTTGGTGATCGAAGTGCGTAACCGCAACAGCACCCTGGAAGCGACAGAATCCGATGCAGCGGACGGCCATGGCATCGGCCTGTCGAACACGCGCCTGCGCCTGGGCGAACTCTACGGGAAGGCAGGGCAGGCGGAGCTGCATATGCTCTGGCCACGCGGCGTAGCGTGCCGCCTGCGCATGCCCTTCCAGGTCATCGATGAGGACGAGCCGGAGATCGTGGAGGTATGAAGCTTTCTGTCCTGGTCGTCGACGACGAACCCATTGCCCGCCAGGCGGTGGTACGTCTGCTGCGTGACGACCCCGACGTCGCCGAGCTCAGCGAGCATGGCGACGGCGCTTCGGCGGTCGGTGCGATTCGCGCCGGCTCGCCGGACCTGGTGTTCCTCGATATCCAGATGCCGGCGATGTCCGGGATAGACGTGGTGCGTACGGTCGGCGCCGGGCGCATGCCGGCCACGGTGTTCGTTACCGCGTATGAGCAGTACGCCGTGAAGGCGTTCGAAGCCAATGCGGTCGATTACCTCGTGAAACCGTTCAGCAGGGAGCGCTTCGAGCATGCCCTGACCCGAGCGAAGAGCCGTCTCAGCACGCCTGGCGGGCAGGCCGAGGCCTCGTTGAAGATCATGCAGGCGCTGGATGCGCTGCACCGGCGCGACCAGTACCTCGACCGCATCCCCATCCGCGAAAGCGAGCAGATCACCTTCGTCGACGTGAACGATATCATCTGGATCAAGGCGAGCCGCAACACGGTGCTGATCCACCTTGCCGACCGCGTGCACGAGATGCGCGAAACCATGGCAGGCCTCGCCGAGCGCCTCGACCCGCGCCAGTTCGCCCGCGTCCACCGTTCGGCGATCGTCAACGTCCGGCGCGTGCAGGCGGTCCACCCCTGGTTCAACGGCTACCACGTACTCACGATGGATACCGGCCAGAAGCTGCGCATGAGCCGCTACCAGCACGAGGCGTTCCTGAAGCTCGTCTCCCTGTAGCTCGCCCGCCTTTGTGGGAGCGCGCAGGGGCGCGGTTTCTTCAAGACGCAAGCCCGGTCGGCCGCCGCATGCTCGCTGGCCGGTCGCCCTGCGGCCATAGGGAGGGAAGAAGATGAAACGTGTCTCGTTAGCTGTATCGGCGGCAATCGCCGTCATGGCATGCGGCGTGGCAGTCGCCGAGGATGCGCCACCGCCGCCATCCAGTCCCGTGGTGAAGATCAACGCGGCGGCACCCAATGCGAAGATCGAGACGACGCCCCTACGTGGGCCCCTCGCGATGCTCTCGGGTTCGGGCGGGAACATCACCGTGCTCAGCGGCAAGCAGGGCCAGCTCATGGTCGATGCGGGGCTCGCGGTATCGCGCGCGAAGGTGGAGGCTGCACTTGCGGCGCTGGGCAAGCGGCCCCTGCGGTACCTGATCAACACGCACTACCACTGGGACCACACCGACGGTAACCCGTGGGTGCACGAAGACGGCGCGACGATCATCGCGACGGCCGGCACGGTCAAGCGCGTATCGACCACCACACGCGTGGACGACTGGCAGTTCACGTTCAAGCCGCTCCCGGCCGGCGGCATCCCGACCGAGATCGTGACGAGTGACAAGACGTACCACTTCGACGGACAGACGGTCGAGGTCAAGCTGGCGAACCCGTCGCACACCGACACCGACCTCTACGTGATCTTCAAGGAAGCGAACGTCGCCTCGCTGGGCGACCTGTTCTGGAACGGCGTGTACCCGTTCATCGACAACGAAAACGGTGGTGGCATCGACGGCATGATCAAGGCCGACGACGCGATCCTCGCGCAGCTCAACGACGATGTCGTCATCGCACCCGGCCACGGGCCCGTCGGTACGAAGCAGCAGCTGCGCGAATTTCGCGACATGCTCGCCTCGGTTCGCGACAACGTTGCCGCATTGAAGAAGCAGGGCAAGTCACGCGACGAAGTCGTCGCCGCCAAGCCCACCGCGAAGTTCGACGACAAATACGGCCACTTCGTCATCGACCCCGACTTCTTCACCCGCATCGTCTACGACGGCCTGAAATAGCCACGCAGTCACTGTAGTAGCGCTGTGGGAGCGTGCTGTGGGAGCGCGCTTGCGCGCGATGGGTGCTCGCGGCAAGCCCTATTGCGTGCAAGCACGCTCCCACAGCGCGCTCCTACAGGGCGGCGTCGATCCGTTGCTGTGCCACGCGCTCGGGAAGCGCCTCCATGATCCACTCGATGAAAGCCCGCAGGCGCGCGTTGTGCCTTCGCTCCGACGGATAGACGAGATAAGCGGGCAGGGGAGGCGGCTGGTACTCAGCGAGCAGGGGCACCACCTGGCCCGTCGCGATATACGGTGCCACCGCGAACGCAAGCGTCTGCACGACGCCAAGTCCGGCTAGCGCGGCGGCGACATGCGCGTTGCTCTCGTTGACCTCCACGGTCGAAATGAGCCCCGCATCGAAGTCCTCCGCGGGGTTGCCGAATCGCAGGGGCAGGCGCCGGCCCGACCGCGCGGAGAAGTAGCCGACGATCTCGTGGCCATCGCGCGCGAGGTCCCCAGGGTGGTAAGGCGTGCCGCGCCGCTCGAGATACGAGGGCGCCGCGCAGGTGGTCCACGGCAGGTCAACGATGTGGCGGGCGATCAGGTTCGGATCATCGGCCGTGCTACGGATGGCGCAGTCCACGCCTTCGCCGATGAGATCCACGGTGCGATCGGTCACGCCGACCTGCAACTGGATCCCCGGGTAGCGCTCCCGGAAGGCCGGCAGCGCGGGAAGGATCAGGGCGTGCGCGACCGAGCCCCCTGTTTCGATACGCAGGGTCCCGACCGGGCTGCTGCTGCCACCCGCCAGCGTCGTTTCGAAATCGTCCAGTTCGGCCAGCCAGTGCCGCGTGCGCTCGTAGTAGGCCGCCCCGGCGGCGGTCACGGTCACCCGACGCGTCGTCCGTTCGAACAGGCGCACCCCCAGTTGCGCCTCGAGGCCCTGGACCAGCTTGGTGACCGTGGACTTGGGCAAGCGCAGCCCATCGGCGGCTTTCGCGAAGCCCCCCGTCTCAACGACCCGGCCGAATACACGCATCGCGAGCAGATGGTCCAAGATTGTTTCCCCTAGGGAATAGTGAAATCGCCAGTGGATTATTTATCCATCCAGCAGAAATAACCAGACTATTCCCCATCGACCGCGTCGCGGTCTTCGGAGCCCAAGCTCATGAACACGCTCGCCAACAGCAACATCCACACCACCCGCCACGCCGGCAAGATCGCCCTGGTCACGGGCGGCAGCTCCGGCCTGGGCCTGGCCACGGCGGAACGCCTGATCCGCGAAGGCGCGACCGTCTACATCACCGGCCGCCGCCAGGCCGAGCTGGACGCCGCCGCCGCAAAGACGGGCGCCATCGCCATCCAGGGTGACATCGCCATCGCCGCCGACCTCGATCGCATCTTCGCCACCATCCGCGAGCGCAGCGGCAAGCTCGACATCCTGTTCGCCAACGCGGGTGGCGGCGAGTTCGTGCCGCTCGGCCAGATCACGGAGGCCCATTTCGACAAATACTTCGGCATCAACGTGAAGGGCACGCTCTTCACTGTCCAGAAGGCGCTGGAACTGATGGGCGAGGGCGGCGCGATCGTCCTCAACGGGTCGATGGTGTCGATCAAGGGCGCCCCGGCATTCGGTGTCTATGCCGCCACCAAGGCCGCGCTGCGTTCGTTCGCCCGCACCTGGGCCAGCGACCTCAAGGGCCGCGGTATCCGCGTCAACGTCGTCGCCCCGGGCACCATCGTCACGCCGGGATACTCGACCGAACTGGGCATGAGCGAACAGCAGATCGCCGATTACTCCGCGTACGTCGCAACGGTGACCCCGCTGGGTCGCACGGGTGAGCCGGATGAAATCGCCAAGGCCGTGTCGTTCCTCGCCTCGGACGATGCCAGCTACATCACGGGCATCGAGCTCTTCGTCGACGGCGGCCAGGCCCAGATCTGACCTATGGCGGCTGAGCCATAGCGACCCGTGGCGGGACCGGT
>NZ_JBQCFT010000401.1:0-7191 GCF_051958795.1 Luteibacter sp. | reverse complement strand
CGCGCGATGGGGCTTGCGTTAACCCCATCGCGCGCAAGCGCGCTCCCACAGGTCATTTACGCCGATCAGCTGCCGTCGGCCGGCATTTCCTTCACGTCGCGCACGCTGTACACGTCGATCGAGTACGGCGCGGCGGCATCGCCGGTGGTGCTGAAGCGGCCGAACACGGTGGCGTCGGCGCGCGTGTTCTTCTCCGAAAGGATCCGGCGGAAGCTCAGCACATCGCGTTTGCGGCCATTGCTGTCGTCCATCGTCAACGCGATCCCGCCCTTGCACTGTGCATCGGCCAGGGTGGTGATCTTGCCTTCGCTGGTGGCGATGCCCCGCACGGTGACGGTCGTCCCTACGTAGCGGGCGGCCGTGTCGAGCACCGCGCACAAGCTCTCGGGCGGCGTGTCATCGCCACGGGCAAATGCCGGGCTGGCGGCGAACACAAGGCCCAGGGTGACCCCCGTCACCCGGATAAAGGTTGGCACATTCATGGTGATTCCCCCGTTGTCACGGGCCGCGTGGGCCCTGCCGTTTGGACGGCTGAACGGAAGATGGCCCCGTTGCCGCATCGCGTCAATAAGAAAAATGGGCATTCAACTGCGCTTAGAATGGCTCCCATGGCCGCCCTGCCCGCCCAACCGGACCTCAGCCTGCGCACCTACGAAGGTGACGAAGGCACCGATCGCCATGCCTGGGCGCAGCTGGTCCTGCCCGTCCGCGGCTCGCTGACGCTCGACATCGCAGGGCGCGAAGGCCGCTTCGACGTGGCCCGTGCGGCCTATGTCCCGGCGGGCGCGTGGCACACCACCATCGGCGACCGGCCCAACCGCTCGCTCGTGCTCGACGTGGCCACCGCCGATATCCCGGACGGGATTGCCGACCGGCTCGGCACCGCGGCGTTCGTGCCCCTGGCACCCACCGCGGCGGCCCTGGTCGACTACATGCGCCTCCTGGTGGAAGACCAGGCACAGTCCCCGGAGCACCTGGCCCGCTGGGTGCCCCTTCTGCTGGACGCCCTGGGGCGCGAACGCGCCCGTCCGCTGAGCCGGCTGCAGGCCACCCTGGCCGCCGTCGAAGATGCCCTCGGCCGGCCGTGGACCGCTACCCTGATGGCCACGCACGCCAACCTGAGCATCAGCCGCCTGCACGAGCTGTTCCGTGCCGAACTGGGCACGACGCCCCGGGCATGGCTCGCCGAACGACGCCTCGCACGTGTTCGCGAATGGCTGGTGCGCACTGACCGCCCGATCGCGGCGATCGCGACCGACGCCGGCTATGGCGACCAGAGCGCCCTGACCCGCGCGATGCGGGATGCCATGGATACCACCCCGGCCGCCTACCGCCGCCAGCAACGCGAGGCGGCGTCAAAGATCCCGTAGCCCGCGCCAAGCGCCCGGCCGAGGCGCGCTGCGATCATGGCGGCGCGTATTTCGAGGAAGCAGCGTGGACGGCAGGACCCAAATCCCCCTGGGCATTCTCTTCGGCATGATCGCGGGCGCCCTCTGGGGCACCGTGTTCATCGCCCCGGAACTGGCCCGCGACTTCACCGGCCTGCAGCTCGCCGCGGGTCGCTACCTCGTGTATGGCGCTGTCTCGGCGGTGCTGCTCATCCCTCGCTGGCCCGCCTTGCGTACCTGGCTCGAACCTGGGCACTGGCGGGCGCTGGTCGGCCTGAGCCTGCTGGCGAACATCGTTTACTACATAGCGCTCGCGACCGCCGTGCAATGGGGCGGTGTCGCCATGGCGTCGCTGGTCATCGGGTTCCTGCCCGTGGCGGTGACGGTAGTCGGGAGCCGTGCGCAAGGCGCGGTGCCGTTACGCCGCCTGGCGACTTCGCTGTTGTTCATCGCCGTCGCGATCGTCTGCATCGGCTGGCAGGCGCTGGCGGGCGAAGGTAGCTTCGAATGGCGCCGCCTCGCCGGCTTCGCGTGTGCAGTTACAGCCCTGGTTTCCTGGACGATCTACGCGCTCAGGAACGCACGCTGGCTGCACCGCCTGCCGCAAGTTTCTGCGCACGACTGGAACCTGCTCACCGGCCTGGTGACCGGGGCACTGTCGCTGCTGTTGATCCCCGCCGCCATGTACTTCGACAGCCGGACTCATTCGGCGGGCGCATGGACACGCTTCGCGGCGATCAGCGCGGGCATGGCGGTTTTCGCTTCGATCCTGGGCAACGGCTTCTGGAACCGCATGAGCCGCATGCTACCGCTGACCCTGGTCGGCCAGATGATCCTGTTCGAGACGCTGTTTGCGCTGCTCTACGGCTTCGCCTGGGAGGCACGCCTGCCCGCGCCGACCGAGTGGGTAGCCATGGCCTGCGTGGGTCTGAGCGTGGTCCTGTGCCTGCACGCCCACCGCCGCTGATCCGTCGCTACGCTTTCCCCGCCGCGATATTCACGCTGATGGCGATGATGAACACGTTGAAGAAAAACGCGATCGCGCTGTGCATCAGGGCGATCCGCCGCAGGTAGCGGGTGCTGATCTGCACATCGGAGACCTGGAAGGTCATGCCGATCGTGAACGAGAAATACGCGAAGTCCCAGTAATCCGGTTCGTCATCGCCCGGGAAATCCAGGCCTTTGTGTTGGTCGCCGAAGTTGCCGTAGAACCCGTGCGCGTAGTGCAGCGCGAACAGGGTGTTCATGAACGCCCACGCGAGGATCAACGTCGTCGCGGCAATGGCGATGGCGATGGCACCGCCCTTCTGGGCCGACTCGAGTTCGGTGCTGACAGCGACCAGCACCGCCGCCGATACGACGACGCCGGCCAGCAACGTACTCCAGCGCCCGACGTCCTGGGTCCGCGCTTCATCACGCATGGCCGAGGGGCTGGCGTGGCGGAAGGTGCGGACGATGAGGAAAAGGTAGAGCAGCGCGCCCAGGTCGAACCCGAGCATGAAGCCCAGCGCGTGCGGCAGGCGCGTCCCCTGCAACACAGCGGCGGTGGCAGCGGCCACCAGCACGCCGGTGAGCAGGCGCGGCCGCGCCTTCAGGTAGCGGCGGCCCCACCAGGGCTTCGGGACGGTCTGTGCGGTCATGGGCGGGACTATAGCCGCGTGCAAGCGCACCTGCGCAACTTTTGCCAAAACGGCTACAGGTGCCTGTGGCATCATGCGCGCCGACTGACGAGGCATCTCCCATGAGCGACTACGACGACGATTACGACAACGAGCGCGAGCACGACGACGAAGACGGTGAGGAAAACACCGAATCGCACGTCTGGCAGCTCCTGCTCCTCATCAATCCGAATGACGAGGACGCCGCGCTCCAGCAGTTCACGGCTTACCGCGAGACGGCGGAAGAAGAAGGCGACGAAGATCCCATCGGCATCGTGGCACGGGTGACCGACTGGCGTTCCAGCTTCGAGGTGGACGCCGACGATACCCGTGTCCTCGTCGAAGCCATCAACGAGCTCGTGTCGCGCTGGAGCGACGTGGAGATCGACTGGGGCGGCGACCCGGATGATGATGAGTTCCACGAAGAGATCGACGGCCCGGAGATCTTCTCGCGCGCATTCGATTCACTGAACGAGCGCGGCTACACGCTGTGGTCGCGCGAAGCCGAAGAAGACGACGTCTACGCCGGCTGGATCACCTCGTCGCGCGATGACGAGAACATGCGCATCATCGCGACCGTGCTCGGCATCAACCTGCGCCTCGGCAACCAGGTGATGTAAGCCACCCGGGAAGGGCGTCACACCGTCAGGACGGTCTTCCCCTTCTTCCTGCGGCCCGGCGCTTCCGCGAAGGCGCGCGTGGCATCGTCCAGCGGATACAGCCGGTCCACCTGCACCTTGATGCGGCCATCCGCCACCCAACGGGCGATCTCGGCGAGCTGCGCCGCATCCGGCCGAACGATGAACCAGTACGCCTGGATGCCGAGCCCGGCGGCCCGGTCCGGCGACGGTGCGTCTTCCGCCTCGCCCGAAATCGTCACCAGCCGGGCCCGGGGCCTGACGAAACGCCAGCTGCGCTCCAGCAGGTCGTGGCCCACCGTATCGAACACCACGTCCACGTCGCCCGCGTGGTCTTCGAACCGCTGCGTCTCGGTATCGATCGCGATGTCGGCGCCCAGCTCAAGGCACAACTGCACGGCCTCGGCGCCACGCGCCGTGGTGACGACGCGTGCACCGGCGCCCTTGGCGATCTGGATGGCAAACGTGCCGACCGCGCCCGCGCCGCCGTGGACCAGGACGGTCTCGCCCGCCGCGAGCTTCGCGTGATCGAAGAAAGCCTGCCAAGCGGTGAGCGCACCGATGGGTAAGGTGCTCGCTTCGATCGAGGTCACCTCGCCTGGCAGCGCGGCCACTTCCGAGGGCAGAGCGCTCGCCTGCGTCGCGGCGGCACCATCGCGCCAGAAGTCGATCAGGCCGACCACGCGATCGCCCCTGGCAAAACCCTGGGTGTCCTTCCCCGCATAGGCCACCGTGCCTGCGAACTCGTGACCGATGACCACCGGGAGCGAACGCCAGGTGCCGTCGGGACCCTGCATCGTGCCGTTGGTGACCCAGCCAGGCTCGGCGAAAGTAAGGCCCACGGCCTCCACGTCGATCAACAGGCGGTCCTCCGCCTGGGCAGGCGCATCGATCTCGCCCACCCGGATGCTGAGATCCCCGGCCTTCGCGTCGGCGATCCATGCGGCCTTCATGGTGTGCGGTCCGCGTTCGGGTAGGCAGGCATGGCGGAGCTCCAGGGCATCAGGGAAGCACCGAGGGTTCCACCATCAGGCAGTGCTGGCTTGTATCCCCGGGCTGCCGCTTTGCATCCGCTCCTTCAACAGGTCGATGAACGCCCGTACCTTCACGGTGGGCTGCCCCGCATACACCGCATAGACACCGCCTGGGGGCAGTTCGTACGCGGGTAATAACGGGACCAGCCGGCCCGCGGCGATGTCGTCGTGTGCCACGTAGTCGGGCAGGACGGCCATGCCAACGTCGGCCATGACCAGCGCATGCACGGCAAGCGTGCTGTTGGCGCTGGCGGCGGCCTCGACCTGCACGGCCTCCTTGGCGCCCGACGCGTCGCTGAAGGTCCAGCGCGTCGGCGATGGCAGCACGGTGAGGGCGATCCAGCGGTGGCGGCCCAGCTCCGCGGGCGTGGCCGGCGTGCCGTGGGCTGCGAGATAGGCCGGCGTTGCCACCAGGCATTGCCGGACGTCGGCGAGCTTGGCCGAGCGCAGCGACGAATCGCGCAGCCAGCCGATGCGCACCGCCACGTCGAACCGCTCGGCGATGAGGTCCACGATGGTGTCACTGACGACCAACTCGGGCCGTACCTGCGGATAACGACGGACGTATTCCGCCAGTGCCGGCGCCACGATGAACGGCCCATGGTCGCCCGCCGCGGCGATGCGCAGGCTGCCCATGGGCGTGTCGCGGCATTCGCCCAGCCGGGTGATCGCGGCTTCCGCATCGGCGATGACGCGCGCGCAATCGTCGTAAAACCGTTCGCCGGCGTCGGTGAGCGACATCCTGCGCGTGCTGCGCAGGACCAGGGTCATGCCGACCTCCTCTTCCAGCCGGGCCAGATGCTGGCTGACCATGGCCTTGGTGGTGCCCATCTGCTCGGCGGCGGCGGTGAACGAGCCCGCCTGGACGAGGGTGACGAAGACCGAAAGGCGGTTGAGGTTGATATCGGTGGCCATGGGGACGCCCGGGCTTATCGTAAAGCCATACTTTACGATGAATTCTTCATATGGGCATTTTTGCGCGACGATGAAAAGCGCATCCTTGCGGCATCCCAACGCTAGGTCCAAGGATCCCCATGAACATCGTCCTGTTCGGCGCTACCGGCAACATTGGCAAGGTCATCCTCCAGGAGGCGCTCGACCGCGGCCACCACGTCACGGCGATCGTCCGCGACCCGACCCGGGTAACGGTGGCGAACCCGAACCTGAAGCTGGCGCAGGGCGACCTGCTCAATCCGTCGACTTACGAGGCAGCCCTGCAGGGCACCGACGCGGCGATCGCCAGCGTGAACGACCCGAACCCGGACAACGTCCCGAAGCAGGCCGAAGTGCTGCGGGATACGCTGGCCAAGGCGGGCGTGAAGCGTTTCGCGTGGGTGGGGGGCGCCGGGTCGCTGGAGGTGGCACCGGGCGTGCGGGTGATCGACGACCCCAATTTCCCGCCGGCATGGAAGCCGTCGGCGATGGGCATGGTGAAGGCGCTGGATGTGTTCCGCGCGAGCAAGGCGGACATCGACTGGACGTTCATCAGCCCGGCGGCGCATATCGAACCGGGTGAGCGCACGGGCAAATACCGCGTCGGCGGCGACCAGCTGCTGGTGGATGCGCAGGGCAACAGCCATATCTCGCAAGTCGACTATGCGATCGGCCTGCTCGACCGGCTGGAAAAGGGCGACGCCGCACGCAAGCGCATTACGTTGGCTTACTGATCGAGCGGGCTCGCCTTCGGCTTCGCGCTAGCGGATCGGTTCATCCGCTGGCGCGAATGCATGTTCTTAGCGGCTGACGCCGCCTCGCGCTCTGACGTCTCCGGAAAGAGGCCTGGGTGCCCACCCTCGCTGCTCAAACAGTCCTCCGCGTCCGTATAGGAGTGCGCCTGCGGCGCAAATGTACCTATTTGGCCTTCGGCCGCTCCCTTGTCCGGAACTCGCCTCGAGGGTGGGCACCCAGGCCTCCCGGACACACTGAGGTTGGATGTTGGGCGAGCCTCGCACTCTGGTCTTGCCAGGGCCTTCAGACGACCGCCGCCCTGTAGGAACGCGCGGGCGATCACCGACGCAGCGATGAAGCCCGATCGATCAGCGAGCAGCAGCAATCGCGTTGGCAGGTATCACCGGCGCGCTGGTCGCCACCATCGCCCCCATCGTCAACACGCTCAGCAGCACGGCAGCGGCGAAGAAGGTCTTCAGCAGGAAGGTTTCGGTTTTCATGGCGGGTCTCCGTGATTAACGAGGTGAGCCCGAGGGCCTTGCCATGGAGGTTGCATCCGCCGTGCCAACGGCAACTTCGCTACAAAATCCGCGCTGCAAAGCCATTTGGCCGAACCTGGGATACGCGAACGTGGCTGTCCGCGGACGAAGCCGTGTCCGGCCACGCATGTCCGCACAACGGACACGAAGCGAAATCCGGCTCTCCCACCATGAACCTCAGTACGTCCGGGAGGCCTTGGGGCCCACCCTCGAGGCGAGTTCCGCACAAGAGAGCGGCCGTAGGCCAATAAGTACATTTGCGCCGG
>NZ_JBQCFT010000400.1:0-2398 GCF_051958795.1 Luteibacter sp. | reverse complement strand
GACGATGAAGGCGCGGTGCAGGACGAGGCAATCCTGCCAGAGATCCACGAGGTCACGCAGGCGCTCGGCCGCGTTGATGACCGGCAACGCGTCGCCAGGCTCTGCCACGTGCCGTTCGCGCAAGGCGTCAATGGCATGGCGCAACGCGTTGCCCTCGTCAGGCGCGCCGTCGATACCCTGGCGCAGCCACGCGATCACCTCACAGAGAACGCGTTCGCACCCGCGCGCGGCAGCGCTGTCGCGCAGCGATGCATGCGCCAGCGCATCGGCAAGCGAAGCGACCTGCGGGATCAGCATGGTCATGCGGTAGCGCACCTGGCGTGCTTCACTCGCCTCGTTGCGGCGCGTGGCGTCGTGGCCAAGGTGGGTGATCAAGGCATCCAGCGACGCGATGTCGCTCAGCAGGTTGAAGCGCAGCGGCGGCGTGGTCCGCCGCGCCGGATCGGTCAGCCGCCGCACGGCCCACGCGGAGGCATCCTTCATCAGCGCCGCCACGCGCTCATGGAACACGGGCCCTACGCGGTCGGGGAACAACACCGTGCTGACCACGCTCGCGCAGACGATGCCGAGCAGGATCTCTTCGGTTCGCGCCACCGCGGTATCGAACACCGCACCGGGCGCGATGATCGCGGACACCGCGATCAGGGGTGTCGTATACGAAGACAGCAGGAATCCGTACGCGCTCGGCTTGTTGTCACGGAGCGACAGGTACAGCGCGATCGCGCTCCACGTGCCCATGGCCAGCACCAGGGTGAGCGGGCGCGATGAGAACAGCGCGACAAGGCACGCCGCCACTGCCGCGCCAAGCACCGTGCCGAACGCGCGATAGATCGATTTCGAGCGCGTGGCGCCCGAGAGCGGGTGCGACACGATGTACACACTGGCGAACGACCAGTAGGGATTGGGCAGCGGGATGCGCAGCGCGATGTAGAACGCCAGGATCGCCGAGACGAAGGCCTTCCCCGAATAGAGCCATTCGGAGGCCGTGGGCAGTACGGGACGCATGGACGTCAGGCCTCGGCGTCGTCCTGGCCATCGAATACCAGCGCCGCGTTCAGCGCCTGGTGGACGCGCAACGCGGCGCGCACATCGTCCTCGCTCACGCCTGCGAGGATCTCGCGGCGCATCTGCACCATGCGCGCTTCCATCTGCACCGCCATGGCCTCGCCCGCTTCAGTGAGCCAGAGGGTCTTGGCGCGGCGGTCGGCCGGGTCGCTTTCGCGACGGACCAGGCCGAGTTCGACGAGCTTGTCGAGCGTACGCACCAGTGAGGGGCCGGTGACACCGATCTGCTCGGCCAAGGTCACCTGGTTGATCCCGCCCCCGGAACGGCCGACCAGCAGCATCGGTACCACGGTGGCGGAGGTCACCTCGAAATCACCCAGGCGCACGTCCAGCATCCGCTGGAAGCGGCGGCTGGTGGCAAGCGCGAGGGTGGTCAGCTGCATGTGCAGCCGGTCGAGGGGCGTCATGGAGAAAAGGATAGCATGCTAATAATTGCGATAACAACATCAGCCGCCCCAGCGCCTCAGGAAACCGGGGTCCCCGTACAACTCACCGGCTTCACCTGCCCGCTGTCCGGGTCCATCGACCCAGAGTGGTAAAGGTCCGCGTTCCGGCCCTTGGTCCACCAGATGACCGAGCCGGCGGCGTAACGCACGCCACTGGCCGACAGCAGGCTCACCAGCAGCTGCGGCTTGCCGTCGATCGGGACCAGCGCGAAGCTCTGCCCGTTGTCCCCGTTCCAGTAGCTCACCGTGAACGGCTTGCCGGTCGGGCAGTGGTACGTGAAGACCATCGGCTTCCCGGTCGCTACGCCCGGGATGCCGAGGCCCTGGGCATGGACCGGGGTGGCGCTGGCGAGCGCCACCAGGGCGGGAACCGCGACGAGTTTCATGGCTTTCCGAGCTCCTCGGCCGCTTGCAACAGGGGTATCCCGGAGACACGCAGCAGGCCGGTGTACGGCGCCTCCAGTTCCATGACAAGGAAAATCGACCCCGAGAAGGCCAGTGCCGCGCAGAACAGCACCACGCGTACCGAAGGGTTATGCATGGCGAACGTGCCCATGCCGACGAAGATCAGGACGATCCACGCGGTAACCACGACGAGCAGCGGCAATGGCTCCGAGGACTTCTCGTGCTCCGAGGTGAGGATGCGTTCGTGCGCGAGTTCCGCCGAGCATTCCAGCGCACGGTGCTGGAACCACCACTGCGACTCGGTGGTGGGGCGCAGTTCCAGGATCTTCCGCTGGAGCAGGGTAATGATGCTCAGGCTGGTCTGGGGCAGGCGAAACACGATCCGCTGCATCTCGCCATCGGGAGACACCCGGTTGGTCGCGCGGGCCAGGAAGGCGCGCAGGTCGGCGCGGATCGGCTCGGTTTCCGGACCATAGCCGGAG
>NZ_JBQCFT010000399.1:0-2203 GCF_051958795.1 Luteibacter sp. | reverse complement strand
CCTGACCCAGGCCCGCTACGGCATCACCTGGGGCCCGATCGGTGCGGCCCAGGCCTGCCTGAAGGAGGTGCTGGACTATTCGTCGCAGCGCATCCTGTTCGGCCGCCCGCTCTCCGCCAACCAGGCCGTGCAGCTGAAGCTGGCCGACATGGCCCGCCGGATCACGACGGCCCAGTTGCTCTCGCTGCAGCTTGGCCGCCTGAAGGATGCTGCCCACATGCAGCCGACGCAGGTTTCCCTCGCGAAGTGGAACAACGTGCGCATGGCGCTGGATGTCGCCCGTGAGTGCCGTGACATCCTCGGCGGCGCGGGTATTACCACCGAGCATTCGGCGATCCGCCACGCGTTGAACCTGGAATCGGTCATCACCTACGAAGGCACCGAGACCGTGCACCAGCTGGTGGTCGGCCGCGAGCTGACCGGCATCAACGCGTTCTGATCGCGGCGCCATGCAGGGTCCGTGCATTGAAACCGATCGCCTGATCCTGCGACCCACCGCGGCGGAAGATTTCGACGCGTGGGCCGAGTGCATGGCCGATCCGGAAGTGAACCGCTTCCTGGGTGGCCCGCAGCCGCGGGCCATCGCCTGGCGCAATTTCATGACCATGGCCGGTTCGTGGAGCATCCTTGGCTTCGGCATGTTCTCCGTGATCGAGCGCGCATCGGGCCGCTGGGTAGGGCGCCTCGGGCCGTGGGAGCCGGAAGGCTGGCCCGGCCACGAGATTGGCTGGGGCCTGCTTCGTGAGACCTGGGGCAAGGGCTATGCCACCGAAGGGGCGGCGGCCTCGATGGACTGGGCTTTCGAACACCTTGGCTGGAACGAAGTGATCCACTCCATCAACCCGGAGAACCACGCGTCGATCAGCGTGGCGAAAAAGCTGGGTTCCACGTTGCTCGGTCCAGGCACGCTTCCCGCGCCGTTCGAAGGCGATGTGGTCGACCTGTGGGGCCAGTCGCGCGAACAGTGGCTCGCGCACCGTCGTTGATTCGTCTCGCTACCGGAGCATCCTGTGAGCCAGGGCACTGCCATCCCCACCGTGTACGGCCTTCGCGCCTCGGGCAATTGCTACAAGGTGCAGTTGTTGCTCGACCTGCTGGGTCGGCCGTACCGCTGGATCGAGACAGACAGCGCGGCTGGCGCCACGCGCACGCCTGAATTCCTGGCACTCAACCCTAACGGCAAGGTGCCGTTGCTCGTGTTCGACGACGGCCGCCGGCTGGCTGAATCCAACGCGATCCTCTGTTACCTCGCCGAAGGTTCACAGTATCTGCCGGCGGATGCGTGGGAACGCGCGCGCACGCTGCAGTGGCTGTTCTTCGAACAGTACAGTCACGAACCCTGCATCGCCGTGGCACGTTTCGTCCGTCGCTGGTTGCCGGCCGACCATGAGCGCCAGGCCGAAGTGCCAGCGCTGCTCGAGCGCGGCGCACGTGCCCTTGGCGTCATGGAACAGCATTTGGCGAACGAGCCCTTCTTCAGCGGTGGCGCGTTTGGCATCGCCGATATCGCGCTATACGCCTACACCCACTGTGCCGCCGACGGCGGCTTCGACCTCTCCCAGTGGCCGCACATCGGCGCCTGGCTGGAGCGTGTACGCGCCCAGTCCGGTTTCACGCCGATGGTGGCCTGATCCTTCCCCGCAGAGCACGCCATGTCCGTCCCGCATCCCATCGCCGCCCGCCACAAGGGCTTCAATCGCGCAGAGATCGTCGATCAGAACTTCGTCGAATTCGTGCAGTTCTGGCAGGGCGATGTCGCCCGCCCACCTCGTGACGACGAGCCAGTCCTGCCGGGCAGCGCACTCGATGCGAAAGGGTTCCGTGAGCTGCTGGAATCGCAACTGATCAGCCGCCACCTGGACCTGATGGCGCGCGTGCTGCGCGTGCAGAACAAGGTGTTCTACACCATCGGTTCGTCGGGTCACGAGGGCAACGCGATGGTGGCGCGCGCTACCCGCCACACTGATCCGGCGTTCCTGCACTACCGCAGCGGCGGCTTCATGGCCGAGCGCTTCCGCAAGCTGCCAGGCATGGATCCGGTGATGGATTCCGCGCTCTCGTTCGCCGCCAGCAGCGAGGACCCGGCATCGGGCGGCCGGCACAAGGTGTGGGGCAGCAAGCCGTTGTGGGTGCTCCCGCAGACCTCGACGATCGCCTCGCACCTGCCCAAGGCGCTGGGCACGGCCATCGCGATCGAGCAGGG
>NZ_JBQCFT010000398.1:0-3874 GCF_051958795.1 Luteibacter sp. | reverse complement strand
CCGAGGTCGAGCCGATCACCCGCGTGGGCGTCGACTACGGCACCGATAGCCAGATCGGCGAAACGGTCGACTTCGGCCGTCGCTGGGGTGCGAACAAGGAATTCGGCCTGCGCGTGAACGCCGTGCACCGCGAAGGCGGTGCGTCCATCGATGGCGAGAAGCGCCGCGTCACCGCCGCGTCCATCGCGTTCGATTACCAGGGCGAGAAGCTGCGCGTCACCACCGACGTCGGCTACCAGAAGCAGGACCTCAACGGCGGCCGTTCGGTCGTGTTCATCGGCGGCGCCACCGAAGTGCCGCGCGCGCCGTCGGCACGCACGAACTACTCGCAGCCGTGGTCGGGCTCGTCGCTGGAAGATACCTTCGGCGTGGTTCGTGCCGAGTACGACTTCACCCCGTGGCTCACCGGCTACGTGGCCGCGGGCGCGCACCATGGCAACGAGTTCGGCGACTACGTCAGCCCCTCGCTGGTCGACAACGCGGGCAATGCGACGGAAGGCCGCTTCACCGTGCCGTACATCGCCAACACCGGTACCGGTGAGGCAGGTTTCAACGCGCACTTCGATACGGGTGAAGTCACCCACCGCGTGACGCTGGGCTTCTCCGCCCTGACCACGAACAAGAAGGCCGCGTACGCGGGTTCGTCCACGATCCGTACCAACATCTACAGCCCGACCTACGTCGCGCTGCCGGACTACGTCTACAACGTCGGCCCGATCAGCAGCCCGGGCATCACGGGCCGCACGCAGCTGCGCAGCCTGGCGCTGTCGGATACGCTCGGCTTCTTCGATGACCGTCTCGCGGTCAGCGTCGGCGTCCGCCGCCAGAAGCTGCTCGTCGCGGGCTATGCGTATGCAGTGGATGGCGTGCCGGGCTCGAAGACCAGCGAATACAGCGCCTACACGAACAGCCCCGTCGTCGGCGCCAACTTCCGCATCAGCGACCAGTGGGCGGTATACGCCAACCACATCGAAGCGCTCACCCAGGGCGGCGAAGCCCCGGTGAACTTCAACGGCAAGCCGGTGACGAACGCTGGCCAGGTGTTCAAGCCGTACAAGGCCAAGCAGAACGAAGTGGGCGTGAAGTTCGACGCCGGCACGGTCGGCAGCAGCCTCGGCCTGTACCAGATCAAGCAGCCGAGCGCGTATGTCGACGGCACCAACACCTATGTCGTCGATGGCGAGCAGCGTAACCGCGGCATCGAGTGGAGCTTCTTCGGTGAACCGGTGAAGGGCGTGCGCATCCTCGGCGGTGCGAATTACGTGAAGCCGGAGCTGGTGAAGACCCAGGGCGGCCTGAGCGATGGCAACGATGCGATCGGCGTGCCGCGCTTCCAGGCGAACGCAGGCGTGGAATGGACCATCCCGAACACTCCGGACCTCACGCTGAGCGCCCGTGCCGTGCGCACCGGCAAGCAGTACCTCGACGTGAACAACGACCTGCGCGTGCCGGCGTGGACCACGTACGACATCGGCGCCCGCGGGACGCCGAAGCTCGAGAACGTGCCGGTCACCTTCAACTTCAGCGTGCAGAACCTGATGAACAAGGGTTACTGGGCATCGGCGACGGGTGGCTACCTCACGCAGGGCACGCCGCGGACGGTGATGGTCTCGGCTACGTTCGACCTTTAAGCAAGAACCATCGCGCGCAAGCGCCCTCCCACAAGAGCCGGCGCAGGTCCGTTTTGGGTGCGCGCTTGCGCGCGATGCTCTCCCTAAAGCGTCATGTAAGTAATGATGAAACACACCGCCGTCAGCAACACCATCGCCAGGATGAAGAAGATATCCGCCGTGCGCTCGAGGTGATGCAGGCGCGCCTGGGAATCCACGCGCAGCGCGAAGTACGCGCATAACGTCGCGACGAGGAACAACACCGCGTCGACCGCCAGCAGGTCGTCGGCGATGGTCTGGCTCTTGCTGACCGTTATCGATACGCGCAGCAGGCCGATGCCCGTGAGGCATGCGCCCACCATGCCGGCGGAGATGCTGCAGACCATGCGGCTGCTGCCTTCGGCGAGCGGCGGCATCTGGGGAAGTCGGGGCACGGCGGGTTCTCACGGCGGCGTTGGCCGGATCGTAACGTCACAACGGCGCCGCCATCCACAGGAAACTGCAAGCCGCGCGTGCTCGCAGGTTGTTACGTTTCACGGGCACGTCACACGGAGCCCCGGAAACCCATGCGCATTGGAATCGTCGGCGGATCGCTCGGGGGCCTGTTCGCGGCGGCCCTGCTGCACGCGGATGGCCACGACGTGCATGTGTATGAGCGCACCGAAGGCGGCCTGGCGGGTCGTGGCGCGGGGCTGGTTGCGCAGCACGAGATCTTCGAGGTGCTGCGGCGGCTCGGCACGGAATCGGTCGCGCGGGTGGGCGTGGTCGCCTACGAACGCGTCGTGCTTGCCGTCGATGGCAGCATCGCCAGCACCGAGCCGACGCCGCAGATGCAGGTGTCTTGGGATGGCTTGTACGGAGCGTTGCTTGCGCATGTACCGGCGCATGGCTACCACGCAGGACTGACCGTCGCGGGCGTGGAGCAATCCGCGACGCAGGCGTTCATCCATCTCGCCGACGGCCAGCGGATCGGCTTCGATTGCGTGATCGGCGCGGATGGACTCGGCTCGGTGGTGCGCAGCGTGGTGACGCCGACCCAGCGCGATAACCACTACGCCGGCTATGTCGCGTGGCGCGGGCTGCTGCCGGAAGCCGAGGTGCCGCCGGTCGCCTCCTCCTCGCTGTTCGAGCGTTTCGCTTTCTTCTTCATGCCCGGTGGCCAGGCGCTTGGCTACCTCGTGCCGGGCCCGAATGGTGAGATCGCGCCCGGGCGGCGCCGCTACAACTGGGTCTGGTATCGCCAGGCGGCGGGCGTTGCCGGCCTGCGCCAGACACTGACCGATGCGGAAGGGCGGATCCATCCGTATTCACTGGCCCGCGGGGAAGTACCGGCGGTTGAGCGCGATGCTTTGCGGCTCGCTGCCCGCGAAGCATTGCCACCCGCGTTCCGCGCAGTGGTCGAAGCTGAGCCAGATCCGTTCGTCCAGGCGATCTTCGACCACGAGGGCACGCGCATGGCCTCCGGCCGCATCGCCTTGCTCGGCGATGCCGCGTTCGTCGTGCGCCCGCATACCGCCATGGGTGCGGCGAAAGCCGCCGGCGATGCGATGACGCTCGTCGGCGCGCTACGCCGGCTTCCCGTGCGCGAGGCGCTGGTGGCCTATGAAGCGGAACGCCTGCCCGTGGGCCGGCGGATCGCGGCGTATGGGCGCCAGCTCGGCGAGTCGCTGCAGCCTGCCTAGCCGTGTCGACGCCGTGCCGCTTACTTCGACTGCCGCTCGCGGAAACGGCTCACCTTATGCCGGTTCCCGCACATCGCCATGCTGCACCAGCGCCGGCGATGCGACTTGGTGCGGTCGTAGAACCACAGGGAGCACTCTTCGTGCTCGCACTCGCGCACCAGGCTGAAATCGCCATCGGCGAGCAGGCTGATCGCCGCCTCGCCCAGCGGCGCCAGCGCTCGCCACGAGGCATCGCCTTCGTAACGGCGCTCGGCGTGCATGCCGCCCGCGTGCGGGACCAGTTCCAGGTGGCTACTCATGTGCCGCGTGAGGGCGTTGAGGTGGGCAGTATCGATCGCGTCGCCACGCTTGCGCGCCAGCACGGCCTGGCGAATGACCTCGCGCAGCTCCACCGCACGGGCGCCAAGACCCGCGGAGGCCTCCACGGGGCGGCCCGTCATCCGCGACAGCCACGCCGCCGTGGCGGCGTCGGAGACGAGGTGGTCCACCGACTCACCGTTCTCCATGACCACGGTGTTGATCAGGTCCAGCGCGGGCTGGTCCGCGATGATCGGCGGGATCTCGAGCGAGGTGACGGGATTC
>NZ_JBQCFT010000397.1:0-2364 GCF_051958795.1 Luteibacter sp. | reverse complement strand
TGGGGTGGAAGCCGCGTTCGCGCGAGGATGCGATCGTGGCGAGCGCGGAAAGCCTGATCCGGCTCGGCCTGGTTGGCTGAGCAACCTGCACGTTCTTGTGGGAGCGCGCTTGCGCGCGATCCAGGCTACGAATGACCCCATCGCGCGCAAGCGCACTCCCACAGGGTCGGGGCGATATTGACGGCCGCGGCGCCATTCGCAACAGTGCGCGAACCTTTAGCCGCGAGAGTTGCCACGGATGGACGACCGCTTTGATGGAACGCAGGGGCAGGACGCCGCGAGTGCGGCCACGCGTGAACGAGCTCGACACGCCGGCCTGGGGAAGATCCTCATTCTCGGCGGTTACGGCGTCTTCGGCGGACGCCTTGCGCGGTTGCTCTCCGATATCCCGGAGCTCGAACTCGTCATCAGCGGCCGCGATCTGGCGCGGGCCGAGGCGTTTTGCGCCGCGTACCACGGCGTCGCGACGGTCCGCCCGCTTAAGCTCAACCGGCTCGACATCGCGGAGTTTCTCAGCGTCGATCGCCCTGACCTGGTTGTCGATGCATCAGGCCCGTTCCAGGACTACGGCGATGCCCCCTACGTCGTCATCGAAGCCTGCATCGCCGCCGGCGTGGACTATCTCGATTTCGCCGATGCGGCTGACTTCGTCTTCGGTGTCGCGGCGCTCGATGCGAACGCAAAACAGGCAGGCGTGTTCGCGCTCTCCGGTGTAAGCAGCTTCCCCGTGCTCACGGCGGCTGTGCTGCGCGAGCTGGGTCGCACGATGGACATCGTCAGCGTGGAGGGTGGCATCGCGCCATCGCCGTATGCGGGCATCGGCCTCAACGTGATGCGCGCCGTGGTCGGGTATGCCGGCGTGCCAGTGAAACTATGGCGCGATGGCAAGCCCGGGCAGGGCATGGGCCTGGCGGAAAGCATGCGCTTCACCGTCGCCGTGCCCGGCAAGCTGCCTCTGCACACTATCCACTTCTCCCTGGTGGATGTCCCGGACCTGCAGGTGCTCCCTCCGGAACATCCGACCATGCGCGATATCTGGATGGGGGCGGGCCCGGTGCCCGAGATACTCCACCGCATCCTCACCCTGCTGGCCAAGGCTCGCGCGCATTTCCAGACGCCATCCTTCGCGCCGCTATCGCCGCTGTTCTACTGGGTACTCAACCGGACGCGCTTCGGCGAACACCGCGGGGGCATGTTTGTACGGGCGCGAGGGACCGCACAGGGCAGGCCGGTCGAACGCAGCTGGCACCTGCTCGCGGAGGGCGATGACGGCCCGTACATCCCTTCGATGGCGATCGAGGCGCTCGTGCGCAAGATGCTGAAGGGCGAGCGCCCCGAACCGGGCGCACGCCCGGCCACGTGCGCACTTGAACTCGCCGACTACGACGAGCTGTTCGAGGGTCGCTCGATCTATACAGGCTTTCGGGCGGATGAGGCGGGCGCGCCGCTTTACGAGCGCATCCTGGGCTCAGCGTTCGCGCGCCTTCCACCCCGCCTGAAGGAGCTACACGGCACCTCTGCGGCGCGGGAGTGGGTGGGCAGTGCCGAGGTCCGCCACGGCGGCGGACGGCTGGCGGGCCTCGTCCGCGCGCTGATTGGCTTCCCCAAGGCAGGCAAGGACATCCCGTTGCGTGTGAACTTCACACCCGATGGTGACGGGGAACGCTGGACGCGCACGTTCGCCGGCAAGCCTTTCCATTCGCATCAAGCAGAAGGCCGGGGCCGCGATGCGCACCTGATGGTCGAGCGTTTCGGCGCGGCCACGTTCGGCCTCGCATTGGTGGTGGAAGGCGAGCGTCTCCTCCTGATTCCGCGGCGCTGGAAGTTCCTGGGCCTGCCGATGCCGGGGTTCCTGTTGCCCAAGGGCATCAGCTTCGAGCATGAGGAGGCCGGCAGGTTCTGCTTCGATGTGGACATTTCCGCGCCACTCTTCGGCCTGATCGTCGCCTACAAAGGCTCGCTGACGCCGTTGTAGGAGGGCGCTGTGGGAGCGGGCTGTGGGAGCGTGCTTGCACGCGATGGGTGCTCGCGCTACCGCCCAATCGCGCGCAAGCGCGCTCCCACAAGAGTCCATCGAGCTTGCATCAAATATACGAACCATATATGGTCCATATATGGGTATCGTAAACATCGATGATGAAACGCACGACCAGATCCGCCGCGCCTGCACGGTGACGGGCCGGTCGATCAATGCGCAAGCGAATTTCTGGATCCGGATCGGGATGCTCTGCGAGCTCAACCCGTCGCTGAGTTTCCAGGAGATCGTGGCGCAGGAGTTGCGGGAGGCCGGGGTGGAACCGCTGGCCTTGCGCGCGGCACGTTAGTGGTCAAGCGACCCGACGAGCTGGCCGCGATGGCCGAGGC
>NZ_JBQCFT010000396.1:0-3034 GCF_051958795.1 Luteibacter sp. | reverse complement strand
GGCGCCGGGGAATTGCTTCGGAACGATGAGCTCGAGCGCTTCGATACAGGACGATTTCCCCGTGCGAGGGTGTGCCCAGAAGGCGAGTGACGAGCGTTGACGATGCCCCTGCTTGATCACATGCGACAGAGCCAGGAGTATGGAGCCGGTCGGCAAGACGGCACCGGCACAGATGATCGGATGCGCCTTCCAACGCAGGTCACGCATCTTGGCAAGATCAAAGTGTTCAGAGATCGTAGCAGACATGTCGATATCCTCAGTTGATGGCGAAGAAGGGGACTACGGGAGCCAACGTGTGGGTGGCCGCCGTTGACGCCACTGTTCGATTCGGTTGCACCGGGGGCGAGGTCGCGACCGTGGCATTCTCAGAAGCCTCGGGCGCGCTCCGAGCCTTCCCCGCTTCAGAATCGGGGCGCACGTTACCGAGCCGCGCCTCCTCTGCTAACTTATTGGCGGCATCGCTGACTGCCGGCTTTGCCTCGGTCCCGCTCTTGGCCAGTGCGTCCTTCGCGAGAAGCCGAAGCCATTCCGCGACCACCGACTCACCTTTCCTGAGGCTAAGTTGGCCCGATTTGACGGCTGCTTTGATGAGGCGGCGCGCTTCGCGCGAATGCGGGTGTCCAGCCCAAGCGCCGGTGGCATGCACGACACCCAGGAACGTACCGGTCTGTGTGAAGACGTGAAATGACTCGATGTCGTCTTCGTTGAGGTGGGCCGTAACGTCCCTACCTATCAGATCGGTTCGCTCAGAAAGCCACGGCGCCTCGTATCGTGCTCGGTCAAGGTAAATATGTGCACGATCGCCGCTCTCCCGTTTCCCGCCCACCGTAACTGTTTCAATTGCCGCGCTGAGCGGCGGCATGCCAGCGACGTGCGGCGGCCGGATAGGTGCAAGGAATCCGAAGCTCGGGTCCTCGACGTACTGCTGCAGAAGTTCGAGCGGAGTACGCCCGTAGTTTCCTGCTGGTCTGGAGGCGTTGTGGTCTGCGACAACTGCTTCGACGAGGTCAAGAATCGCGTCAAGATGAATCTTAAACTTGAGCGCCTTAGCCTCGGCTTCCTTCCGCCGGGGGTCTTTTGGTCCCTTTCCCGTCGTCGACGGGAGGCGATGGAACCCTGCCGCCTCTAGCCGCTTGTTCAGAGACTCCACAAACGGCCGCCGCTCGAAGTGCGCAACCTTTCCGTAGTTAATTGCGCACCCCACGATGAATCCGATCCGCGAGAGTACGGGCTCAGCAAGATGAGCGGAGTCGTTGTCCATCAGCAACAGATTGAAGCCGCAGTTCGCCAATGCAGGAATTCGCTCAGATGGAAAGCCCCCATTGGACGCCCCCTTAAAATCCGTGAGCGACATCGCGCGTGGACACCACTGGGTAACGGCTTTAGCAACGGTCTTAATGATGTCGGCTGAATTCACCTTCCTGCGAACGATCACGTGGTAGGCCAGGACGGCCTGGCTGAACCTATCCACGACCAGCACGACAACCATGCGTTTCATCGGTACATACACCGGCCCCTTGGGAGTCGGGATCCCCACGGTCCCAATGAAATCGAGCGTATGCTCATCCATCTCGACGACGTCGAACGGAAGACGTGCCTTCAGCCGGCTCGGCACGCCCCGACCAGTGGCGCGCTTTGCCTGTGCGTCCTTGCCGTATTGCTGATCGGTGATGAGGTCGCTGTTCGCATCATTGAAACCGTGGAACCACTTCGCGATAGCCCGCTCACCAAGACCTTCAACACAGAAGGGCCAGTCGTCATCACCGAGACCCTCCTTCCGACACAGCGCCAAAAGGTACTCGTGTGCCGCTTTGGGCGTGACTCGGCTCTCAGGCACTGAACCCTCACGCGAGCCCGTCAGAACGTATGCCGAAATGCGTTGCAGGATAGATGGGTGAACCGTGAAAAGGTGGGTAAGAGCACCGCTGTAACCGCCTTTCGCCAAGGGTTCCCGTGCAGTCGTGGGCTCCGTTCGCTCGTATGATTTCAACCTCTGGCACGGCAGAATCGCAGGCCAACCGATAATCCGACCGCGGCGGTCGAAGCTCACACAGCGATTCAAACGGCGAAGCATTTCTGCATGCGAAAGCTTGATCGCTATCAGCTTCGCCTTCATCTCCCTGCCATCAATATAGGCTTCGATCGCCTGCTTGATCTCGCCATAGCGTGACCGCGCCGCGCCCTCCAGGCACGACAGGTCCGCATCAGGCCAATCCTGATATCGTGCGAGTTCTGCCGGCAGCGGTCTCCTCGTGAAGGCCATCATGAGGTTGCCCCTACCGCACGGAGTTCGGTGTTTCGACTCCAGGTGGCACTATCGAGGTCACTTGACAGGAGCCGCAAACGAAGGTGCTTCGCGATAGCTGCGAGGACCAAAGCGGGCGGGTAAAGATGCAGGGTATCGAGAATTTGTCCGATGCAATGCACACGGCCATCGGATACAGCCGCCTGAAGGCCTGCTTCGGCCAATGCCAGCGAGTGTTCGTGTGCTCGATGGTATGCCCCAACTACTCGAACCCAGTTCCAGATTCGGGTCTGTGCCCTATCGAGGACGCCTGGGGTGATCTCCACGAATACGCCACCGCGACGACGTGCGGCCGCTTGATACCGATCGAGAAGCGTTTTGGAAGCTTCGTTTGACGGATCCAGCGGTCGTGCGCTGACGCGCCGGCACTCCGTCCTCCCGTCGACGAAGTGGACAATCGCATCGAACCCGACCGCTTCCTCCCCGCTATCTAGGGTGGTCGTGACGGGTGGCGCATCGTACTCGGCGTGGTCTACTAAGGGGTCGCCCTCGGTAAAGTAGAAATGCTCGTGTCGCAAATCACCCAGCAGGGGAATTCGTCGGCCATCTGGGATGCTCTGCACCACCCAAATGCCCACGCGGACGTCGCGGTTGTCGTGCCGATTGCCAGCAGCTCGCCTGCGCTGGTTGCGCGCTGGCGATGATGATTTCGTAACCATGAAAGCCTCCCATAAAAATGGAGGCGAACAGCTTCGTCGGCAGCACGGCTTCGCAGCCGCACACCTCCAC
>NZ_JBQCFT010000395.1:0-3366 GCF_051958795.1 Luteibacter sp. | reverse complement strand
CCTTGACCGGCATGCCGGCCTCGGCCTCGCGCAGGAAGCCGATGATCTGTTCTTCGGAAAAACGCTTCTTCACGTCCAATCTCCTTCTTGTGGGGGATTGGACTCGAAACCGAGCCGCTACTCAAATCTGGGGGGACGTCGGCGGTGCGGCAGAACGAGGTTCAGTTGCAACAGCAGAGCCTGGATCAGCAGCAAGCGCAGGCGCAAAGTGGACCCTCTATGTCCATCAGTCGCTAAGTTAGAACCGTTGAAGGCGGCCTAGGGCGCCCGGCAGGGACGACGCAGGAGATGAAGGTCATCTTGATGTCGGCGCTGCTGGGCGCACCTTGGGCAAGTACGGCGAAAGAGAGTCGATTGCAGGACCATCCAGCAAGGTACGTGTACTTAGCACAAGATTTTGATCACAGCTCATGCGAGAAGGCATATCGTTGAAGCGCCATTTTGTGGGGGCACGTACATGAAGCGTATCGCGCTAGTTGTAAACACAAGCGTTGCCCTGTGCGTCGCCTTCTCTTCGGTACCTACCGCCATGGGTCAGGACGCCACAAGCACCACCCGCAAACAACTCTCCCGCCACGACCTCGGCATCCCCGGCTTCGAGGAATACCAGGTTCGCGTCGATTTCCCCAAAGGAACGATGGCCCCAAACCATCGCCACCCGGGCGAGGAAATCATCTACGTGATCGAAGGCCATATTGAGTACCAGCTCGAAGGCCAGGCGCCGGTCACCCTTAAGGCTGGCGACGTGTTGTTCGTTCCGGCGCGTACCGTGCATAGCGCGAAGAATGTGGGCACGGATAACGCCGCGGAACTGGGCACGTATATCGTGCCGAAGGGCAAGCCGCTCAGCGAGTTGGTGAAGTAGCCTACCCGAGGTAGCGCTTGATCAACTGCAACACCTGCCCGGCCTCCGCCTCCCGCACAGCCTCATCCTTCTCGACCACCACATGCTGGTGCAGGTGGTCTCCCAGCAGCTCGACCATCAGCCCCTGCGATGCGCCGCGGATCGCCGCCGCCTGCGTGAGCACATCGAGGCAGTCCGCATCGCCTTCCAGTGCGCGTTCCAGTGCCTCCAGCTGGCCTTTCAGGCGGCGGACACGGGTGACGAGGCGGGACTTGTTCTGGTTCACATGCGACATGGGCGTATACCCCCTAGGGGTATATGGGTTAGGATGCCGCCAAGGTAGCCCAGAGAGTCCCCCATGTCCATCGAACAAGCCGCCCCGGCGTTCGTGCATAGCCATGCCTTCAACGAGGGCAACCCGTTGGCCGAGCGCAACACCCGCCGTGCCGTGTACCTCACCGCCGCGATGATGGTCATCGAGATCGTCGGCGGCTGGTACTACAACTCCATGGCTTTGCTGGCGGATGGCTGGCACATGAGTTCGCATGCGCTGGCGCTGGGTCTCTCGGCGTTCGCGTACGCCTGTGCACGCCGTTTCGCCCACGACGGTCGGTTCGCCTTCGGTACCTGGAAGATCGAGGTGCTGGGCGGGTACTCGTCGGCGATCCTGCTGCTCGGCGTTGCAGGATTGATGGCGTTCCAGTCGTTCGAACGGCTGCTCAACCCGTTGCCGATTCACTATGAGCAGGCGATCGCCATTGCTGTCGTGGGCCTCATAGTCAACCTGGCATGTGCGTGGCTGCTGCGTGATAACCACGACCATCACCACCATGGGCACGGCCATGACCACGGTCATCATCACGCCCATCACGGCCACGATCACGGACACCACCATCACGACCTCAACCTGCGTTCCGCCTACATGCACGTGATTGCCGATGCGGCCACCTCCGTCCTGGCCATCGTTGCGTTGATCGCTGGCATGATCTGGGGCGCTCGCTGGCTGGACCCGGTGATGGGCCTGGCGGGCGCCGTGCTGGTTACGGTTTGGGCCTGGGGATTGTTGCGCGACACGGGCCGCGTCCTGCTTGATGCCGAGATGGATGCGCCGGTGGTCGCGGAGATTCGCGAGGTGATCGACGAAGACCCCAACGCGGCCGTGATTACCCACCTGCACGTGTGGCGGGTCGGGAAGGGCAAGTATGCGGTGGTGCTGAGTCTGGTCACGGACGCGCCCGTCAATGCGGATTACTACCGCAAGGCCTTGTCTGTCCACGACGAACTCGCGCACGTCACGGTTGAGGTGAACCGGGCAGCGTAAAAGGCTACTTTGTCGCGGTGGCGTGAGCCTGCCTGGCCTGCTTCGCCGCAATCTCCAGCGCCAGATCAATCGCATCGATAACGATCTCAGGCCGGTCGTAGTTGATGCTGTGGGTGCTCCGCGGAACGATCCAGTTCGTGCCATGCGTCGACATGGCGGCCACTTCGTTGTGTAGCTGCTCCCAGTCGACGGTGCGCCTGTCCTGGATGGACTGCGGCGTGCCTTTGCGGGCGGGGATGGGCGCATGCGTGAGCATGATGATGGGCATGTCGCCAAAGTCGCGGCGGGTGGCACGGGTTTCGTCCGCGCTGACGGTGTCGAAGTTGGCCATCTCCGATGCGAAGGCCTTCTGCCACTTCAGCGACGCCGTCCCGGCCAGGGTCGCATCGGTGATGGCCTGGTCAACGCCTTCGTACATCGTGCCGACGCAGGGTTCGAAGGCCGGTGAGCTCTTCGGGATCGAGCCACTCTTCGCGGCGGCAACGCAATCCGGCTGGGGCTCGGCATCATGGTGGGCCTGTTGTGGCAACTCTTTCGCTTCGAGGGCCTCGCGCTCCTTCGCCTTGCGCGTCTGGTCCTCGTGCGAACCATCCACGCTGACCATGCCGACGACCTCGTCGCGGTCGCGATCTGCAAATACCCGCACAGCCATTCCCGCGGCGGAATGTCCGACGAGAAGATAGGGCGGCTTGATGTGGGCGACCTGCAAGGCCTTGTGGATATCGTCTACGTCATTGCCCGAAGTAGAGGGCCGGTCGGACGCATCGCTGTAACCCAGGCCCGCGCGGTCGTACGAGCAGGTCATGTGCGTCTTGCTGATCTCCGGCTGTACCCGCGCCCATGCGATGGTCGAGTCGTTCATGCCGGCATCGAAGATGACGACCGGTGAGCCTTTGCCCCGGCAGTAGAGATTCAGGTGCCTGCCGCCGATATCGACGAGGCGGGCGGGGCCGAGGTAGACGCGGTCGGTGACCAGTGGGAGGGGAGGCTGCTCGGCTGCGAATGTCGTGGTGGCGATAGCTAGGCTGGCAGTCGCCGCGAGGGCGGAGAGTCGTCGCTTGGTCATCCGTCTTCCCCTGTTACCCGTCGATGGGTCGTCGGTGAGGATGCCAGTTGCAGGGGACGGCCGCTAGCGCGGGCGGAGCCAGTTAGGTTCCTGTGGGAGCGCGGCCGCCCGCGCATGGTGGGGCCCCCCCCCCCC
>NZ_JBQCFT010000394.1:0-2680 GCF_051958795.1 Luteibacter sp. | reverse complement strand
GAGGGTATCGGGCGCGATGTAGATGCGCGTATCCAGGCGATCCTTGAAGCGGGTGCGCTGGATGCCGAGATACAGATCCAGCAGGACGAGCTCCTGGCGCAGGGTGATCTCCTGGCCCTGGCACTCTTCGAGGAAAGCCCGAAGCAGATCGCTGAGGCGAAGCAGCATGTCTTCCGCGGAAGTCACGTCCTCATGCAGCAGCGTCGCGATCGCGTGCATGGTATTGAACAGGAAGTGCGGCTGCAGCTGCGTCCGGAGTACCTGCAGCCTCGAATCCGCGAGCTGGGATTCGAGCTGCGATGCCTCGAGCTCACGCTGGGTCTTTTCCTCGCGAAAACGCATGGCCTGCTGAATGCCGAACAGACCCCAGCAGGTCAGCAAGCCGGTCGCTGCATGCTGGCCGAGGAACTGTTGCCACTGGTACGCGAGCCCCGATGGTTCGAAGAGCGTCGACACCGTGGCGCCGATGAGCAGGGCAAGGCCCGTCATCCCGATGCTGGCGAACAGCGGTACCCATAGTTCCGCGAGGCGCAGCGGAACCACGATCGGGTAGTGCTCGCCCAGCTTGAATACCAGCGGAGCGAGGGCCGCCCATGTGTACCACTGGATGATGTTCCAGCGCAGGTAGTCGACGACATCCCCAGTGTGGCCGGTGAGTTCACCGTGCATGTAGGTCTGCCACGTGAACGCCAAGACGATCACGCCCCACATGCCGAAGTAACGGCCCAGGCCGATCTGCATGGTGCCGAGGCGGACTTTCATGGAAGGGTCCTGGGGTGGGTCGCGGCGACATCTTAGGCACTACCGCGCACGCGTGGAAAGCAAAACGCGGCATCACTGCCATTGGTCATGCCGCTACGACGATTCGTCCCGAAACCGTTTTCCGCGCGTGCCCGTCCGCGGCTAGATGGTGCCGCTGGTCGCTCCTGGCGCACCGGCTACCCCACTCGCCGGAGAGCCCCATGACACGGATCCTGCCCTGCCTCGCCCTGATGCTCGCCACCCTCGCCTCGACCGCGTGCGCCACCAGCCCGACGCATGCGGAGGCCGACCGGCAGACTGCCGCACCCTTCAACCTGGTCAACGCCACGGCGGCGAGCGTCGCGACCCTCGCCCTGGCCCCGAGCGGCACCGACGCATTCCAGCCCGTCGATCTCGGCGGCGCCTTGAACGGTGGCCTCACGTCGACGGCATTCCAGCTGCCGAACGGCCCGTGCCTGCGCGACATGCAGGTGACCTTCAGCGACGAGCGCATTTCGCGGCTCAACGGCATCGATGTGTGCCGCACCCACGGCCTGCGCCTCGACAGCCTGAAGGGTCGTATGATCAGTCCGGACAGTACGCTGGCCACGCAGGGGCCAGTCACCGAAAGGGTCGTCAACTGACGGAGGTCGCATGAAGCACGTTTTCCTGGCATCCACCCTGGCAACGGCGCTCGCGCTGTCGGCCTCCGCCTCGGCCAGCGCGCCGACTGCCGCTCCGCTCATGGGGCGCTGGTCGGTCGACACCTCGCGCATGCCCATGCCGCCCGAGGCCCGGCCGAAAAGCGTGCTGCTTACCTTCACTGATGCCGGCACGAATCGCCTGACGATGGGCGTCGATATCGTCTTCGCCGATGGAAAGCAGGTGCACACCAAGGGCACCAACCCGCTGGATGGCACGTCGGTGCCGGTCGTGGGCAGCCCGGAGGCCGACGCCGCCGCGATGGAGCACCCGCAACCCAACGTCCTGGTGGTGGGCCTGAGCATGGGCGGCGTACCGGCATCCACGCGCATCTACGCCGTCGCGCCCGACGGCAAGACCATGACCGAAACCGTCTCGTTCTACGACGACAAGGGCAAGCCGGCCATGCGGATGCACTACTTCACGCGCACGGAATAGCGGTTGCCGAAGCCCGGGGAGGACACGTGCCAGGACTAGGGGATCTAGCGGTGTCCACCGGACGAAGCTGGGGCAAACGCCGACAAGACGAAGGTGCCGTGGCAGCAGATCGTGCACCTTTGCTCCCAAGGGACCGCTCCCATGACCAGCACGCCGGCCGCTGACACCCCCTTCCCCTTCCCGCTCACCTTCGAGATCGTGGTCATCCCCGTGGCCGATCCCGACCGGTCTAAGGCGTTCTACAGCCGGCTCGGCTGGCGGCTGGATGCCGACTTTGCCAATGAGAAGGGCTTTCGCGTCATCCAGTTCACGCCGCCGCAATCGGCCTGCTCGGTGCACTTCGGCGACAAGATGACCGAGGCAGCGCCCGGGTCGGCACGCGGGTTGCACCTGGTCGCGCACGACGTCGTGGCCGTTCGCGACGAACTTCGCCGGCGTGGCATCGAGACCAGCGAGGTCTTCCACGATGCGGACGGGCTGTTCCACCATGGCGGGAACCACAACCGCGTGGACGGACCCAATCCGGATCGGAAGAGCTACGCCTCGTTCCTGTCGTTCAGCGATCCCGACGGCAATGAATGGGTCGTGCAGGAGATCACCCAGCGCCTGCCGGGGCGGCTGTGGGACTAACGCATCGCGATTGAGCGCTTTCCGCGCATATCACTCAAAGCGCTTCTCTGGCTCCCGCACTGGGCGCACGGGCCCATGAAGAAGCCGCCGGGGTAACCCGGCGGCGTCGGTGTGTGGGAGCGGGCGGCGGAGGCGAGGGGGGGTGGGGGTGGGGGCACGCCCGCCCCCC
>NZ_JBQCFT010000393.1:0-8954 GCF_051958795.1 Luteibacter sp. | reverse complement strand
ATGTGCTCTCGCGCCTTTGCAACTGCGTACTCTTTATCGATCATCGATTAGTCCTCAGAAAACGTCGACGCAGCCGACCGACGCCAATCCTTAGGGAGGAGCACTTCTCCTGCCACGCTCAACCGCCCAAACCATGAAGGTGAATACGACTCCTACAGACGCCCCGAACATCACGTGAGCTACCGCGCGAGGGATCGCGTAATGAATCAGGAAGTTTCGATCAAACCAGTTGGGCCAATCCTTCGGAAATATCGGAGCATCGACGACGAGCCAGAAAATCAGCCCGTACAGGGCGCCTCCCAGAACATAGCGGCCACGGAACTTTAGCCACCGATCGACCGCGAAAAGAAGCGGGAGGCCTAAAATCGATGTCACGAGCACTCCGATGGCGAAGAATGCCAAGAGACCGCGCCACTGTCGTATGAATTCACCGCCGCTAAACAAGGAAATGACAATGACTGAGGATGACGCAAGCCCTCCGCACAGTAGGAGAAGGAGACACCTCATGGCCGTCGGACGAAGTGGACTAGTGCTTGTGTACACGCGCGTCCCACCTATCTTCCAATTGCGGATTGTAGCGATCCGACAGCATCACTAGATCCTTGGACCTTGATCGAACACGACAAAAATGGGTCGCAGCTTAGATATATCGACCATAAGCCAAATAGGAATCCAAGTTTGCTGAAATAGCGGCATCACCCAGCGACTAAAGGTTCGCCTGAGCTGCGGGGGCCATCTGAGACTGAGCAACCGTATAAGATTATTCACGGGGTGACACCGACTTTGCCTTGGAGGTCACTGCGTCTGGCAAGCTCTCAAACTCCGCGATAGCCGCATCATATCTTCCGGCCAGGACGGCTATTGGCATCACGTGATCGAGACGAGCGGACACCAGGTCCTTGGGTGAGTAGACCTTGGTGCTGACACTGATCACCGCCTGATCAATTCGAAGCGCGCTATCCCATACGCTTTCGTCAAAAGATCCGCTCTGCATCCAGAGCGCTAGCGCGAGCGCTTGATTTAGGAGCGACGAGTGATATTCGGTTGTCGATCCGAAGCTCTCCTGGCTCGCAATTTCATAACGCAGCCACTCTATGCTTCTTGGGAGCACTTCCTTGACCTCATCGAAGAGACCGACGAAACATGCTTTCGCGACGCCATTGACGAGGTCCTTGGCTACGTTTCCCATGGGCCGCGCAGCATCGAATCGGTTGTCATTTACGAATCGTATATCGAACGATGTCAGGCCGACGATTGCCTTGTCTACGTCAAACTTCCGGCTCACGTACATTGCTTTCTTCCACAGTCCGACCTGTACCGAACTTCTTGCACGCCCCGAATCAACGGTATTTGTTTTTGTTGGAAGAACCGCAAGGAGACACCGCCGAAAATTCTCAAGCGGGACACGGTCAATGGGAATGTCGCCCCCTCGAGAGCCAAGTAAAACGTCGAGAATAAGCTAGCGAGCTACGGAATATCACTGAGATTTGACTCAAGAAGCCAATGCCTCATACCCAAATCGATGGGAACATTGACCTCGTGACCGATTGCCTGGCTCTAGATCCGCATGAATCGTGCGTGTTCGAGAAGTTCTCTGACATCAGGACGACTCTTGTTCTCGCGCATAGAGATCATCAGGTGGACCGCGACTTTGGATAAAACCGATCGGCAGCTCAAATGAGAAGACAAGATCACCGGCCTCCTGACACACGAGCTCAAGCGTAGTCACTTAGCGTTACCGTACCCGTATTTAACTTGCAGCAAAGCTTGAACGCCACGTAAGTCAAGGGTACATGCGACAAAGCCCCAAGGAAACTCGACACGGAGTCCGTTACCGGGCTCCGCCACTGTCCGAAAGCCACGAAACGCCTCGCGGATATACTCGACATGCTGGCGATTCCGGATTCGCTCGTTATCCAGGGTCCAGTCATCGAGCGAATCTGATTGCAACTGCAGCAAAACCTGATCGATTTGACCCACGAAGATTGCCGCAACACCCCATCGCTGACCGCGCGCCTCGTGCGAACCACACGGAAACATTCGACGTCCCTCGATACCGCTGCGGTACTCTCTATCTCGCCATGTCTCGGGCAGGTCCTGCACTGTCATAGATGGGGAGAGGATCAAGCCATCCGGAAAACGCACATAGCCGTTGGTCACATCTATCATGGCTTTACCCCCGGAACCTTGTTCTCAAATGGAATGGTAAGTACCGGCTGAAGAGCCGAGTAGTCAGGAACAAAGATCTGCGGTAGGCCACCCTTCCCCCATTGAGGATTTGCGAGCGCTCGAGCGAATGCCGCGGGGGTCTCCGCCGGTACTCGATAAATTGTAACCCCATCTCTCACCACATCCCTCGCGGCGATCATGAGATTTGGTGCGACCTGGAGACCTTGATAATACGAGATGACATCGCCTCCCGTCCTCGTGTAGCCCGAAATCGTCGTGTAGTAATTCCCCTGACCTGGCGAGGCGCCGACGATTAGTGTGCCAGGCTTGAGGCTTATGTCGCGGTACGCATCGACTCCAGGATACGAACCCGATCCTTGCCACGCGGCCGCTTGCTCGCTCGCTGTCAACTGCGGCGTTCCAAGGCGCCACATGCCATAGCTCAGCGCAAACTGAAGCGCGGTCCCGCCGGCCATTTCGCCTTCGGTGGTACCGACGGGCACAAAGTTACCCTGCTGCGCCTGATAGAACACGCTCCCCATGCTCTGCTGCGATTTCGCCATGGACCCAACGGGATCGGAGAACATCGCGAGCGTGGACTGCAGAGCGGATACCGCTGTACCCGGATTCAGCGCGTTTAGAACGCCGGCATTCACCCCCTTGCCCCAATCCTGAAGTTGCTTCAATCCGAGGGCCTGCGGCCCCTGCTGGAACTGCGGGTTACCACTGAAGATCGTTGGATCGTTCCGCTGGTACGGAGCCGACACGCCAAAGAGTGGGACTGGTTGACCGAACTGATCGTAGCCAATGGTGGGATTACCCTGCGACAGCGCGTAAGAATGCAGGAAGTTCTGAGCCTCCTGCATCGCTTCCGGGTCGTATACGGAATTGATCGCCGTTGTTCGATCCAGCATGACGCCTGCAGCACCTTCCAAGATTTGCGCGGCAAGGTCCACGCTCATGCCGGGATGCTGCTCTGCGTACTGCTTCGCCAGAACATTGTCGATAAGTCCTTTTTCGTCCTTTGCAGGGTCTGCATCCTTATGGAGCTGACGGTTGTACAACTCGCCGTTAACCGCAGCAGTTACACCGCTACCCCCGCCCACGGCGCCGATAGCCGCGCTGGCAAGCCCCATCAGTGTCTTGCCTTCCGGCGAACGCGGATCAACACCGTTCTCGTAGAGATATCGCTGCAGAACGTCACTGGCGGCCTCACTACTGGCAGCTCCAAGAGCGCCACTCGCGACATCACCCCCACCTAGCGCCGCCATCGCCGCACCGACCATCCCGTGCAGGAGAATCTTGTTCGATCCTCCGTCTTGCCAAGAGCCCTTTTCTGCGTCCGGAACATGCTTTTGCATATAGTCAGACAGGTCTCCAGCTGCGCGCATGCCCACGTATCCCGCAGCTTGCCCAAGCTCTTGACGCTCAGCGACCTTTTCAGCATCGAAGATTGGCTTCAGTCCACCAACATCCAGATTCGGATTGCGGTCGAGACCGCCAAGGTCCATTCCCGGGTTGCTACGGACATCTATCATCCCGTCGGCGATACCCGCACGAGTCTCGCTGTTCCCGTTCTTCGACTGCGGTATGCTCAGGTTGTTCGGGGAGAAGCCGCCGCTTCCCACGGAGAAGCCGCCGCTTATGGCTGAATAGCTCGCCTTATTTTCGATATCGCTGTAACTCAGAGAACCGGTGCTTAGCAGGTTCTCCCCTTGAGCTGCGGAGCTGGCGATTACTCCTCCCTTAAGGTCAGTGTTTCCTCCGACATAGATGCTGTAGCCACCATCGCCGGCTCCGATACCGCTGATCTGGTCAACGCTCTTGTAGTTACTCGTCGTCTTACCCGCAGCAATATTGACCGAACTACCGTAGCCGTAGACGTAGGTACCACCAACCTGCCAGTACTGGCTCGCGTAATCGTTCGTAGCCTGCTGGCTGGCGATATTCAGATCGCCACCTATCGACGCGACGACGGATTCGCCCCTGGCCTGCGCGCCAAGTATGTTGGTATCGCCGCCCGAAATAATTGTCAGCTTGTCCGAAGCGGTCACGGACGTGTTGGCGTTCGTGGTCCCGTTACCGTGTCCGATACCTTTGCCAACGCTGGCCGTGACATAGAAACCCGTCTGGCTGCCGATACTGAATCCGAGCTCGCCACTGGCGTTCGCACTGCTGTTCTTCTGTGTATGAGATTCCAGTTGGCTCAACAGGTTCAGGTCACCTTTAGCAGCCAGGGCAACGTTCTTGCCGTCAAGCTGGCTGCCAATGATGTTCAGATTGCCATTTGAGGCGGCGATAGTGATGTCGCCATCGCTTCGAATGGTGCTCCCGGCGGTCGTGTCGTCATGGGTGGTCGAATGGCTATTGACGGTGCTGGCACCGAGACCAATACGGAGGCTTACGCCGCTAGCGTTCGCGGCTCCCTGTGCACCATCATCCTTGGCGACAGCGTTCCCGCTACTGTCGGTTTTGATGTTGCCCTGTGCATCGCGGGCGATATTGCCTCCCACAGCTTCGCCCGCGGCGCCTGCTGCACCCGCTTGCACACCGCCAACCGCGTCGTAGACTCCATATGCCGCCTGAGCCGCATAGAGTGCCTTCAATCGGTTGTCATCGGCTTGCCCCGCGCGATGTGCGGATGCGTATGCACCCTGCGCCGAATCGGCCGCACCACCGGTCAGACCCACATTGATGCCACCGGTGTGCATCGACTGCGTCTGCCGCGTATCGACGCTCCCTAATCCCGCATCGATCGTGACGTTCTGGCCAACGATCGCCGTGCCCGTATGACTGAGCACGTCGGAGCCGGTGATGTGCACGTCCTGGCCTGCTGCGAGGGTTACCCGGCCATCCGTGCTGCCGATGAGGCTACCGGTCGAGTCGATCTGGGTGACATCCAGCGTGCCCTTCGTCTTCTGGTTACCGATCGTGACGCGGAGGCCATCCTGGATAAACCCAGAAGTAGAAACCTTCTGTTCATGCCCCTCTGCATGAGTAGTAAGCGCCGTACCAATATTGAGGTTGTTCCCGGCCGCGAGCGTTACGTCGTTCGTGCCGGCGATCTGAGCTCCCTGCGTATTGATATCGTGCTTCGCACTGATGGCGACCGAGTCGCCGCTTAGCGTCGTGCCGATGGCTACATGATCTTCGCTGACGCCAGCATTAGCCTTGGTCTGTTTCTGGTAGTTCCAGTCGGCGGGCAACTGGCCGCGGGTCATGCCTGAGCGAGTCACGCTCCGGCTGTGGCTCTCGTCATAGACGTCCTCGCCCGCCAGCAAGTTCACGTCGTGCCCGGCGGATAGCGCGATGGCCCCGTCCGAGCTCACCTTGGCTGCGGTGGCATTCAGGTCGTTGCCGGCGATCAGGTTGACGTTCGCACCGGTGAGGCTGCTGCCGATCGCGTAGGTTTCCGAGACCTCGTCGTGCGTCGTCGTGGTCTTGCTGCTGAGCAGGCCGCTCTTCTTTTTCTTCGTATCGGTGACGACGGCGTGTGTTTCGTCCGCCGTCGTCAGGTTCAGGTCGTGGCCCGCGGCGACGGTCAGGTCACCCGCGGTGTTCACCGTCGCCGACTCAAGGTTGGCATCGTGCCCTGCCGCGATCTGCACGCCCTTGCCGGCATCCAGCGTTACCCCACGCACCGTCTCGTCCGTTGTGGTCTGGGTGATCTTCTTCTTGCCTTCCTTCCAGCTGGCGGTCGAGGTCTGGCTATCCGTCACCGTGGTCAGGTTGAGGTCGTTACCGGCCTGGAGCGCGGCCGTACCGCCCGCCTTGAGCTGGGTGCCTTCCAGGGTCGCATCGTGGCCCGCGGCAACTGCGAGGCTGCCGCCCGCGTCCAGCGTCGTGACGTCATGGGTTACCTTGGTCGCGCTGCCGTTCGTGGTCGCGGTCAGCGAGAGATCGTGGCCCGCAAGCACGGCCATGTCACCGCCGGACTTCAGCGTGCTCGCCTGCACGCCCAGGTCGTGGCCAGCCTGCAACAGCAATGAACCGCCCGCGTCGATCGAGCTACCGGTCGTCTCCGTCTTCCAGCGCGTGCCGCTCTGCACGGCGCCGACGGTCAGGTCGTTACCCGCCTGCAGCGAGGCGTTGCCGCCCGCCTTCAGGGTCGTGGCCGACAGACTGAGGTCGTTGCAGGCCATCAGCGACAGGTCCTTGCCGGCGCTCAGCGTGATGCCCTGCGCCTGCGTGCCGGTGAGCGAGTTGCTCCACGCATACGGATGCGTGGTGGTCAGGCTCGACTCCAGCGACAGGTTGTTGCCCGCCGCCAACGCCAGGCTGCCACCCGCCGTGACACCCTGGCCGGCGAGGGTCAGGTCGTGGCCGGCGGAAAGCAGCGCATCGCCACCCGCGGTCACCTTCGTGCCGCTGAGCGAAAGGTTGTTGCCCGCGCTGATCTGCAGCCCCTGCGTGGCGGTGATGCTGGACGCATCCATCCCACGCCCAACGAGCCCGCCCAGGTTCTCCGAACGGATATCGCCACCAGCGACCAGGCTCACGCCCGCGCCATCGATACGGCCGTTGAGGTTGGTGATGTTGCCCGTGGCACTGATCGCCGTGAGGCCGCCGCTGGAGATGCGGCCGCTGTTGAGCAGGTCCTTCGCCGTCAGCAGCGTGCTGCTCTCGCCACGGATGGTGCCGTCGTTCGAGAGCGAGCCCGAGGCGTTAATGCTCACATCGCCGCCCGCGATTACAGCCCCCTGGGCGGTGAGACCGAGGCCGCCCTTAGCGAGGTAAACCACCGGGACCAGCACCTCGTGCCCGTCCACGGTCTGCTGCACCATCCAGACCATGTCCTGGGTCAGCGCACTGACCTGGTCGGCGGTGAGCGCCACGCCCACACTCAGGTTCATCGCCTGGGCGACCTGCGTGGCGTTATTCATCAGCGCCTGGTATTCCTCCAGGCCGCTGCTGTAGTCGGCCAGGTAGGTGCGGCCGGTGAGCTGGGTCACCTGGTTGGTCACCAGCTGCTGCTCGTAGAAGCCATCGCCCAGGCGCATCATCGTGCGCGCCGGATCCAGGCCCAGCTTGTCCAGCAGGAAGTCGCTGCTGATGAACTGGCTGTAGTCGGCGAAGCGCGCGTTGGTCTCGATGAGGTAGTTGCTGCTCGGCGCGTGGCCCAGCAGCGCGGCGAGAAACGCATTGCCGAACAGGTTGGCGTAGCGTGCCGAAGCGCCCGTGGCCGAGGCCGAGAGCGCACCCGCATCCACGCCGCCCACGGCACTGCGCGAACCCGCCGATGCGGCGGTGATCTGGCCGCCCACGGTGGGACCATCCACGGCGACGCTATCGCCACCACGCACGCTGTAAATACCGCCGGTCGGCAGCGTCACGCCGGCCAGCGGCTGCCCGGCACCGCCAAGGACCTGCGGCGCATGGCCGGTCGCCGGATCGACCTGCGCACCAATCGGCAGGCCGCCTGCGCCCTGTGCATTGCCCTTGTTCACCGACGACAGGCCGATCGCCTGCGCATTGGGATCGAGGCGGGTATTGCCAACCGAGCGGCCATCCGCGGTGACGCCGCCGTTGGAGACGTTCACGCCACCGATGGAAACGCCCTGCGTACCGGACATCACCGCGCCAAGCGCCGTGTAGTTATCGTGGATGTAGGTGGAAGGATCGGTAGTGGGACGATACGACGTCGATTCCTGATCACCACCGGCGTTATTACACAGGCTCTGGTCCGTGCCGCAGCCGATATGGTGCGTCACGGCCACCGTCTGGATCGTACGGCCCGCGGCCAGCGACTGGTTGGCGACGTTCTCGTTACCGAACACCATGCCGGTGCCGCCGCCGGCGCCCTGCTGGTTTACCGCGAGGAAACTGCCAGCCGCGATGGTCGAGGTATTGTTCGTGACCGAGCCGTAGAGCGAGATGCTCCCACCCGCCACGATCTGCGACTGCGCGCTCGCGGCGTTGACTACCGTCTCGTCGATCGTGTGGTACTCGGTCCAGGTCTCGTACTCCTGGACCTTGTTCAAGCCGTACTTGTAATCCGAGCGCGGCAGCGGCTGCGACTTGGCTGATTCTTCGGCCGTCAGCGTGTGGCTCGTGGTGTTGAGCACGCGGCGCACGTTGTTGATCTGGGTCGCCGCGAGCAGGATGCTGCCCTGGGCCTGGATCGAGCCGGAGATGTTGTCGATCTGCCCCGCACGCGTATCGAACAGGCCCTGGCCGTTACGCGCCGCTCCCGCCACGTTGATGCTGCCCAGGCTGAAGATCTGCGCATCGCGGTTGAGCAGGTAGCTGGTGTAGATATCGACGCTGTTGGTGGCGGCGATGGTGCCGCTCTGGTAGTCCGGGTTACCGATGGCCTGGCCGAAGTCGGCCCCGTTGATCACCGTGCCGGCCTGGATCGTAACGTTCCCACCCATGATGCTGCCGGTGTTGTTCACCGTGCCCGCCTTCAGGCCGACCGTGTTGCCCTCGATGTTGCCGGCGTTGGTGATGGTGCCGCCGGTGCTGAGCTGCGTGTTGGCCGAATTGAGCAGCGCGCCCGCGTTGTTGGTGATGTTCGCCGCGCTGATCGTCAGGCCGTTCACCGCCTGGATGCTGCCGTTGTTGGTGAACTGCCCGTCCACCGCCAGGGTGAAGCCGCCGTTCGCCTTGATGCTGGAGCCCGCGGCCTGGATGTAGTCACCCACCAGGTGCATGCCGAGCGTGTTGTTGGCGATGATGCTGCCCTGGCCCGTGATGCTGCGCACATCCAGCGCCACGTTGCCCACGCCGCCCACGCCATCGATGCCCGCCTGCACGGTGCCGCCGCTGTTGTTGAGCGAAGCCAG
>NZ_JBQCFT010000392.1:0-2003 GCF_051958795.1 Luteibacter sp. | reverse complement strand
GTTCGCCTCGATGCAGCAGGGCCTGTGGCTCTGTCCGCGAAAGATGTCGCGCGCAAGCGCGCTCCCACAGGACCTGTCTGAGCAGCGAGGGTGGGCCCCAAGGCCTCTTTCCAGAGGCATCGGAGCGCGAGGCGGCGCAAGCCGCTCAGTACATGCATTCGCGCCAGCGACTGAACCGGTTGTATAGCGCGAAGCCGAAGGCGAGCCCTAAACGAAATCCGCCGGCGTAAGCGGCTGCATGCCGTGCTTGAGGCGCGCCTTATCGCACTGCGGACTCGGCGTCACGCCGTCTTCCCATGCAGGCTTCAGGTCATGGCATGGCGAGGGCCGCACCTCATAGATACCGCAATGCGCCGCCACGCCGATCGTCCCTACCAGCGACTTGCAGCGCGGCTCATACGCGTTCGTCCCGTGCATGTTCACACGGTGCGGATCGAGGTGCTCCGTCAGCGCAGCCGGCGTGATGCCGCCGGCCGCGTCCGTTTCCATCCAGTGGAAGGCGACGCGGAACGTCGCGCAGCAAGCGCCGCAGCGCAAGCAAGGGTGGGTCATACGTCAGATCGAACCTGAAAAGGTGTTGCACGCGCCGATATCGCCGGAATTGAAGCCGGTCTTGAACCATTTTACCCGCTGTGCCGACGTCCCGTGCGTGAACGAATCCGGCACCACCCGTCCCTGCCCTTGCTCTTGCAGCCGGTCATCGCCGATGGCCGTGGCCGCGTTCAGCGCGGACTCGATATCGCCCGCCTGCAGCCAGTGCTGGCGCTGCTGCGAATGGTTGGCCCAAACACCCGCGAAGCAATCCGCCTGCAATTCCTGGCGCACGGAAAGCCCGTTCGCGCCCTCCATGCGCGCGCCACGCCGGCGCGCCTCGTTCACCTTGTCGAAGACCCCGACCAGGTTCTGCACGTGGTGGCCCACCTCGTGGGCGATCACGTAGGCGCGGGCGAAGTCGCCGGATTCGTGGAACTGCTGCTGCATCTGCTGGAAGAAGCCCAGGTCCAGGTACACCTTCTGGTCGCCGGGGCAGTAGAACGGCCCCACCGCCGAGGATGCCGAGCCACATGCCGTCTGCACGCCGTTGCGGAACAGCACCAGCTTCGGCTGGACGTACTGGTGGCCATTCGCCTCGAAGATCTCGCCCCAGGTGTCCTCGGTCTCGCCGAGGATGGCCCGGACGAAGTCGACCTGCGGGTCGCTGGATTCCGCCGGCTGCGCATGCCGGGGCGCTTCGGCCTGGGGCGGCGCCAGGCTGCCGCCGCCGTCCTGGCTAAGCAGTGCGGTCGGGTCCTTATAGAACACCAGTCCCAGGATGGCCAGGAGGATGATCCCCCCTATGCCGAGGCCGCGGCCACCACCGAATGAAGGGCCCCCGCCGCCGGTGCCGGCGTCTTCCACGTTGTCGCTTCTACGGCCTTTATCCCAGAGCATGGCGTTCTCCTCTCCCCGCTCGCGTGCTCCCGCGAGACACGGTCGGCATGATCGCACGGACGGTTGCCGGTAAACTCGGCGGTTACCGTCGTCCCCCGGATCGTTTCATGAATAGTCAGCTCCCCGCCGTCGTCACCCTGCTCACCCTGCTCCTGATGTTCTTCACGGTCTGGTCCGTGGGCCGGGCGCGGAGCCGTTACGGCATCAAGGCGCCGGCGATTTCGGGCGATCCGGCGTTCGAGCGGGCCTGGCGGGTACAGATGAACACGCTGGAGAACGCCACGATGTTCATCCCGGCGCTGTGGCTGGCGGCGCAGTACGTGGATCCGCTCTGGGCGGGCATCGCGGGGCTGATCTGGCTCGCCGGCCGCGTCTGGTACGCCGTGTCCTACCTGCGTGATGCCTCGCGCCGTGGCCCGGGTTACATGGTGTCGATGATCGCCTGGGCCGCGCTGATGCTGATGGCCGCCGGCGGGATCGGCATGGCGATCATGGAGAACAACGCGGCGCCGGCCGAGGATGCGTCGCAGGCAGGCTGATCGCGGCACCCTTGTGGGAGCGGGGGGGGGCCG
>NZ_JBQCFT010000391.1:0-3492 GCF_051958795.1 Luteibacter sp. | reverse complement strand
AACTGCACCACGCGCGTGCGCGATGCCCTGGATTCCGCGCTCGGTGGCGTGCTCGATCGCCAGTGGCGCACCCAGCGCGGCGGCATGACCTACCGCGAACAAACCGCGCGCCTGATGAGCAACCAGGCGTGGCTGATGCTCGGCATGGACCTCGGCCTCGGCCCCTTCGCCGACCAACCGATGACATCGTGGCGCGAAGCCTTCCTCCCGATGGAGCTGGAAGCGCTGGTGCGTAAGGCGGAAGTGAATGGGCAGCCGCTGGTGCTCAAGGACGAGACGCTCGCCGAAGCCACGCTCGTCCCGCCGCCCGAAGAGGCCCCCGACCTGCGCTGGCCCCTGCTCATCGCCGGCATCGTCCTGGCCAGTCCGCTCGCCCTCCCCGCCATCACGCGCCATCGTGGCGCCCGCGGCGTCTTCGTGGCCGCGGGCACCCTCTTCACCGTGTTCACCGGCGTGGCGGGCCTGTTCATGCTGGGCCTGTGGACGCTGACCCTGCACCGTTCGGCCTGGGGCAACTTCAACCTGCTCGCCTACCAGCCGTTCGCTCTGCTGATCATCCCCGGCATCTGGCGCCTGCGCCGCGCGGGCCGGCCCCTGAGCCGGCTGGCCTCGCGCGTCACCGGCATCAGTTTCGCCGCGTGCGTGATCGGCCTGCTGCTGCACCTGTGGCCGGACTTCCCGCAGCGGAACATGCCCTGGCTGCTCTTCGCACTGCCCTGCTGGGCCGCGCTGTTCGCGAGCCTGTGCCGCCGGCACGACTGATCACTTCACCGGCAGGCCCAGCGCGCTGGCCACCAGCTTCTCCTTGCTGCTGAAGGCGTAACCACAGCCGGCCAGGTACTCGGTGCCCCACGCCTTGATCTTGTCGATATAAACGACACCCTCGTCGAAGCGCTGCTGGGTGATCACCTCGCCCTGGCTGGTGAACATGCACAGCATGTGCATCTTGTCGCCGCAGAGGCCGCTCTTCATCGCGAGGGAAGGGATGGCAGGTACGCGCAGCGCCGCTTTGCGGTACCAGCGATTGAAGGCGTAGGGCTGGCGATGCAGCGAGGTCACCGCATCGCGTTGCACCCAGTACGCCGCGGCCTCATGCGTGAACACGCGCATGCGGTACAGCTCGTACACCTTGCGGGTGATGGTGATCAGGGCTTCCACCGCGGAGAACGCCATCTCGGCGATCATGCCGGCAACGGCCGGCACAAGGCCCTCCATAGCCAGCACCGCGCCAGACTTCAGCACACCATACACATCGCCGGCGAGGCTGAGGTCCATCGCGCGCTTCACCCCATCGATGGTGCTGGTCGGCACACCCGGGACGAGGACCACCGCCTTGCCCCGCACATGCAGCGCGTAGCGATCGCTAGCCGCCTGCACTGCCTTGCGGAATCCGGCCACCGTATGCACCGAGTTGGCGAGGAACGGAGAGATCTCATCCATCAGCTTGTCGGCCAGATAGCTGCACACCGCCTCCTTGCCCCCGGGAATCATGTCCCACATCCGCGATACGTGCGTGGTCGTGCTGTCATCCAGGCCGTCCTCGGCCTGCCCGCACGCTGCGTTGGCGAGGGCATCGCCGGTTTCGCGCAGGGCCTTGGCAACCTCGGTGCGAACCGCCTCTTCCGACGCATTCCGGGCCGGCTGCTTCGCACCGATCGCCTCCGATCCGGTCTCACGCTGCGCGGGTTTGCCCTTCGCCTCACCCTTGCCGTTGAGGTCCAGCAATCCGTTCGTGGCGAAGCGGAACACACCTTCGTCGCATGCAAGGTGGGCGAAAAGGTAAAGGATACCGAGGCGCGATTTCAGCATGCTCTCGCTCATGAAATCCGGCATGCCCAGGCCTGCATCCGTGTCGCCGCTGCCCTCGATGGCCGCCATCAGCATCGAAATGGAGAGCTTCTTGTTGCGGTGGCTTTTCTTCCATGCACCGGCGCCATCGTTTCGGTCCTTGTAGCCGGTCCAGTCGTACACCGCGTTGCGCATGGTCGTCAGGGTGGCCTGTGAAGGCGCCTTCAGGTAGGCCTCCACGGCCTTGTCGAGCACCTTGAATTTCGCCTGCCCGGTGAGATCGGTCACCGCGGGCGGCAGGTAGGTGTCCTTGTTCCATGTGGCGTAATCGAATGGCAGTTTCGGCAGCACGGGGGTTGCTTGGGTCACGGGATCAGTCCTTGATGTGGGTCCTTGGGGCGGCTGGCCGGCGTGCCCGCAATTTCTTGCTCGTCACGAAACCACCGCTTTACGAAGGTATATAAAGGGCCCATGCACCCACATCGGCGCGCGCCCTAGCCGTTGCGTCGGCGCCCACCCACGCAACCGGGGCGATGCCTGACCCGGCGTTGCCGCCTGCCCCCGCCCACGGCATCATCCCCACCCATGGCTACCGTCCCCCTGATTCCCGAGCCCGCGTCTGTCGACCATGCCGGTGGCATGATCGTGAACTGCGTGGCTTACCGAACCAATGGCAAGCGCATTGGCGATATCTCCATCGAGGCCATCAGCGATGTGCTGAAGGAGCCCGATACCTTTGTCTGGGTCGGCCTGCACGAGCCCGATGAGGCCTTGCTGCTGAAACTGCAGGAGGAGTTCGACCTGCACGACCTGGCGATCGAGGATGCCCAGCTGGCCCACCAGCGCACCAAGATCGAGACCTACGGCGACTCGCTGTTCATCGTCGCGCAGACGGCGCAGCTCGTCGGGGGCAATATCGCCTTCGGTGAAACGCAGATCTTCCTCGGCCGCCGGTACTTCATGACGGTACGGCATGGTGCTTCGCTCTCCTACGCCCCCGCCCGCCACAGCTGCGAGCAGACGCCGGAACTCCTGGCGATGGGCCCGAGCTACGCGCTGTATGCGGTGCTCGATTTCATCGTGGATAACTTCCTGCCGATCGTGCGCGATTTCCGGCAGGAGCTGCATGAACTCGAGAACGATATCTTCGCCGAAACCTACAACCGCCAGACGATCAAGCGCCTGTACGACATGCAGCGCGAACTGATGACGCTGCGCCTCGCGGTGGCACCGCTGCAGGACATCGTGGCCCAGCTCACCCGCCTGCATCCGCACCTGATCCATGACGAACTGCGCGCTTACTTCCGCGATATCTACGACCACGTTTTCCGCGTCAACGAGTCCATTTCCGCCATGCGCGAAATGCTTGGCGCGGCCATCGGCGTGAACCTGGCGCTCGTGACGTTCGGCCAGAACGAGGTGATGAAAAAACTCGCCGGCTGGGCCGCCATGCTCGCCGCGCCGACGCTGATCACCAGCTGGTACGGCATGAACTTCGCGCACATGCCAGAGCTCGACAAGCCGTGGGCGTATCCCGCGATTTCCTGCCTGGTCGCGTGCATCGTGGGCGGCATCTTCATCATGTTGAAGAAGAACCGCTGGTTCTGAATTGCCTCCCACAAGACTTGCGTGGCGGTAGCGTTGACGCCTTGTGCGGGCTTATGCTCGGTGGAGCCTCCCTCCCCCGTGTAAAGGCCCCGGTTC
>NZ_JBQCFT010000390.1:0-2239 GCF_051958795.1 Luteibacter sp. | reverse complement strand
CTCTCGTGCACTGGTGGTTCGTGGCGCCGCAGCTGGCCATGGGCGATGAAATGGACGACCTGCGCGACACGCAGCGCCGTTTCGCCGCGGCCATCGCCGAGCGCCCCCAGCTCGAAAAACGCATCGCCGCGCTGGAGCAGGGCCAGACGCATAGCGACGCGTTCCTTCCGGGCGACGACGCGAACGCCGCAGCGGCAGGGCTGATGCAGCGTATCGTGGATGTCGCCGCCGCGCATCGCGAAGACGGCGCTTGCGACGTCGTGCAGAAAATGCCCGTGCCGAGCCAGGAGAAAGCCGGCGAGCCCTATCGCAAGGTCACGGTCAACATCAGCCTGCGTTGCCAGATGCAGCCGATGACCGCGGTTCTGCACGATATCGAGGAAGAAACGCCTTACCTCTTCATCGAAGATTTCAGCATCTATCGCAATCCCGTCGCCGCGCGTGCCGGTGGCAACGCTCCTATGGAAGTGCAGTTCACCGTGTCCGGTTATATCCATGCCGCGCGTCCGGCCAGGGTGTCGTCATGAACGCCGCCGGTCAGCGTCGCCTCACCCCGGTACTTGCGATCGTCGCGGTGGCGCTCGGCGCCGTCTGCGCATCGTTCCTGCTCGGTGTCGGTCGGGGCGTGCACTGGGACGACGCCGGTGTGCCCGAGCCCCTTCCGCCCGTTCGCCCGTTCGCCATGCCGCCACCGTCGCCACTGGCCCGTTTTTCCGAGGTCTGGCAACGCCCCCTGTTCATGGCCGATCGCAAACCGGTCGCCGTCACCGAGGGCGACGACGCGTCGAGCAACATCGGCGACCTCGAACTCACCGGCATCATCATGACGCCCGGCCTGCGCATGGCGCTGCTGCGCGACCGCGGCAAGGACACCACCGTGCGCGTCAAGGACGGCACCGCCCTCACCGACGGACACTGGACCCTGACATCGCTCACAGCGCGTAGCGCGGTGTTCGACAACGGGGGCGAGCATCGGGAGCTCACGTGGAAGGTCGCCGCGCCCGAAGCCCTCGCGAAGTCACCAGCCCGGCCGGGCGCACCCACGGTGCCGGGGCAAGTCCCGGCACGTCCGCCGAGGCCAGCGACGGGTGGCATGCAGATACAGCAGCCCACGGCCCAGGGCATGACGGGCCCGGCGCTCCCGCGTCCGCCCGCGGAAGCGGCGCGAAACGCGCCGCCCCGGCAAGACGACGACGCCCTGCAGCGGGCGCGCGTCGAGGCCCTCAAACAAGCCGTTCAGAGACGCCGCATGGAGCAACAGCAGCAGCGGCAACAGGCAGTGGATACGCAGTAGCGGGCGCACGACGCGCCCCCACGGAAGGAGGAGCAACACATGAAACGCACTGTGCTCGGCACGGCCGTTCTTTCGGCCCTGCTGATGATGGGCTGCGCCCCGCAGAACGTGAGGCGCGACGATGGGCGCCTGCAGCGCGAGGCGCTCGCAGGCGTGGAAAAGCCGGTGCCTGCATCCTTGCCTCCCGAACAGGGCGAGACGGGCACCACGCCTGCCGACGCGTCGGCGATGGCGCCGGGCGTGACGCGCGAGATCAGCCATGGCAGCGGCCGGTTCATCCGGCCCCATGCCGTCGCCGAACCGAAGCCACAGGCGACCGGGCCCGACGCCGTTACCCTGAACTTCGAAGACCAGCCCGTGGAGGCCGTGGTCAAGGCGATCCTCGGCGACCTGCTCGACGCCAATTATTCGGTCACACCCGGCGTGCAGGGGACGATCTCGTTTTCCACGGCGAAGCCCGTGTCGCGCGACGAGGCGCTTCCGATCCTCGAAACCCTGCTTTCATGGACCGGTAACGCGCTTGTCCACGAGCACGGCCGATACAGCATCCTGCCGACGAGCCAGGCGGTCGCCGGTCGACTGGTGCCCGGCGTCAAGGCGGCGAAGCCGGCGCCGGGCATGAGCGCCCGTCTCTTTCCGCTCCGCCACGTTGCCGCGCCGGCGATGGCGAAACTGCTGGCGCCGTTCGTGTCGAACGACGCGATTCTGCTCACGGATCCCGCTCGCAATGTCCTTGTGATCGCGGGCACCCGTGATGAGCTGGCCAATTACGGCGAGACCATCGACACGTTCGATGTCGACTGGGTCGCGGGCATGTCCGTCGGCGTCTTCAGCCTGCGCAACGCGTCGGTCGCCGAAGTCCTGCCGGCACTCGAGTCGGTCTTCGGTGAGAGTAGCGGCACCCCGATCGCCGGCCTGCTGCGCTTCATTCCCATCGAGCGCACG
>NZ_JBQCFT010000389.1:0-5769 GCF_051958795.1 Luteibacter sp. | reverse complement strand
GAATGTTCGCCGCGTAGATAACGCGGCTAGGGTCTTCGATCTGCTGCTGCTCCATCAACGCCATAGCCGTCAGCGTCTTCCCGGAGCCCGGCGTACCCGTCAGGAGATAGATCATTTCGAGGCCCTTTGCATGACAAACCGCGTACCGGCACCCGCCGCGTACGCCGACAAAATGACCGAGATTCCACGGTCGATATTCAAGTACGCCATCCACGCAAGCGTCAGCGCACCGAGACCGGCCATATGCGCTTGCAGCTGCGGAATGACGTTCTCGACCACCACCTTTTTCGACACGAAGTTAATGCCGAAGAACAGGATGGCGGTGAGGATCCACTGACCAATGCGAGACGCGATAAGCCGCGCCAGAAACGCACCTACTACTTCGAGTAAGACCACGAGCGGCATATCAACCCCCTGACGTCAGCCGGGCAGCGATCATCGCCCCCGTGACGTATGCGCAGAACAGGACGAACGCGGCAAGCAATGGGCCGCCCTGGCAGATACCAGCGTCCATGGACATCGACTGACCGGCGTACTCAATGGGCGGAAGACCCGGGCATGTGCCACCGCCACCGAGGAAACCGGCATCGTTGAACTGCGGAGCGGCGCCGTCGTCGGACTTGAACACCTCACCCGGATCGTGATCTTCGCCCTGGCTCTTGTCGGCACCCTGTATCGCCGCATCCGTCGCCTGATCGCGGCAACGCTGACGGTGAGCCTCAATGGCCATCTGCGAGAGAAGCGGGTCACCCGACGTCGCAGGGACAGCGTCGCAACCCGCGTCCGTGTAGCCGTCATTGCAGAGCTTCCCAGCGGTGCAATCCTTGTCACCGTCGCCGTTGTCACCGCTACCGTTGCCGGGGTTCGTACCCGTACCGCCGTTACCGTTACCGCTGGTCGAACCCTGAAACGTGCCAACGGAGATACCGATGGTGCCGCCCGGCGACGTGGCCGAGAAATTGCCCTGCCCCGTGCTCTGAGCGCCCGGGTCAGTGATGGGGGGATTGGGTGGCGTAGGCGCGGGATCGCCGCTAGCGTGCGCACACGCGGCGGAAGCGCCATTGACCGAGCAACCGGAGGGTTGAGACGGGGGCGACGACGCGCTGCCACCCGTCGGGCCAGCAACGCACACCTGAACGCCCTGGGCGTTGACTGAACAGAACTTCCCGGAGCCCGGGTCGTAGCAAGATCCACCACTGCACGGAGGCGGTGGATCAGACGGCGGTTGTGTGTTCGCAGTGCATTGGCCGCCGGTAGGCGACCAAGTGCCCATACTTCGACCACCACCGCCGGGAATGCCAATCGAGATTGATCCGGGCGTCTGCGAGAAGGCGAAGGTGCACGAATCCGCGCACATCGTGTCGCCATTGACGTAATTGCCCGACCATACATCGCCGCTAGGCGCGGCGTGGGACGAGCACGAGTTCGCGGGCGGCTCATCGGGCTTCGACGTGCAAGAGAACGGAGCCTCGCCACCAGAGTCGGTCTGCGTCTGATTGAACAGCGTGAAATCGTAGTACCCGTGGTAGATGTAAGGCTCACGATCGATGACGCAGCGGCCGTTTCGCGCCTGCCGGTCCGGGGCGCTGGCAAGCGACGCCTGAATCGACGCCTGAACCTGTGACATGCACGACTGGTACGCGGCTGCCGACGTGTTCGTGTCGCCCGGACCGCATATAGGCATATCGGCGTACGCCGGAAATGCCACGACCAGCGCGACCAGGGTGAAACCCCTCAGCGAGACATAACGCCTGTGATGACGAACCACGCGGCGAGGATGATCCAACCCGTCATGTGTCTGACCTCCCGACAAAAGCGCTGGGTGGAGTCGTACACGCGGTTTGCAACCAAACGCGATTAGAAGAACGACACCACCCAGCGCGCTGAGAACGAGCGCGACCACCACCATCGTAACGATCGCGCCCATGCCGCTTAGCCCTTACGGAGCAGGCGGGCACCCTTGATCGAGTAGGTGCTCGACGTCCAGGCGAGGCTGACCACGATGGCAGCGGCGGTCGCGGCGGCGAAGCCCGCCACGATGGTAGACGTGTCGTACGAGGTGTCGGCTGCGAACGACGCCGGGGCGACGAAGGCGAGCAGGAGGCCGGTGCCGACCTTGTTGTTGCGAACGAAGCTACCGACCTTGCGGACGGCGTTCTGGCAGTACTTCATGGTGTTACCCCTTCTGTGAGTGGATGGATTTAGCCGCGGCGGAACAGCTTTGCTGCCATCACCAGCGCAACGGAGCCCATGAAGGACACCCCGATGGTGTTGGCATCCTCCGGCGACATTGGCGGCAACAACGTCGGCGGAGGGAGGAACGCGGTTTGCGTGCACTGCCCGGCCTGCACGTCGTAGGCGATGCACTGGAGCACGTAGCCGACTTCCGATTCGGGCATGGCACAGACTCCTTACGCGGCGGCGCGAGCGGCCTTAACCGGGACGAGGTTCGGGTAGATCACGAGGCGCCCGTCAACCACCTTGGGTTCGCTCGCCTCGACGGTGTATTCGCCGGGCTCATGCGCGAACGACGCCTTCGCGGTGTTGAAATAGAGCTCGAAACGCTCGTACCCGCCGTCGGGATCGACCAGCTGGCACTGCTGGAAGCCGTGATCCGGCTGGCCCGGCTTCTTGTTGGGGATGCGCTTGATTTCGGCGGTAGCACGAACGATGCGCTTGGACGTGGACATAAGACTCTCCTGTGTAGACGGACTGGACTAGAAGGGCGCAGCGAAAAGCGGATGCGAATCGAGCGCTACTTCCTTTCCGAAGGGGTTTTCGTTGAGCCACTTCGGCAAGGAATCTTTCGTGAGGAAGGACGACACCAGATCGCCCAGGTCACTTAAATCGGTTGAGATCTCGGACAGATAGGCCACCACGCCGCCGTACTGGCGCTTGAGGTGGCGCATGGCGTTATGCAGGTTCGCCTGCGCGCGGATCGTGCTGGACTTGATCCGGCACATGACAGCGCTGACCCAGTCGAGCGCCGGGTAACGACCCACGAGGAACAGAGCCGGTTCAACGAGCACGTCGAGAGGAATATCGTGGCCCTTCCGATGGTAGAAACGACCCTCCCAGCGCACCCAGTCGGCGTACTGATCGCCGTCCCGGAAGCCCTGTTCCCTGCCCTTTTCGTAGACCACCAGCTGGCTACGCCCGGTCGGCTTGCCTATGTACATCGTCATGCCGCTACCGTCGTTCCAGCCCTGCGTGTTGGACGCAGGCGGCCGGCCACCCGTAACGAATTCGCCCTGGTCATACAACTCGCGAGCCAGAGCAAGGCCGCGCTTGCCGTGGTAGTCATCATGCGCGATGTCTACGCGGGTGATCTTCGCCCCGACGGTCTCCAAAAGCTCGCGCACTTGTGACCACGCCACGTCGTGGTCAAAGCCCGCTTCAACGCGGGCGCATGCTGCGCCCGTCATTTCGACGGAGACCGTTCCACGCTGATTCTCGCCACCCCAGCAGATGTCGCCGCAGGCGGTGCCCTCGGGCGTCAGAACGACCACGTGATGCGCGTAGCCGCGCCTGCCGCCGTTCACGCCCTGCTCCACCACCAGACCGGACTTAGGCGTCAGATCGCGCAGGAAGCGCTCAGCGCGCCAATGCATGCCTTCCTCGGACGTCTCATCGCCGAACACGTACCGCTCGCCGCAGGTGAAGCGGAGGAAGTCAACGTTCGCCGATACCAGGGCGCGCTTCGTTGGCAACTTCGCCTTCGCGTTAAGGAACTTTGATCCCCTGTTAGCCGACGGGATCACCGCCGCTGCGCGGCGGATCACCGCTTCACCCGGCCGAAGCCACAGCAGTGGTGGATGAGCGCGAGTGTGACGAGCGCCCACAACGCCAGGAAGAACACGAGACCCGCAGCGGCGCCGAGGCCGAGCAGAACGGACAGGAACGAGGGAGCCGAGCCCATCACCGGTCGCCCCGAACGCGCGGTAGCGAGTAGAGATAAGCGAGAGCCCACGCGTCCTCAAAGGAACCGGAAGGCACGTCAACTAGATCCACGTGCACGCCGTCAACGACGACGGCGAACTCGTACCGCTCGGGATAGCACGGACCGTAACCCACGAGTTGGAGCGACCCAGCGATCACAGGCCCGCCTCCAACAACTCGCGCTCGCGCTTCACGAGGTAGTCGTACGAGGTACCCTCCCACGAGCGGATGCGGGCTTCACGCACCAGACGGCGGTCCCATGAACAGAGGCCCGGATACACCGCATGCGGGTCGATGGCAACGTTGGCGAAACCGGCAGGAAGAAGGCCGTCGAGCACTGGGCGCACCGCCTCAATGAACGCGACGGCAGGCGCCGGACGCAGGTAGTGGTGCGGGCCGGGCGTAAACGCCTCAGCAGGTCTACGGCGCATCGGCTTCCCCTTCGTCGCCGGTTTCGTCAGTGATGACCGGGTAGCCCTTGTAGCCACACACCGGACATTTCGTGTCATCGAAATCGAAATGATCGTCTTCAATTTCTTCGCCGCAGGCGTCGCACAGGAACGCATGACCCGCTTCCGCGCTATGGCGGACGAACTCCTTGCGGTCGGCTTCATCCTGCGCGTCACGAGCGGCCTTTTCGCCCTGGCGACGCTTACGATTGCGCTTGCCTTCGTCGGCGGCCCACTCGGCGGAGTCACGCTCGCCGCAGTTCGGGCAAACGTTCTTCTCGATGGCGGAATTGCGCAGCCGCGTCCCGCAGGCCGAGCAGAACGCGTAGTAGTCGTTCGCGCGCATCTCCGCCGCCCCTTCCATGCGAAGGAGCGACGCGGCCTGAACCTTCTTGATGGCGGCGGTCCACGCGAAGGAAATGACGACGGCGGCAGCGGCACCGGCCGCCATGATGGCGACCGGGCCGGAGACGTAACCGAGAAGATCCGGGGAGTCCATCACAGCCAGCCCGCTTGACGCAGCGAGCGCTGGTGCCCTGCCCGCGCGAGCGCACGGGGGACCATCAACCCGGCGCCGAGAAGCGCGCAGAAGGCTACCCAGCCAGCAATGAACCCCATATCCTTCGCCCCTGTCACGTGTCAGGAGGGTCCTGACAACGGGCGTATGTATACTGGCACCTGACACTGGTGTCTATAGGGTCCTGACATGAATAGCACAATTAAATTGCTTGACAGGTACAAGGAAGTGTGCTCGCTGACATCCGACAATCAGGCGGCAATCGCCCTGGGCGTCTCACGCGCAACGACGAGCGCATGGCGAAAGGAACGAAACCATGCCGAACCCGAAAGCGTCTCCGCGATGGCAAAGGCAATCGGACTCGACGCGGACGAATGGGTCCTTCGCGTGCAAGCCGACCGAGAGGCGATGGTCAACCCGAAGCGCGCACAGGTGTGGCTTCGATGCGCTCAACGGATTTCGGGGACTGCGGCAGCGATTACGCTCACGTTCGGTTTAGCCGTCTATACGTCCACGCCGAATTCACCGGGAAGCGATGGTTTTTCGCAGAATTCCCGGGGAGTGTATATTATGTAAGATAACACTTACAGGGAAATCAGGGGCTTCCTACACCCGAAATGGAAAGGTTCGAAGTCCTCAAGGCTTCGCCTGGCTTTCCATCTCCTTGAGCTCGTCCTTCGCATAGGGAGCTCCTCCGTCAGCAGCCTTATGGAGCCAAAATATGCCCCGCGCGTGCTCTTGCTCATCGCTGCTTACCATGAGTAGCCCGGCGAGATTATGAGCGCAGGCTGGATCACCGTTCTCGGCGCCGATCGTGTACCACTTTAGGCTTGCCTCCCGATCACCGCGCACGATGAAGTGGAA
>NZ_JBQCFT010000388.1:0-4075 GCF_051958795.1 Luteibacter sp. | reverse complement strand
CTACTAACCGCACCACAGCCATTCATGGCATGGATATCCCGTATGATTGTTTTAGTGGAGAGCGGGCGCTGCCGGGGCCCCGCCCGCCGTTAGGCAAATCAGGCAGTGGGGGCGAGGATCACCCAGGCCCAGGCGGTGCCGAGCGTCGGTCCGACAGGGATCCAGCGCTCATCCGGCTCAAGTCGCGTGAGCGAGGATCGGCGAACCTCCCGGACACCCGTCGCAGGGAACACCACGTAGCGCGTTACGGAGTTCGCCGGGGTATCGGACCAGGCGGCGTTCTCACGGATACCCGGCTCGCCGCCATAGACCGCGCGCATGGCATCCCACTCCTCGACGTGCGGAACCCGACCGCCGGCTTTGGCCGCGGCGGCGGAGGCGTACCCCCACATCATCTCGGATCCCAGGTCGACGAGATGGAGGACGCCACTCACCGAAACCGGGTAGGACGCCGTAGCACCCTTCGCGTCGGTCACCGTGACGACGGCATCGCCATTGCGCAGCGACACCACGCGCCCAGTCGCCTCGTCAACCTCGACGGCGCCACTGCTCGCCGAGTAACGATACGGCGGTACGCCACCCGTCGCCATCCGCGCCACAAAAGCGCCAGCCGGCGGGACAGTTACGCGCTCTTCGGTACGGATGATCGGTGCCGAGAGGGTCGCTGGGGTTGAGTCAATACTCAAAGGCACTTTCAGCTCCCCGACGACCAATTCAAGCCAGGGCGAGGAGATCTGTACCAATGGTTCGGTTCGCAAACCATGGCCCGAACGGACGGGGGTATGGACAGCCACGCTATAGCGAATGCGAAGGCGCCCGCCCGCGACACGCGCAACTTCCTCCCCTGGTACGCGGAAGGTGAGAATGCCGTCGGCTCCGAGATCCGCACCCGACAAGGACGCGTTGAAGAACGTAGGCGTCCCATCCGCGCGCTGGCCGGTCCACTCCAGGAAGCAACGGTCATCGCGATCGAGTCCGGGCCACGCAAGCACGTCGACATGTGCGCCGCCTGCCGTACGGTCAGGATCGACCGATCCAGCATGAGCCTCGCTCAGAGCCGGCGGCTGCAGTGGCTGCACTTGCCCCACGACCGTAAGATGGCGCCGTTTGGACCGCTTGGGTACTCCGTCCAGAACGAATGCATAACTCACGGACACTTCGCCCCCGGCGAGCTCTGTTACGCGAGCATTTGGTACGGAGAAGTCAAGCGTCTGACCCGGCCGCTGTACGCGTTGTTCTTCGGTCCGATACACCAGCGCCTTTCCGGTCGCGGTGACACCCTCCCAGAGGATAGAGATCGATGTACCTGCCGGCACGGGATGATTCTCGACGCGTACGATAACGGGCCGGGTGCCTACGACTTCGAGCTTCAGTTCACGGCCAATATCATCGGTCGTTCCCGTAACCCAAGGCGCGGCAGGGAGGCTGCCTTCGTCGGGAGGCACCCGGACCACCGCGGACGGTGACCAGCGAGACCAGTTCCCGACGATGTCATACACCTGGTAGCAAACCGTGACGTCCTCGCCAGCAGTCGACTTCGCCATTTCACGGTCGATGGGGATACGAACCGGACGCCCGACTTCATCCACCGAAAGCGCTGGCCGCGTGATTGCCATGCCCTGCCAGCGGACGCTCAACGTGTCGCCCGCAGACATGTGCTCATACGGCTGGATCACGACGGCCACACCGCCGAAATCATCGGGAAGCGGGTTGGGGGACACGCTCGGCGGAGCGAGGCGCTCGTTCAAGTAAGGAGTCGATGGTGTTTCATCCAACCCGCCGGGAACGGTGAATTTCACGATGATGGGCGCGGAATCAGAGACCTGAGACTCCCCCGAATCCACGGTTGTGAGTTTGGCCGCCACTGCCATCAAGCCTTCACCGTGCTCGTAGATCCGCGCCACGTCAATGCTGATAAGCGGCGCCCAGTCCTCCTCCGTGCGATACACATGGCTCGCGACAGGGGCGAGAGAGGGACCCCAGAGAATCTCAATCGTATCTCCGGCGACGAGCCGACCCCATTCCTTGACCTGCGCGGTGACGCAACGCCACGGGTTTTCAATGACGTCGTCATAACCTAGTCCGCCATCAGCCGCCTCGCGAATGATCGGAGGCGCAAGTGCACGAAGAGTATCCTGTTCTTTCATAATCTTTCTCCTTGGTTGTTGCGCTATACCCGGCTCAAAACCGAACCTTGATCGTCACGTTCTTCGACGCTGAGAAGCCCGGACCCGCCGCGTTGTTAATCGTGTGGGAATACTCGAAATGACCGTGCACCAGCGTCTTTGCGGGATCGATTGGGAACTTCATGTCGACGTAGATGAGATCGCCGGTGACCGGGTCTGGATCAGCCTTCGCAACCAGGTCACCTGGGACGATGATGCGATCGATGCGGAAGTCCGCCTCAGGTACACGGTTGCCATCGTCGTACCTGTCAAATGCCGTGAACGTAATTACGACCTTGTCACCAGCGTTCATGTTCGCGTAGCCGAAAAGACGAAGCGGTGTAAATCCGTCTACGAAGTCCCGTCCTTCAAGTCCGTAGGCCTTGCCGAGTCCCTCCCAAGCACGGGCTTGCAGGAAAATCGACGGAGCGAGTTGGAGGCCCGCACCAGGAAGTGCCTGCGCGGAGTCGATTCGGATAAGTTGCGCAGGAGACTGTGCGACGGCGGTATGCGGACTCGTCGAAAGCTCACGGACCACGTCGTACGAAAGAGCAGAGAAACCAGCGTGCTCGTTTAGCTCCTTGGCGGAGATGTTTACGTAGATCGGGTAGGCCTCTCCATCGAAGGTGTGAGGGGCGCCCACCACGGTGTCACCCATCTTCACGTAAATCGTGTCTCCACGCTCGAATGCGGGAATGACCCGGGACGATGCGTTGGTGTCGTTACCGATACGGACCGTTGCGGGCTTTGTCGAGTCGGCAAAAGTGATGACATTGTCCTCGTCGGCGTCGACGCCGCGCAGTACGGGCTTGTCCAATGCCTCGTGCTCGGGTGTGGCAGGTACCGGATCTGCTCCGCCGGGGAGGGTGAAATCACATGAATAGGTGGCACTGTCAGACCAACTATTGACGCCCGCACGGCGATGGAGATATCGCGCAGTGATCTCGAACGGAGCGGTGGTCTCCCGAGCGGCCAGTTTCCACATGGTCGCGTAGTCGATTGAAAGCGTCTTGAGGGGGCCGCTACCGATATCCTCAGGTTCGATCTCTACTTCGCCGAATGCTTTCGTACCAAGATAGAGCTGGATAGTGTCTCCGGCTTTAGCTTGCGGCGTGAGGGCAGGAATCTCTACAACGAGACTGGGTCGAATATCGGCGTCACTAACCAACCCATCGTCTCCACCCTTGATACCAGGAGGCGGAAGCCGCTCGGGTCCGCCCTTAACCGCCAAGTTGAGCGGTGTCACTGCGGAATTGGGGCTCTTCAGGCCCACGGGATCGACGACGTAGTAGTAAAAGTCGACGCGACCGGTGCCATCAATCTGCTCGAGGAGGAGCCGATCAAAGCGGACAGTGATCGGGCTGCCATCTGTTGAGGCAGAGAGGACAGCCGCAGGAAAATCAAGGGCCGACTCACGATGGTGCATGTAGACGTGAATCACGTCTGCAGGATGGACGTCAGCGTAGTCCGGGATGATGCCGACCAGCTCAGCGTTCGGGAGCGACAGCAACGTGGCCAGCGAAAGACCTTCGAAGATCACAGACTCGCTGAAACGGATTCCGGGCAGAAGGCGGCCTCCCGCCGGGGTTCGATCCAAGTCAATGAGCGTCGCACCAGAGAGAGCCTGGCGGCCGAAACCATCGGGGTACACGCGGTACGATAGCGCGTGGAAGCCGTCAGCCAGCTCGTCGATGCGCGTCGTTGGAATGCGCAGTTCTACATAGTCGTCCTTCATAGCGACATATTCCGTCGCCGATGCGGCACTTTCGTCGCCATCTACGATCGCGATAAAGCGGTCGCCAGGCAGTGATCCCGATCCTGGTACATCGACGATCGGTGCCTGTACGAGCAGGAAGGGATTTGTGGCGTCCGGAGGAATCCGACCATCTGGCAGCGCGCCTGGTACGCGC
>NZ_JBQCFT010000387.1:0-5265 GCF_051958795.1 Luteibacter sp. | reverse complement strand
GGACGAAGTCCGCCGCATCGGCGTCGAACTCGGCCTGCCGCGCGAGATGGTCTACCGCCACCCGTTCCCGGGCCCGGGCCTCGGCGTGCGCGTGCTGGGTGAAGTGAAGCCGGAATACGTCGACCTGCTGCAGCGCGCCGATGCGATCTTCATTGAAGAGCTGCGCGCGCACGGGCTGTACGACCGGGTGAGCCAGGCGTTCGCCGTGTTCCTGCCGGTGCGTTCGGTGGGCGTCGTCGGCGATGGCCGCGCCTATGAGTGGGTCATCGCGCTGCGTGCGGTGGAGACGATCGACTTCATGACGGCGCACTGGGCGCACCTGCCGTATGACTTCCTCGATAAGTGCTCTACGCGCATTATCAATGAGTTGCGTGGTATTTCTCGTGTTGTTTATGACATTTCGGGGAAGCCGCCGGCTACGATTGAGTGGGAGTAAGGCGAGCCCGCAAGGGCGTCTTCAGGCGCTAGTCGTATGGATTCGTTTGACCTGTTCGAACCAACTGGTGCGACGCTGCGGCTAGGTAACGATGCCGTGGTGTTGCGCGAGTTCGCGCTCGGTCGCGTGGGGGAGCTCTTTCCTGCGATCGTTGCCGTCGAGGCCGCGTCACCCCTGCGCCGGATGGTGACGCCAGGCGGTTTGACGATGTCGGTTGCGTCGACGAACTGCGGCATGCTGGGCTGGGTATCGGACCAGCGTGGCTACCGCTACACCTCGGTCGATCCGGAAACGCGCAAGCCGTGGCCAGCGATGCCGGACGTCTTCGCGTCGCTGGCGACCCTGGCCGCTGCGGAGGCAGGTTTTCCGGGCTTCGAACCGGATGCCTGCCTGATCAATCACTACGCGCCGGGCGCGCGGATGTCGCTACACCAGGACAAGAACGAGCGTGATTTCGGCGCGCCGATCGTTTCCGTGTCGCTGGGGCTGTCGGCCACCTTCCTCTTCGGCGGCCACGAGCGAACCGACCGCGCCGCGAGGGTGTCCCTGCATCATGGCGACGTCGTGGTGTGGGGCGGCGCCGACCGCCTGCGTTACCACGGCATCATGCCGCTGAAGAGCGCGCAACATCCCCTCACCGGTACCGAGCGGATCAACCTGACGTTCCGTATGGCGGGGTGAGTTGGATCACGCCGGCCTTAAGAAGGTCGCTCCGAGTGACGTTTTCTTTGTTCTTGGTAAACCAGCGCCGCTTGCGTTAGTTTAAAAAACTCGTATTTTAGTCACCGTGAGTGACTCAAATCCCAAAAAATTAAACTCGCTGCTTATCCAGCTCGGCGACACTCAGCTCGTCTCGGCACGCTGGCTGAGGACGCACGGATATCCGAGCAACCTGGTTGTGCGCTATGTCGCCGGCGGCTGGCTCGTGCCCGTTGCCCGTGGGGTTTACCTGCGCGCGGGCGGCCGGTTGACCTGGGAGGGCGCGGTTCGAACCCTTCAGGGCGACGTGAGTAGTTCGGTGCACGTTGGCGGCCGTTTTGCGCTCAGCTTGCAGGGGCATGAGCACTACCTACGCCTGGGCGATGCCGGTACGGTGACGTTGTACGGCCTGCGCCGCCCTCCGGCGTGGCTCGCAAAGCTTCCGCTTGAACAGCGATTTGCGTTCATGGGCTTGGGCTCGTTCGATTCGGCTTCCCAGATGTTTTTGGGTGGAGTTCCTGACGCCGCGCTGGCAGAGCGAGGACTATTTCGCCGCCGGCCCGTGGATGGCGACGGCGCCCTGGTGTGTTCAACCGTCGAGCGCGCCATGCTTGAACTATGTGACGGCGTATCCGAGCCGACGCTGGTCTATGAAATCGACGCACTGATGCAGTCGATGACAACCCTCAGCCCGCAGCGACTCGCACAGCAACTACGACACTGCCGAAGCATCAAGGCCAAGCGCCTGTTCCTTGCGCTCGCGCACCGCCACCAACATGCATGGCTGCCGCATGTCCCGCTCGACGGTGTGGATCTCGGTAGCGGCAAGCGCGCCCTGGTGCCGGGTGGCCGTCTGGACCCGACCTATCTAATCACTTTGCCAACGGATCTGGATGAGCACTTGGCTTGACGAAAGAGGGCAGCGATACGCTGATCGCGTGCGATTGCTGATCGAGATCCTTCCCGAGCTGGCTCGAGAGCCTCAGTTTGCCTTGAAGGGCGGAACGGCCATCAACCTCTTTGAGCACGACCTGCCGAGGTTGTCGGTCGATATTGATCTAGCCTGGCTGCCCGTCAATCCCTTCGCCGAAGATGCACGGCTCATAACGGAAGCCCTTGGTCGCCTGGCAGCTGCATTGCGAGCTCGTCCGCTTCAGCTTCATGTGCAGACGTCGGGATCTGCTGGCGGCTTCATCAATCGCCTCGTGGTCAGGCGAGGCAACGCGCGCGTGCAGATCGAAACGAGCCCCGTAATGCGCGGAACCGTGCATCCGGTGCGCACGATGGTCGTGCGACCTAGTGTCGAGGAGGCGTTTGGGTTCGCCTCCGTGAAGGTCGTCAGCTTCGCTGATCTCTATGCGGGCAAGCTTTCCGCCGCGCTCTCGCGACAGCATCCCCGGGATTTGTTCGATGTCGGGCTGTTGCTTGATGATAAGCGGACAGGGCAGGAGCTATGGCGAACGTTCCTCGTCTATCTGACGTGCAGTCCGAAACCCGCATGGGAGATGTTGGCGCCACATATGCCCGCAGATTTTTCTGCGACGTTCGACGCGCATTTCAAGGGGATGACTGCCGAGCCGGTAGAAGTAGAGGGTCTGCTCGCTATTCGTGAGCGGCTCTTGGATCGCATCGCAGGTTGGCTGGATGAGCCATCACGGGCGTTCCTTCGCTCTGTTGAGCACGAGGCGCCGGACTTCGGTCTGATTGGGTTTGCTGATGCGGTCGAGTTGCCTGCGGTGAAGCACAAGCTGCGCAATCTTGCGCAGCGCACATCAGCGAAACGCGTCGCCGACAGAGCGTTGCTGGAGGAGGCGTTCGACTCTATAGCTGACGTGGTGTGAGTCTCGAAAAAGGCGTCGGAAAATCCTACTCGAAAGCTAGGTCATAAGAGAGTTATCCGCGCACCGTCGAGGCGGCCGGCCATCGGGTGCTCTGGTATAGCTAAGCCAACTCCGAATCGCACACCGATCCCTCACGAATCCGAATCCGATACGCCCGCGGCGATTCCCCCATAGCACGCTTGAACGCGGCACTGAACGCGCTTTCCGAAGCATACCCAAGCTCGCCGGCAAGGACAGCGACAGCGATTTTGCCGTCACTCAGTGCGCGCGTTGCCAGGTGCATGCGCCACGAATTGAGGTAAGCCAGCGGTGTCGTTCCTGCTGTGTCGCGAAACCGATTGGCAAATGTCGTCCGTGACATCGCGCACGCCTGGGCCAGCTCTTCAAGGCTCCAGGCCCGAGCCGGGTCGGCGTGCATAAGGCGGATGGCCGGCGCGATCCGCGGATCACCAAGGGCACGCAGCCAGCCGGACGGCATGGGGCCCGAGGTCTGCAGGTGCGCCCGCAGGATCTGGATAAACAGCAGCTGGGCGAGTTGCGCGGAGGCGAGCTGCGTGCCGGGTTGGTCGGTGCGCCGCTCCGCGACCAGCTCGGCGAGCAGCCAGCGGAAGGATGTGGCCTGGGGCGAGTCGGCGCCCACGTGGATCCACGCAGGTAGCACGTCGGCCAGGAGCCGGCCGCTGGCTGGGTCGAGAAGGACATGGCCGCCGATGTGGGCGAAGTCGCTGCCATCGCCGAGCGTCACCACGGATTTGCCCGACGCGGAGAACACCGCCATCGCATCCTGCGGTGGCACGCTAAGGTCGCTGGCCAGCACGATCCGGCGCTTTGCCGTGATCAGGCCCACATCCCCCGTGCCGAACCAGATGGGCTCGGGCTCACCCTCGATCGTCACCCAGCAGCCGCCCTTCACCACGGCGAAGAACTTGATGCTGGAGGGCGGCGGGAACGCGATGGCCCAGGGGCCACTGGCGCTGAAACCACCCGTGACGAGCGATTCCGCCTGGGTAAACCGGAGGATGTCGGAGAAGGGGTCCGTACTCATGGCCGTACTCTCGAGCAAGTAATGCGCACTGTATCGCATTCTCCGTACGCGCTTCGCTCCTTAAGCTTTCCGGATTCAGCGACTGCCGGAGCAACCCATGAACCACGATCTCGTCCTCGTCACCGGTGGCACCGGTTTCATTGCGCAGCACTGCATCATCGCGCTGCTGGAACGCGGGTACCGCGTGCGCACCACCGTGCGAACACCTGGACGCGAGGCCGAGGTGCGTGAAAACCTGCGCTCGGCGGGTGTCGATGCCGGTGACCGCCTGGCCTTCGTCCGTGCCGACCTCGGCGAAGACGCGGGCTGGGCCGAGGCCGCCCAGGGTTGTAGCTACGTCATGCACGGCGCCTCGCCTACGCCTTCCGGTGACCAGGTGCGCGAAGAGGACTGGATCCGCCCGGCCGTCGACGGAAACCTGCGCGTGCTCAGAGCGGCGCGGGACGCCGGTGTAAAACGCGTTGTGCTCACCTCCGCGTTTGGTGCGGTCGGGGCAGGGGACAAGGCCGGTTATCCGCGCCCGTTCAAGGAGACCGACTGGAGCGACCTCGAGGGAAATATCGCGCCGTACCAGAAGTCGAAGACGCTGGCCGAGCGCGCTGCATGGGATTTCATCAAGCGCGAGGGCAAGGGCCTCGAACTCTCGTCGGTGAACCCGACTGCCGTGATGGGGCCCGCCCTGGGTGCGGATTACTCGCACTCCGTCCGCCTGGTGAAGAACCTGCTGGAAGGCAACCAGAAGGGCTGCCCGAAGATCAATTCCGGTTTCGTCGATGTCCGCGACGTGGCGGACCTGCACCTGCGCGCCATGCTCGATCCGAAGGCATCGGGCGAGCGTTTCATCGCCACCGCGGGCGAGAGCATGTCGATGGCCGACGTGGCCCGGGTATTGCGCGAGCGCCTGGGGCCGGCGGCGGCGAAGGTGCCGACGCGCGTGCTGCCGAATTGGGTCGTGCGCCTTGCGGCGCGGAAGAATCCGGCGTTGCGCCCGGTAGTCGCCCTGCTCGGTGTCGACTTGAGCGCCACCAGCGCCAAGGCGCAGCGCGTGCTGGGGTGGAAGCCGCGTTCACGCGAGGATGCGATCGTGGCGAGTGCGGAAAGCCTGATCCGGCTTGGCCTGGTTGGCTGAGCAACCCGCACGATCTTGTGGGAGCGGGGGGGGGCGGGGACAAGGCCGCCCATTACCCCCACCCCCCCAACCCCCCGCCCCAAGGGTGGGGGGGCTGGTGTGGGGGCCGGCGCCC
>NZ_JBQCFT010000386.1:0-4050 GCF_051958795.1 Luteibacter sp. | reverse complement strand
CCCGGTTACATCCACTATTACAATCACAATCGCATCAAGCTCAACCTCAAAGGCCGGAGCCCGGTGGAATACCGGACCCAAGCCTTTGGACCCGACCGACCCGTCCAACTTTAGGGGGTCAGTTCACTTGCGCGCGATCGCGCGCAAGCGCGCTCCCACATATCTGGTCTAGGATAGGCATCCCAGCCCCATGGACCGCCCCATGAACGCCCCCGAGGACCTCCCGTCCACCAACGCACACGCCGAATCCTCGGTGCGCGATAACCGCCTGGTGGTGGCCATTTCCTCACGGGCGCTGTTCGACATGGGTAGCAGCCACGAGCTGTTCGAGCAGGAAGGGCTGGATGCCTACCGTGCCTTCCAGATCGAGCATGAGAACGAGCTGCTCAAGCCGGGCGTGGCGTTTCCCCTTGTGCAGAAGCTGCTCGACCTGAACAAGCTCTCCGGCGATGTGCCTGCGGTAGAAGTGATCCTGCTCTCGCGCAATTCAGGGGATACCGGGCTGCGCATCTTCAATGCCATCCAGCACTACGGGCTGGGTATCTCGCGTGCGGCGTTCACCAGTGGCGCGCCAACGTCGGATTACATCGCGCCGTTCAAGGCCGACCTGTTCCTCTCCGCCAACGCCGAAGACGTCGGTCGTGCGCTGCGCGCCGGTGTCGCCGCGGCGACGATCCTGCCGTCGGTCGCGCCGCCGCGTTCCACCGAGCAGCTGCGCGTCGCGTTCGATGGTGACGCAGTGATCTTCGGTGACGAAGGTGAGCGCGTTTCCCGCGAGCAGGGCCTTGAAGCTTTCCACCAGAACGAAACGGAAATGTGGGCCGAGCCGCTCTCGGGCGGCCCGTTCCGCGGCTTCCTCTCGGCGCTGCACCGGCTGCAGGCCGCGTTCCCGGCCGAGACCTCGCCGATCCGCACGGCCCTGGTCACGGCACGCTCCGCACCGGCCCACAAGCGGGTCATCCTCACGCTACGCCGCTGGGGTGTCCGCATCGACGAGGCGCTGTTCCTGGGCGGCCGCGACAAGGGCCCGTTCCTCGACGCCTTCGGTGCCGACATCTTCTTCGACGACAGCCCGGCCAACGTGGAATCCGCCCGCCAGGTGGTCGCCACGGGCCATGTACCGCATGGTGTAAGCAATTCATGAGTTGAGAATCTTCGAATTTACGTCAGGCAAGTGGCCTTGCTAGAATCTCGCCCAGACGCCAAAGCGGATGGCCTTGCCAGCGTCGCCTGCCACCCAGTGGCTCCGCCCGGCGCGGACGCAAGAGGTTTCCGATCTAAGAAGCCCCGCTTTAGCGGGGCTTCGCTTTTTCCTACCTGGGGATCTTCGGTCGTGTTTCGCGCAGAGCGTGGCCGACCAAGGCGTTGAATGAAATGCGTCCCGTGGACGGAAGGCGTTTTCCAGGGTCAAGGCGATACGCGCTCTGCACGACGACCAGTACGGCCGATGGTCCGGCTTTCCGCCAGCGCTTTACCTGAAAGAACACCGCGTAGACCGCACCGGCTTGGCTCAGGTCCAGCGTGACGTAGTTTTCGTGCTTGCCGAACCCGCACCGCCTCTCACACAGTGTCCGTACAATGGTCGGCAGTTCCTTGGAAAGCTCATAACGCTCCTTGTCGAATGCGCGGATTTCTCGATCGTCGCGATATGGCTCCGCGTCGCATTCGCTGTCGAGATACTTGCGTGTGAAGCAGTGAATGCCGAAACCAACGTGTACCGTGACAGTGCGTGGGCAAGCAGCACCGCCGACATTCAGCTCAAGTGTGAAGCGAAATGGGTGAAGATGCTGCAGGCAATGGCTTCTGGCTGATCGGTCGATGTGAGGACGCCAGCGCATGAGGCCAGCGTTCCAGTGTGTGCCCATCCTTCGCGCCTACGTCGAGGCGCGAAGGATGCATGTGGGACTTCCGGGCAGCATGGCAGGCTCCGAGATACGGAGCTGTCATGGTCCGGATGTGTCGCAGGTGGCTGAATCAGGGAAACCTGATAGTCATGTCACCCGAGAGCTCTGCGGCGCTAGACGATATTCGTCCAACGCCACCAGTCGGTCTTCTTCTCTTCGCGTACGAACGTAAACAGGCCGGCGCCGAGGATCAGGACGATGCCCACGAGCATCCACCAGTCGAGGTGGTCGTGGAAGATCAGGTAGCCGAACAGGATCGCCCAGAGCATCTGGCTGTACTGCGTTGGTGCGACGCGGTTCGCCGGCGCGTGCTGCGTGGCGAGCATCAACAGCACCGCACCGGCAGCGGCGAACAAGCCATAGCCCAGTACCAGGAACCACTGGTGCAGGTCCGGCCAGACGAAGTGCGGCAGCATCATGATGAAGCCCGCGATCATCGGGCCAACGACGCCTGCGCCGTACAGGGTGATGCGTTTCTCGCTGGCACCGGCCATGCGCAGGGCAATGATCGAAAGCGCGCCGGTGATACCGCAGATGATCGCCGCCACATGGCCGACGCCCAGGTGGCGGAAGCCGGGCCGCAGGACCACGAGGACGCCGAGGAAGCCGACCACGACCGCCGACCAGCGCCGCCAGCCCACGTGCTCGCGCAGGAACACGACGGAAAGAATCGTCACGAAGATCGGCAGCAGGAAGATCAGGCAGAACGCCTCGGCCATGGGCAGGGCGGTGAAGGCCATGACCGCCGTGACGTTGCCGATGGCGCCGGCCATGGCCCGGAGCAGCCACAGGCCCGGCAGTTTAGAGATCACCACCTCGCTCCAGCGGTCGCCGGGCTTCTTCAGGAAGGGCAGGGCGGCCAGGGCCAGCACGGCGCCGAAGAACACCGCCTCGTACGCCGGCAGGGTGCCCTCCAGGGATTTCACGAAGGCGTCGCTCCACGCATAGGCGGCGTAACAGGCAAAGCCGAGGATGACGCCCTTGAACATGGGGAAGGCCTGGTGGCTGGGAGCCCGGCCATTATGTAATCGATTACGGCCGGGCACACCCTTCGCGGCCGCATGGAACGGGTGTGTCGCACGGAAATCGCGCGCGAGCGCGCTTCCACACGGGATCGGACGGTTTGCTGCGGGCCGCCATGACCCAGCCTTCACGCGGGTCTACAATCAGGGGCTTTCCGGCAGCCGCTTACGAGTCCCCGCATGGCCCACCGTCTTGACCCGCTCGACCTCTACGACGTCCGCTCGCTGCTCACCGAAGAAGAGCGCATGGTGCAGGACGCCGTCGGCCGCTTTGTTGATGAGACAGTGCTGCCGATCATCGGCGATGCCTTCGACCAGGGGCGTTTCCCCGCGGAGCTGGTGCCCGAGATCGCCTCGCTCGGCCTGCTGGGCGCCACGCTGCCCGAGGAATACGGCTGCGCCGGCATGAACGGCGTGAGCTACGGCCTGATCTGCCAGGAGCTGGAGCGCGGCGATTCCGGCCTGCGCAGCTTCGCTTCCGTGCAGAGCTCGCTGTGCATGTACCCGATCTTCGCGTACGGCTCGGAAGAGCAGAAACGCGAATACCTGCCGCGCATGGCGGCAGGCGAGGTCATCGGCTGCTTTGGTCTCACCGAACCGCACGGCGGCTCGGACCCGGCCAACATGAAGACCAACGCCCGCCGCGATGGCGGTGACTGGGTCATCAATGGCGCCAAGATGTGGATCACGAACGGCAACCTGGCGCACATCGCGATCGTGTGGGCGCAGACCGAGGACGGGATCCAGGGCTTCATCGTGCCGACCGACACCAATGGTTTCGCGGCGCATGATGTCCACAAGAAGATGATCCTGCGCGCCTCGGTGACCTCGGGCCTGTTCTTCGATGACGTACGCGTGCCGGATAGCGCGCGCCTGCCGAACGTCAAGGGCCTGAAGGGGCCGCTGGGCTGCCTGACCCAGGCTCGCTACGGCATCACCTGGGGCCCGATCGGTGCGGCCCAGGCCTGCCTGAAAGAGGTGCTGGACTACTCGTCGCAGCGCATCCTGTTCGGCCGCCCGCTCTCCGCCAACCAGGCCGTTCAGCTGAAGCTGGCCGACATGGCCCGCCGGATCACGACGGCCCAGTTGCTTTCGCTGCAGCTTGGCCGCCTGAAGGATGCTGG
>NZ_JBQCFT010000385.1:0-2132 GCF_051958795.1 Luteibacter sp. | reverse complement strand
CGCCCTTGAAGCTCTGCTGGTAGATCGCACGGATGCGCGCGAGGTACGCCGGATCGTGAAGCTCCCACTGGCCATCGTCGTTGGTGATGGTCAGGTAGCCCTTGCGCTCATCGATATCCAGGCTGTGCCGACCGCCCTTGTCTTCGATGGTGCTGTACGACGTGTGCAGGTGGCTGGATTCGCTGACCGGCGGTGCGGGCGGAGCCGGCGGCGCCACGGGCGCGGCAGGTGCAGCGGGTGCCGGCGGTGGCGCCGGAGGAGGCGGCAGGATGTAGCGTCCCGACGCATCGCGCGGCGTTTTCTTGTCGACGATGACGGCGACGGCGGGTGCGGCTGCCTTGGGGGCAGCCGCAGGCGCCGCGGCGGGTGCCGGCGTGGCGGCGACAGCGGGTGCGGCTTCCGCGGCCGACGCGGCGGCAGGGGCAGCCTGGTCGTTTGGCGCGAGCTCGGATGCCGGGGCGACCACTGGCGTGTCCACGTGCGAGGCGGCGGCGACGATGCGCCACGGCAACGCCGCGGCGAGGGCGAGCGAGGCGATGAACAGGGTGGTGGCGACGCGCGGGCGCGCGTCCTGCGACTGGCCAAGCATGTCGAGTCTCCTCTTCAGGATGCGGAAAGTGGGCGATGCGCCAGGCAAGGCATGGTGCGGGTGGGGCACGACGCCCAGGCGGAGGATGAGGCGCCCATAGGTTCCGGCGGCGAGTCTCCCGCGATCGACGGCGAGCGCATCGCAAGCCGCCTCGCGGCACAGCGCGTACTCGCGGACGGCCAGGTGGGCCATGGGGTGGAAGAAGAACAGCGTCCGCGCGAGGGCGGGAATGCCGCCCAGCAGTAGGTCGCCACGGCGGATGTGCGCGAGCTCATGCATCAGCGCCATCTCGCGCTCGTCGTCACCGAACGTATCGTCGAGCGGCAGCAGGATCGTGGGCCGCAGCATGCCGACGACCTGCGGCGAATCGACCTCGGCCGAGACGGCGAGGCGCGGCGAACGGCGCAGGCCCAGTGCGCGTGCACGCTGGGCGCACAGTGTCTCGAGGCGGACATCGTCATGCGGCAGGGCGCGTGATACGACACCCGCGATGCGCCGCCAGCGAACGACACCGACGATGACCTGCGCGGCGACGAGTACGATCCAGGCGGCCAGCAGGGCCGTGCCCCACGACCATGCCCATGCATCGGCCGGATCGACGGCCGGCATGTCGGTGACGCTCATGGTGACAGGCATGGCAGGGTCGCCTGAAACAATGACGGTCGGTGCGGCAGCGGGAAGCAGCGGCAGATCGATCGTGCCGGGAAGGCACAGGCCGACGACCATCTGCGCGCCGACCAGCCACCACATCCACGAGCGCGTGGCGGCACTCAGCGTGGGGACGAAGCGGCACAACGCCCAGATGAATCCCGCGAACAGTACGGTCTGCAGGGAGGCGGCGGCGAGCCGGGTGAGCAGCGAGTCCAGGAGGATATCCATGGTCAGCGTCCCTTGCGCTTCGATTGCAGTTGCCCGACGAGGGCCTCGAGTTCGGCGAGTTCGCTGTCGCTGACCTGGCCGCGTTCTGCCATCCATGCGACGAAGGGGGAGACGGAGCCCTGCAGGGTGCGCTCGACGAAGCGAGCGACGGCGCCGGTCATGACTTCACCGGATTCGCCGGTGACGCTGTATCGGAACGACCCTTCCGCCTTGCGCCGCGCGAGGTAACCCTTCGCGCGGAGCCGTTCCATCATGGTGAGCACGGTGGAGCGCGCGAGCCCGCGCGGCTCGCCGTACCCGGCGCACACCTCGGCAACCGAGCTCTTCGGCGCTTCCTCGATGTACTGCAAAAGGGCGAGTTCCTGATCGCCGATCGACTTCTTCGCCACGGTGACGCTCCTGACTACAGATGTAGGCAGAATGCGCCTGACTACAGTTGTCGTCAAGTGCTTTGTCGCTGGATGATGACGGTCTCGCTCCGGCATCTCGGCAATCGGTTCATTCGCTGGCGCGAATGCATGTGCTGAGCGGCTTGCGCCGCCTTAGGCTGGATGGTCGCTGGGGTCGGGAGCGGGGGGGGGGGGGGGGGCCCCCCCCGCGGCCCCGCCGGCCCGGGGCGGGGGGCCCCCCCCCGCCCAAACGAGAGGCGAGCCGCCCCCCCCCC
>NZ_JBQCFT010000384.1:0-6339 GCF_051958795.1 Luteibacter sp. | reverse complement strand
TGATGCCGCGGAGCGTCGGAGCCAGCGTGCCGTTCGCGATGAACTGGTTGCCCGCGCCCGTCACCAGCACGCGGGAGTAGTTGCCCGCGCCGTTACCGGTGCCCTGCCCATCGATATCGACCTGCAGCGTTGCGCCGGCCTGCATCGTCACGGTGCCGGCCACGGTCAGCGTGCCGGGCGAGTTGCCGGCGGCCAGGCGGCCTTCGACATTCACCGGTCCGTTGATCAGGCCGGTACCACGCAGCGTGCCCGCGGCGTCGACCTGCACGAACGAGCTGGTCAGCTGGCCGTTGGCGCTCAGGATGCCGCCCTGCACGCATGTACCGCTACCCATATGGGCCGAACCGGTGAGGCTCAGCTTGCCCGCACCCGACTTCACGAAGCAGCTGTCACCCGCCGCGGCGGTGAGGTTGCCCGAAAGCACGGTGGTCGTGCCGGCATCGACGTTCACGCCCGAATTGCCGCTGATGACGACCTGCTGGCCGGTACCGAGCGTGGCGACCGTCTGCAGCGTGCCGCCCTGGAGCAGGATCTGGCCCGTGCCGAGCGAGGAGCCCGAATCGATGCGGATGACGCCGCCCTGGATGAGCGTGCCGCCGGTGAACGAGTTGTTGCCGCTGACGACCAGCGTGCCGCCACCCAGCTTCACCAGGCCACCGGTGCCGCTCATGTCGCCCTGCTGGTTCAGCGTGACGCCGTTGAGCGTGGTGATGCTCGCACCCTTCGCACCGATCACGATATCGCGGTCGGTAGTCATGGTCTGGGTGACGGTAAGGTCACCGCCGTTGATCGCGATGTTGTTCGAAGCCGCGCCGAGGTTCGCATCGGACGAGACCTGCAGCGAACCGCCATTGATCGTGTTCCCACCGGTGTAGGTATTCTTGCCGGCGAGGATCAGGGTACCGTCGTTCACCGTGGTGCCACCGGTGTGCGAAGCGACGCCATCGATCTCGAGCGTGCCTTCACCATTCTTCACCAGGCCCGAGAGGCCACCGACCGTACCGGTCGCGGTGAGCTTGGTGCCAGCATCGGTGTTGAACGTACCAGTGCCCGCCAGCGTGATGTCACGCGCGGTGCCGAACGTGCCGGTGGTGTGCAGCGTACCGTTGTTGATGTCGATGCCGTTGCTGGCGTTACCGAGGTTGGCATCCTTGCTCACCTGCACCGTGCCGTTGTAGGCATGCGTGCCGCCGGTGTACGTGTTGTTACCGGTGAGGATCAGCGTGCCGTCGAGCACGCCCACGCCGCCGGTGTTCGAGACGACGCCGTCGACCTCGAGCGTGCCCGGGCCGACCTGGGCAAGCACGCCGTTACCCGACACCGTACCGCTCGTTGTCAGCTGCGTGCCGGCATCCGAGGCGATGAATGCGCCGCCATTGGCGATGACGAGGTTACGCGAGGAATCAACATCGCCGGTGTTATGCAGCAGGCCGCCGTTGAAGACCACGTTGGAACCGGTGCCGAGGTTGGCATCGTTCGCGATCTGCAGCGTACCGCCGTCAATGCGCGTATCACCGGTGTACTGGTTGGCGTGATCGAGGACGAGGGTGCCCTGGCCACTCTTCACCAGCGAGCCCATGCCGAGGACCGCGCCGCTGCTGGTCATCGTCGTGCCGGCGCCCACGTCGAGCGTACCGCTCTGGCTGATGAAGATCTGCTTGCCGGTATCGACATCGCCCGTCGTGGCGAGCGTGCCGCTCGACAGGATCAGGCCGTTGCCGGAGGTCGCGCCGAGGGCCTTCTCGCTATTCACCTGCAGGGTCGAACCGCCATTCACGATGGTGGTACCGAGGTAGCCGTTGTCGCCGTTCAGGACGAGCTTGCCCTGGTTGACCACCACGCCACCGGCCTGGTTGGCGTTGCCATCGATCTGCAGGTTACCGGCGCCGTCCTTGTAGATGGTGCCGTCACCGTCGATGCCGCCCGTGCTCACCATCGTCGTGCCGGCCGCGGTGACGACCTGGCCGTTGTTCGGCGTAACCTGGATGTCGCGGCTGGTGTTGATATCGGCCGTGGTGTGCAGGGAGCCCGCGTCGAGGGTCAGGCCACCGGCGGCATCGCCGAGGTTGCTGTCCTGCGAGATTTCCACCGTGCCATCGCTGACGACCGTGCCGCCGCCGTAGGTGTTGCTGCCGGTGAGGACGAAGTCGCCCTGGGCGAGGCCGAGCTGGCCGCGGCCGTCGAGCGTACCGCCAAGCGTGACCGTGTTGCCTGCGCCACTGCCGACGATGGCGCCGCCACCCGTACCGAGATGCATGTCTCGCGTGGTATCGAGCGGGCCATCCGCGAGCAGGGTGCCGTGGTCGAACGACACGTCGGTGCCCGGCTGGCCCAGGCTCGTGTCATCGGCGATCTCGAGCAGCGCACCGCCGCTGATCACCGTACCGCCGGTATAGGTATTGTTCGCGTCGAGGCGCAGCGTGCCGCCGTCGACAATCGTCTTGCCGTCCTGCGCGAGCACGCCATCCTGGACCAGGAGGCCATCACCCGACTTGATGAAGTCACCGTTGCCGGAGACGCCGCCGTTGGTGATGAGGCTACGACCGCCGTTCACGTCGACGGTGCCCGAGCCGGTGACTTCAATGCCACGGTTCGAGGTAACGCTGTTGACGATGTTGAGCGTGCCGTCGTTGAGCGAGAGGTTGCCGGTGCCGAGGGCGCCGTCGTTCGTGATGGCTACCGTGCCACCGTTGCTCACGTTGGTGCCGCCGGTGTACGTGTTGTTGCCGGTCAGTTCCTGGGTGCCGCCGCACACGTTGACCGCGCCATTGCCGCTGATCGTGCCGCTGAACGTGTCATTGGCATCGGTCAGGTTGAGGTCGTGGTTGCCGACCAGCACGTCGCCGTTACCGGAAAGGCCGGTACCGGTCGTCGCATGGTTGGCCGTCGTCGCGTCGAGCGTCGCGCCGTTGTTGATGATGATGTCGCCGGTGCCGATCGAGCCGTTACCGTCGAGCACGAGCGTGCCGTCATTGACTGACGTCGCCCCGGTGTACGTGTTCGCGGTATCGATCGTGACGGTGCCCGTGCCGTTCTTCACGACATTGCCGGTGCCGCTGATCGTCGCATCGACGGTGCCGTTGGTGTCCTGGGTGAACGCGACGGTGTCGTTGTCGACGATGTTGCCCTTCAGGCTATCGGTCGTGCCCTGCAGCGTGCCCTGGTCGACGATGATGTCGCCGGTGTGGGTGTTGTCACCCGCGAGCGTAAGCTTACCTTCGCCGGTCTTGGTCAGCGTGCCGTTGCCGTCGAGGTCGCCGGTGAAGGTCACATCGCCGTTCGTCGTGTCGACGGTGCCGCCGCCGCTGCGGACGGTGACGTCCTGGCTCTTGGTCACATCGGTGGTCGGGCGGAACGTGCCGTCATTGAACAGGATCGAGTACGGGTCGTTGAGTTCCGGATCGACCTGCGTATAGACCTGGCCGTTCACCATCGGGGTGCCGTTGAGGTCGGCGCCGGTGATGGTGAGCGTGTTGGTCAGCACGGGAGCCCACGGGTCCCACGACTGCGTCGGCTGGGCGATAGGCACATAGGTGTAGATATAGGTGCCCGGGACGAGTCCGGCGAACGAAACACCCTGCCACGTGAGCACCGGGCCACGGCCGGTCTCGTTATCCGGCGTCAGCGTCGTGCCGGTCTGCGCGGCGGCGTAGAAGTTGTTCACGCCATCTTCGAGGCCTTCCGGCTGCGAGGTCCGGTAATCCGAGAAGTTCACCAGCTCTTCGTAACCGTTGGGGCCCTGGAGCTTGAACTGACCTTCGAAGCCGCTCGCTTCCGAGGGATCGTGATACGTGCCGTACCAGAAAGTGAGGTTGCCGCTACCGCTGTTCGTGTAGCCGACGGAAATCGTATGCGCACTGGCAAAGGGAGCACCGCAGATCGCGATAGCTGCGCCAAGCGCGCCGCGCTTCAGCAGCGTGGCACCGAGCGAACCACCGGTGGCGGAACGGCCGCCCTTACCCGTGGCGCGTGCATGTTCGGAAACGACGACGAGCTGGCCGATCGTCTTGTTCCAGACGATGCGAAAAATTCTGTTCATGGGAAATGCGAAGTCCTGTCAATGATGGGCGCCCCCCTGCCGATCGCTCTAGGTCGTCCCTGATCGATGGCAGCTGCCCTGAGCGGGAGCGGGGGCCTATCAGCAAGTTGCATGCCACCATGTGTGAAGTTTGCGTTACAGGGGCTTAGGCAATGATTGCTTGGTTGGCGACTGACCCCGAGCGGCCAAATGTGACGCTATTCACATTTGTGACGACCGAATCCGTGTAGGAAAATTCGGCAATAGGTGAAGGAATAGCCGAATCTCAGTCGCTCAAACCGCCGTGACGCGCCCATTGGGCGTTGCAGCCGAACAATGTGGGCGGCCAAGGGAATCGCGTGCACTGAGATCGCATTGTTGTACATTTGTACAATGACACAGCCGATTCCCATGATTCGCCTACACAAGGGCAGGGGCGCCGCCTCCAACCCGGAGGGCCGGTTCGAGACGACGCGGTACCAGGCCGAGGACGACGGCTGGCACCGCGAGGAAGACGATCGCCGCCCCGCTACCACCGTGAGCCAGGAACTGGCCCGAGGCGTGGTGTCGCGAAATGACTCGCCGGACGTGGGCTTCGATCAGGCCATCAATCCGTACCGGGGTTGCGAGCACGGTTGCATCTACTGCTACGCCCGCCCCTCGCACGGCTACCTCAACCTCTCCGCCGGTCTGGACTTCGAGACGAAGCTGTTCGCCAAGGTCAATCTGGCGGAGATCCTCCGCGACGAGCTCGCGAAGAAGAACTACACGTGCAAGCCGATAAACATTGGCAGCAACACCGATCCTTACCAGCCGATCGAGAAACAGTGGCGCCTTACCCGCGCCGCGCTGGCCCTGCTGAACGAGTGCAACCATCCATGCACCATCGTCACGAAGAACGCACTGATCGAGCGCGATCTCGACATCCTGGCGCCGATGGCCGAGCGGAACCTGGTGCAGGTATTCATCTCGATCAATTCACTGGATAACAAGCTGGCGTCGAAGCTGGAGCCGAGAGCCTCTGCGACTCATCGTCGATTGCAGGCGGTAAAGACGCTGCACGATGCTGGCGTGCCCGTGGGCGTACTGGTCGCGCCGATCATCCCGGCGCTCAACGAGAAGGATGTGGAAGGCATCATCGAGCGGGCTGCTGCCAACGGGGCAAACTCGATTGGCTATACCTGCATTCGTTTGCCTCATGAGTTGAAGCAGCTGTTTCGCGAATGGCTGGAGATTCACTATCCCGATCGTGCCGCACACATCATCAGCCTCATCCAGCAGATGAATGGCGGGAAGGATTACGACAGCAACTTCGCCACCCGAATGCGGGGGCAGGGGATTTTCGCGGACATAATTAGGAAGCGGGTGCAGGTGGCTTCGCGGAAGGCGGGGTTGCACAGAGCATGGGATACGGTGTTGGATACGTCGCGGTTTGTGGCGCCGCGGATTCATTCGCCGCAGGGCGAGTTGTTCTGAGACTCGATCCAACCGTCGCCCACCGAGCGCTGTATGGGCGGAAGTCGGTTTCGCAATTGACCTAACACCATTGACGCACGTGACGAGAGCGGCCACTCGGCGCTGTGAATAAGCCACAGGTTATCCACCACGGATGTAGTGGATTCGATGACCTGGATCGAATCGGCTCGGGCAAACGCTTGGCGCGCGGGGCGCGGAACGACCGTAAAGCCCAAGCCGCGTGCGACGGGCTCCAGAATCAGCGAAATCTGGCTGTTGAACCCATGTTGCGGCAGGCTGCGCACACCTGCATTGCCAGGAAAGAGCTGCGCTAGAAGCCGCGTGGCCATCACGACGCCATCGGGATGGTCGATAAAGCCGAGGCGCTCGAGATCGCTCCAGTCATGCACTTCCTCACCTGCCGGCACCACGAGTTCCAGCGGATCCTCTGAGAAAGGCTCGCATACGAGACGAGCATCGTCCTGCTCGCTTTTGACGAGACCCAGTTCGTACTCGCTTCGCAGTACTGCGTCCAGAATATCGGCATCAGGGGCGATCCGATGGCAAACGATCAATCCGCGATACCGTTGCTGCAAGTCCAGCAACAGTGGATACAGGGCTAGTCCGACACTGTCGGGGGTGATGAAGCCGATGACACCTTCATCGGCATTCGCATCGGACAGCTTTGCCTGTAGGCGCCTGGCCGCGTGGTCCATCTCGCTGCAATAGCGACGTCCCCCCAGATTTGAGTAGCGGCTCGGTTTCGAGTCCAATCCCCCACAAGAAGGAGATTGGACGTGAAGAAGCGTTTTTCCGAAGAACAGATCATCGGCTTCCTGCGCGAGGCCGAGGCCGGCATGCCGGTC
>NZ_JBQCFT010000383.1:0-2866 GCF_051958795.1 Luteibacter sp. | reverse complement strand
CGGCGGGGGCGCGCGGGGGGGGGGGGGGGGGCACCCTTGCGGGGCGGGGGGGTGTTGGGGCCGCGCGGTCGGGGGGTGGGCGCGGGGCGCCCCGCCCCCGCCCCCCCCCCCCCCGCTCCCACAAGGTTAAGGCGGCGCTATTAGAAGCCTGCCGCGTGGCGGACCAGTTTGCGTTTTAGCGGGGTGATGGCGTCGACGAGGCGGACGCCGAGGCCGCGGGCAGTGACCAGGGGTGCGGCGGTCCAGCCGTAGATGCGCGCGAGGGCGTCGAACGAGCGCGCATCGAGCTCGTCGGCACTGCGGCGGCGGCGGGCGTAGCGGCGCAGCACGTGGGTCGCGGCGATGTCGCGGCCGGCGGCGCGGGCATCGACCAATGTATCGCGCAGCTCGGCCACGTCACGCAGGCCAAGGTTCACCCCCTGCCCCGCGAGCGGATGCACCGCGTGCGCCGCATCACCCAGCAACACCAGCCGCCCGGTTTCGTAGCGGTCGGCAAGATTCAGGCGCAGCGGGAATGCAGCGCGGCGCGTCACGCTTTCGATCGGCCCCAGCCGGAAATCGCTGGCGACTCCGAGCTCATTGCGGAAGGCCTCGTCATCGAGCGCGAGCACGCGCTGCGCCTCGGCTTCCGGCAGGGACCACACGATGGAACTGCGCCCATCGGCCAGCGGCAGGAACGCCAGCGGGCCACCGGGAAGAAAACGCTGCCACGCCGTGCGTTCGTGCGGCCGCGCCGTGGCCACGTGCGCGACAACGCCTCGCTGCGCGTAATCGCGGCCATGCGTGCCGATGCCGACCATGCCGCGCAGCGGCGATGCCGCGCCATCCGCGGCGACCACCAGCTTCGCCGACAGCACCTGGCCATCCGCAAGATCCAGCTGCGCGCGGTCTTCGCGCATGCTGTAACCGGTGACTTCCGCCGGCACCACGCGGCGCACGCCGGCATCGTCCAGCGCATGCCAGAGCACCGCCTGCACCAGGTTATTCTCGACGATGTAGCCGAGCACGTCGCGGCCCTCATCGGCGGCATCGAAATGCAGCGTGGCGCCGTTTTCAGCGTCCCAGACCACCATGCGTTCGTAAGGCGATGCGCGCCCATCGCGGATGGCCGGCCAGACGCCGAGCTGGTCGAGCAGCTGGAGCGACGACGGTGCCAGGCCTACGACGCGCAGGTCCACGTCATGCGCGGCGGCCCAGGGCGTCGGTTCGCGCGCATCCACAAGCGCCACGCTGAAACCAGCACGCGCCAACGCCAGCGCCGCGGCGGCGCCCACCATGCCACCGCCAACGACAGCGACATCCAGCAGCCCGCCACGGCGGCGGGGCGCATCCATGTTCCAGTGATCGCTCACGGTGTCTTCTCCCGCACGGCGAACGGCGCGTTTTCGCGGAAGCCCATCCCGCGGCGGGTCAGTGCGTGGCGCAGCGGCGGCACGCGATCCAGCGCCAGCATGGCCAGTGAGCGCAGCGGCCCGAGGAACGGCTGGTCGAGGCACGCGAGCCGGATGAGGCCGTGGCTCATCGCCATGGTGCCTTCGCGATCGGGGCTACGCCGGCGCGCGTATTCCGCGAGCAAGGCCGGCGCGCCCGGATCGCCACCTGCGGCGACCAGCTCGGCAAGGGTCAGGGCATCGCGCAGGCCAAGGTTGAACCCCTGGGCGCCGATCGGGTGCACGGTCTGCGCGGCGTTACCCACGAGCACCGCGCGCTGGGCGGTCAGCGCTTCCGCGGCGACCCGACGGATTGGGTACGGCACGCGCTTGCCGGGCCGGGCCAGCCGGCCCAGGCGCCAGCCAAAGCGGGCCTGCGCAAGGGCCGCGAAGCCCGCGTCATCCAGCGCCGCGACCTCGTCGGCGCGTTCGGCACCCACGGTGAGCACCAGCCCCACGCGCCTCTCCGCGAGCGGTAGCACGGCTACCGGGCCCTCATCGGTGAAACGCTCGAACGCGCGGCCACGGGGGTCGCGCTCCGGCGTCATCGTGCTCACGAACAGGGCCTGCTCGTAATCGTGCTCGCGCGTGCCGATGCCGAGCTGGGCGCGAATACCGGAACCCGTGCCATCGGCGCCCACCACCAGCGGCGTGCGGACCTGCGTCGTACCGCCGGGCCCGGTGATGGTCGCCAGCCAGGCATCGTCCACCGGGTCGATCCGCTCGACCCGTGTCGGCGCCATGCGTATCAGGAGGCGGCAGCCATCGAGCCGACGCAGCAGCGCCTCGCCGAGTTCGCGCGCGGGCAGGGTCCAGCCGAGCGCGTCCACGCCCTCGCTGGCGGCATCCATGCGCACGCTGCCGAAATCGCCGGCACGGCTCGTATGGATATGCGTGATCGGCGTCGCCCGGGCGCGGGCGAGGTCCCATACCCCTATCGAGGCCAGGCCATTGACGGTGGCACGGGCCAGGGCCAGGTTGCGCTCGTCATAGCTGGGCTGGTCGCCCACGCGCGGCGCGGCGGCCTCCACCAGCATGGCCGGGATACCGGCGGAATCCAGTGCGATAGCGAGGCTGGCGCCGACCAGGCCGCCGCCGACGATGAGGATGGGAGATGCGGGACTCATGCGGCGCATCATAACGCCGCCACGTGCACGCACCGTGGGTGCGGCGGCCCGCCGCAGGCTAGAATCGCCCGATGGGTAACCGACTTTCGAAGATCTATACGCGTACCGGTGACGATGGCAGCACCGGCCTGGGCGATGGCAGCCGCACCGGCAAGGATTCCCTGCGGGTGGCCGCCTACGGCACCGTCGATGAGCTCAACAGCACGCTCGGCATGGTCATCGCCAGCGAGGGCACTGGCGAGGCGATCCGCGAGGTCCTGGTCCAGGTGCAGCACGAGCTGTTCGATCTCGGCGGTGAGCTGTGCATCC
>NZ_JBQCFT010000382.1:0-6367 GCF_051958795.1 Luteibacter sp. | reverse complement strand
TACGCTTCGCCGGGCGGCGGCGTGGGCGCCGGGGATACCGACGTCGGCGCCGGGCACGGGCCGTTGCACACCAGCACGTTGGCCAGCCGGTAATCCCAGAACGCGCTGCCGGACGTCGAGCCCGTGACGAGCCGCTGCGATGCATCGCTCGAGCCGGGCTGGAACGCGTACAGGCCATACTGGTACGCACCAAAGGCGAGATAACCGCCGTTGAGCCGGAACGCGCCACCGTCGGCGTTGCCTGCCACCTGCACGACGGAAATACCCTCGGCCGGGCCCACGTAACCATCGCGATTGAGGTCGGTCAGTTCGCCCGTGCTGAGGGCGCCAGGCGTGATGTCCAGCACCGTCTGGCCACTGGCGTTGCCTTCGACCAGGAGGCGATCGGTCGACTGCGCGGCCAGCGCGCCGCCGGCATCCAGGGTTGAGACGAGCTTCAGCGTGCCGTTGTCACCGGTGTAGTTCCCATCGATGGTCAGGCTGTTGCCCGGTGAACCTGCACCGTTCGTGAGGTCGATGGTGCCGGCGTTGGCGACATTGACGCCGCCGGGCGTCACCGCGGAGATCACCGGGTGGACGTTGTCGCCCGCATACAGTGTGGACGACGCATCGATGGTGACGTCGCTGCCGGCGAGCACGAGTTTGTCGGTGAGGGTGAAGGCGGCCCCCTGGAGGAGGTTGAACGTGTTCCATCCTGTCAGGTTGATGCCCTTCGTGAGCGTATCGACGTCGAAGGTCCCGCCACGGGCCTGCGTGCCGATGAAATCGAGCGTGTTGCCACCACCGGCGCCCGCAAGCAGGTGATAGGTGGACGATGTATCCACCGCGCCAAGCGTTGCCGTGTTGCCAGCCGCACCCATCGTCAGGCCACCCAGCAGTGTTCCGCCCGTCCAGTCGAACGTGTCGCCGCCCTCGCCTGTCCTGACTTCACCGACGATGTCGCCCGCGCTGTGGGTGATCGCATCCGCACCCGCGCTGCCCTGGATCGCCGTCGCCGATGCCGAGGCCGCACGAATGGATCCGGTGTTGGATAGCGACGTGCCGGTGCCGTTCGAAAGATCGACCACGGGCGCGACCGTGCTGGCTGAAACGAGGCTGCCGCTGTTGGCCACGGACGACGCCGTGCCTGCGATCAGGGCGGACCCACCGGCTGCATCGAGGATCGATACGCTTCCCGAGGTCGTCACGGCGCCGCTCGTGAGCGCCTGGATGCCCTTGCTCCCTGCCGCGTTACCGTGGATGACAAAACCGGCACCTACGTTCAGGTCACCCGAGGCGAGCGAGCCATCCGCGCGACGAAATGCATAACCGACTCCCGCGCCATCGACCTCGAACGTGGCCGTGGAGGCGGGATCGATGGCGGTGGCGGTGCGCAGGCCGGCGCCATCGCCCGAATGCAGCGTGACGCCAGTGAGGGTGATCGCGCCGCTCTCTGCCGCGTTCTCGATCGCGTTCCCCGTGCCGAGTGTCGTGATCGTCGTGCCGTTCGCCATCAGCGGACCGGCTCCCGTGTCCACAAGCACGCCGTGTGCGGCACCCTGCGTGGTAATCGCCGAGTCGCCGGCACCGAGCGTGAGGCTGGCGCCCGCTAGCAGCCATACGCCGGCATGGCCGTCGTTCACCGTGATCGTGCCTGCCGGGTTGAGGGTGGTGCCGGCACCTTCGACGCGTACGCCGGTGCCGTTCGCCACCACGATGCTGCCGTTGTTGGCGAGCGATCCGCCCGTTCGCAGGATGGCGCCGTTGGCTTCAGGTCCGCCCAGCGTCACTGCGCCATTGTTCGTGGCGACGCCGCCGGTCTCCGCAACGAGGCCGGTGGTGTTGCTTCCCGTGAAGTTGATCGAACCGTTATTCACCAGGTTCGCCTTGTTGCGCACGACGAGGCCGGTGACGCCGGCGCTGGACGAGTTCAGCGTGGCCAGGCTGGTCACCCGGGTCGCGGCGGCGACACTGCCGGTCGCTCCGCCGGTAAGGTCGTGTTTCTGCCCGTCGGCTAAGCCGGCGATCGCGCCCGCGCCCGTGAGCGACATGGTGGTCGCCGCATCGATGGTGGCGGTCGCACCGCCTTCGGCCACGACACCCTGCGCACCGGCGCCGGGCACGTTGATGATCGCGTTGCGTGTATTCAGTACCGAGCCGGCGCCCGAGCCCAGCACGCCCGTCGCCTGCGCGCCAGACACGCTGACGGTCAGGCCGGTGCCGTCGAAATCGGCGCCGCTATCGAGCCGGAACAGTGTCGATTGTGGCGTCGATACATCGAGGACGGCGCCAGCGCCGACGTTGATCTTCGCGTTGTCGCCGAAGGCGAAGAAACCGATCTGCTTGCTGCCGCCGCTGAACGTGGGAGCGGAACCCGCCGCCACGTTCACCGTCGCACGTCCGCGTGCATGGATGCCGATCGCGCCGTCGCCACTCAGGTTCACCGGGCCCTGGATATCGCCTGTCGCGGTGGCACTGCCCTGCCCCTCGACCCACACGCCATAGTTGCGCGTGCCGCTCGCCGGGTCCGCGCCGCCCGCGACATTGATCGTGCCGGTGGAATGGATAAGGGATGGCGTGCCGGCGGTCGACACCGCCTTCAGCGCCGTACCGTTCACGCCGGTGACGTTGATCGTGCCAGTATTCGTGATATTGCCGGTCGCACCGGCATTCATGACGGAAATCCCGATGTTCTCGCGCGGCACCGCGGCTGCGCGCCCGGTGATATTGATCGTGCCTGAGTTGTTCACGTTCGCCGCGGGTGCCGTGACGAGGATGGCCGCCGCATTCTGGGTGAGCGTGCCGATCGTGATCATTCCCAGATTGCTCACGGTGGCCGCCGTGGGCACGTTGATGCCGGTGGTGATCGTTCCCTGGTTCAGGCCGACGTCGGCGGCGGCCGCACCGGGCGTGTATTGCGGGCCGCGACCGATATAGATGGTCCCGCCGGCGCCGTTCGTGAAGGTGCCCGTGGGATCGTTCATGTAAACGCCATCCGCCGATCCGTTCGAGCGCGAGCCGGTGACGCCGACGTTAACCGTGCCATTGTTGGTGGCGGTCGCGCCGGCCCCCACGCGGATGCCCGTGGACTTGCCCGCGCCATTCGTCGTGCCCAGGGCGAGGTTGATGATGCCGTTGGCAGTGTTGTTGAAACTACTGCTCGACTGCACATCGATGATGTTGGCACCGAACGCGCCGCTGGAGATGCCGCCATCGGCATTCTGGAAGAAGTTACCGTTGATGACGCCCGCATTCGCGCCCTGGCTTCCCGTCGTCAGGACCAGAACCGAACCATCGCCGCTGCTGTGTTGCGTGGCGAGCGTGCCGTTGTTCACGAACGATGCGCCGCTGTCCGCTCGCACGGCGCCACCGTTGGCGTTCACCACCTCCAGCACGCCGCCCGGGTCTATCGTGCCGTGGGCATTTGCGCCGACGAGGCGCATGACGATGCGTTCGCCGATCGGCTGCGCGACGTCGTCGGGCGGGCTGTCGGCGGTGATGCCGTAGGTAATCTGCTCGGTGGTCGAGGTGTAGCCGAGCGCGAAGTACGTCACGTACTGGGCCGGGTCGAGGCGCCCCGCCTGGATTTCACCGATGAGGAAGCTGTTGTAGTCGCGCAGCTGCGCATCGTTGGTGACCGTATGCGAGGTCGTGACCCCGCCGATGGTCGTGCTGAAGGTCTGGCCGAAATGCGAGACGAACGTAACGCCGTAGCTGCGCGGCTGCGAGGGATCGCCGACGTCACCGTTGAACGTGATTCGGTTCTGTCCTTGCCAGGCAAGGTTGCTCGCCGCGCCGCCAGTCCCGTCGGCGTAGAACATGTTGGTCTGCTTCGCCGCAATCGTCACCGCATTGGTCGAGGCCTGGCTATTGGCGCCGCCGCCGAAGTCGATGTTCAACGTGCCGCCGCCGGAAGTCACTTCGCCGACGCGCATGTTGATGTACTGGTTGCTGCCGACGTTGACCACGTCAGGCACGGGCGTGGCGTAGCCGACGGGTGCGAGAGCGAAAAGGTTATTGTTGTTGTAGACCGAGGCAACCCGGTTGGTACCGGTGATCGGATCCTTGTAGGTCACGCCCAGGTTCGCGCTTCCGGGGTTAAGTCGTGGCGCACCGATCCATTGCTGGCCAGAGATAAGGCGATTCAGGTCGCTCAGCGCCTGCAGCGTGGTATCCACGCCACCCGGCTGGCCTGCCATGAATTGCTGGGGTCCTGTCAGCGTGACCGTCGCGCCCGCGGCGACGACGGTGTTGCCGACCTGCTGGTCGTTGATCGTGGGATCGTAAGGTCCGAGGGTCACCGACTGTCCGCGGGCCGAAGGCCATGCCCCAAGCAGCGCGGCGGCAATAGCGGCGGCAAGCACGGCACGTCGTGCACCGCCCGAAACGGGGCGGCGTGAAAGCGCATCACAGGTTGTCATGTTGTTTTACCCCGTTAGCGCCGCCGTCCGGAGCGGCGTAGCGCACGTACAGGCAAAACGACACCCGGGTACTGCGAAAGGCCCCCTTCCTCCGCTCCCACCCCCAGGCCTCCGGCCCTTCCGTGCAGAGCGGCGGACCGCACGTTTCCGTTGCGGCTCGCCTCCGGGACGGTCTATAGATTCACGCGGATGAAGGAAATGTGCAGGCATCGCTTCCGGGGCCGCCCCAGGGGTGCTGGTGCATCGGCCCGAGTCCCCTATACTCCCCGCGATGAAACCAAGCGTCCTGTTGCAGTACATCCTCCCGCACCGCTTCCTCTCACGCATCGTCTACCAGGCGACGCGCTGGGAATGGACGCCATGGAAGAACTTCCTGATCGAGACGATCGTGCGGAACTACAACGTGGACATGGCGCAGGCGGCCCAGCCCGATCCGCTGGCCTACCCGCACTTCAATGCCTTCTTCACCCGCAAGCTCAAGCCCGGCGCGCGCGTCGCCGACCCGGATCCGCAGGCGATCCTGTGCCCGGCCGATGGCCGCATCAGCCAGTCGGGGCGCATCCGCGATGGCCGGATCTTCCAGGCCAAGGGCCAGGAGTACACGGCGGCCGAACTGCTTGGCAGCGAGGAGGCGGCCGCGCCGTTCCGCAACGGCAGCTTCGCGACGATCTACCTCTCGCCACGCGATTACCACCGCGTGCACATGCCGCTCGAAGGCGAGCTCACCGGAACGACCCATGTGCCGGGCCGGATCTTCAGCGTCGCGCCCTTCGCGGTGGAAGCCATTCCCCGCCTGTTCGCCCGCAACGAACGCCTCGTCTGCAGCTTCAACGGCGCGCATGGCCCGTTCGTGTCGGTGATGGTCGGCGCGATCCTGGTGTCCAGCGTGGCGACGGTTTGGGATGGCCTGGCCATCCCGCCTTACGCCTCGGACATCATCCGCACGGACTGCCGGACCCGCGGCGTCAAGCTTGAACGTTTTGCCGAAATGGCCCGCTTCAACATGGGCTCGACGGTGATCCTGCTGCTGCCGGAAGGCTACGAACTGGACAATCTTGAGCCGCAACAACACGTTATGGTTGGCCAGCGGCTCGGGCGCTGGGCGGGCGGCGCGTAAAAGCGGTTGACCCTACGCGTCACATTGTGACGAAAACGTCTTACATTTGACGCAACACCACGGTATGCTCCTAACCCTCGGACGCCTCGGGGGCAACAGCCGGCGTCCAGACACGCAGTGCCGTATAGGGGAAGCCGTCATGCGTCTGGTCACTCATCTCATCGCCGTGAACCGCGAAATCCGCCTTCGCCGCCAGCTGGCGGATATCGAACGTGTGGTGCTCGCCCTGCCCATCCGCACCCATGCGGATCTGCAACAGCTGGTTCGCCGTGAGATGGAGCAGGCCGCCGGATGTGACTTCCCGCACCTGTATGGCACGCCGCCCGAAGAGCGCTACAGCACCTACGGCCACGGCCCTGACCTGGGCCTCGGCAAGGCCCGCTCGGACAACCCGCTGATCGCCACCCGCGGCGTGGCACTGTGGATTGCTTCGGTCTACCACGAGACCCTGGATTCGCGCCGCCCGGGCATGGAAGAACTCCATCGCCAGGTGCTGCGCCTGATGCGCCAGATCAAGGAACTCTCCACCCCGGACCGCCGTGACTTCAGCACCGAGTGGATGGAGCCGTCGGCGCTGGCCTGAGCCATCTGCCGCTCAGCGGCAGACCGGCACCTTCAGCGCCTGCCCCACCTTGAGTGCATGGCCCTTGAGGCCATTCATCTTCGCGATGTCTTCCACATCGGCGCAGCTGCTCTTGCGGGCGATGCTGACGAGCGTGTCGCCCTTGCGCACCGTATAGCTCTTCGCCCCGCCCGACGATTTCGCTGACGAGCCGCTGCCGTACTGGTACTGCGGGCCCGGGCCATTGGGGCCGTTCGCGCCACCGCTGGCCAGCGCGGCCGAAGTGGC
>NZ_JBQCFT010000381.1:0-6074 GCF_051958795.1 Luteibacter sp. | reverse complement strand
CCCACCGATGTGGGCGTCTCGGTCTTGGCGCGTGTGGTCTGGCTCGCTGCCGGGCTCGTTGCTGCTGGTGCGTTCGTCGCCGCTCTCTGGCTTGCCGGAAACGTCTGACATTCCGGCCCCATGACGCAGGCGTCACCCATCAGATAGGACGCTGCGGTTGACAGCCCGGTGGCGGGCCCGGAGGCAGTGCGATGGCATCCAGAAAGCAGGGTCTTTTCACGCGCATGGCCATGGCGGTGTCCAAAGCCGCCGGTGAGCCCGTCACGTTTGCCATCGCGCTCCTCGTCGTCATCGTGTGGGCGGCCAGCGGGCCCATTTTTGGATTCGGCGACACCTGGCAGCTGGTCATCAACACGTCGACCACCATCATTACGTTCCTCATGGTCTTCCTGATTCAGGCGTCCCAAAACCGGGATACCGAAGCGCTGCAAATCAAGCTCGACGAACTCATCAACGCGCTGAAAGGCACAAATGAAGCGTTGCTTGACCTCGAGCAGCTCGACGAGAAGGAGCTCGACCGCATCAGAAAGGTCTATCTCGAGAAGGCTGAAGCAGCGAGGGGTGACCGTGATTCCGGTACACGTTCCCGTGGCCCTCAATGATTTGGACGTGGACGTGACGCACTCGCCCATGGAGCAGCGGCACGTTACCGCATCACGAGATGCGCTCGTTCGACCCACACCGCAGCGTCGTGCTAACGAAAGGGGGTCGGGCATACCCTTCGTAGACGGCCCGTTGATGTGACCCATGTCAAACGAATGGTTCCAACCAACGGGAGAGGGTTCATGACGGGTTCGTTGATTCGAGTTGCTGCGCTGGCCTGTTGCCTCATGATGGCAACAGGTCCGTCTATCGCCCAGGCTGCGGACACGTCGGCTGTCGGTCAGTCGGATGCGGCATTCGTGAAGGCGGCAAGTGCGGCGGGATTGGCCGAGGTCAATCTGGGCAATCTCGCAACGCAAAAGGGAGAGTCTGACGACGTCAAGGCATTCGGCAAGACGATGGTCTCTGACCACACAGTGGCGGGTGACGAACTGAAAGCCATTGCATCGAAAAAGTCGCTTCCGGTCTCAAGCGAACCCATGCCCGCTGATGCCAAGGCGGCCGAGTTGATAGGAAAGAAGAGCGGCGCTGCGTTCGACCAGGCCTTCAAAAAGCAGATGGTTGCCGACCACCAGAAGGCCATCAAGCTGTTTACGACGGAGTCGACCACCGGCAAGGACGCTGACCTCAAAGCCTTTGCCACGAAGACCCTGCCGACGCTCAAGCATCATCTTGAGATGGCCCAGAAGCTGCCGGAGGCGAAGTGAGCACCATGACCGACCGCACGCTGCAGGACCTTGCGAAGGCCATGGCGAAGATTGATTTCGCCATGCTCCAGACCCATGCCGCCAATGGCGAAATCGCCGGGCGCCCGATGAGCAACAACGGAGACGTCGAGTACGACGGTGACAGTTGGTTCTTCGGCTATGAGACCACGCACTTCGTCGCCGAGATTGAAGCCAACCCAGCTGTCGCCCTGTCGTTTACCGGCGAGAAATCCCTGCTCGGCAAGCCTCCCTTGTTTGTCGCAGTCGAAGGTCGCGGCGAGCTCATCCGGGACAAGGCGCTGATGCAGGCGCACTGGCACACGGAGCTGGACCGGTGGTTCGAGCAAGGGGTCGACACGCCAGGCATCGTGATGCTCAAAGTCCACGCCCGGCGCATCACGTGGTGGGAAGGCATGGACGAAGGCGAAATTCAGCTCTAGGCCACGTTTCGCTCCCGCGATGGCACCGTGCGCTCACAAGTGCCCCGGGGCCATTGACTCCGACGCCATGGACTGCTCGAGGGCGACAACTAGGACGGTCCCGTCGTCTGTGGCCCGCGCAAAGTCCCGGTGCAAGACGGCGGCAATCAAGGCGGGGTGGCAGCTTGATAGGCCGGGATAGTCCTCCAACTGCCACCGCGCCCTGAGCCCATCGGTGTGGAGGACGAGGAGACCGTCCTGTGCCTGATGCGCGAACGCGCGCAGGCGACGCGCCCGAACGCTGAAAATGCCGGGGTTTGAAACAAGGGCTGCTGATTTCTGCTCGCCAATCAAGCGACCCGTTGTATCGCCCAGTCCACAGTAGTGGAGCGCGCCGGCCGCCCGCGACCAGAGGGACAGCGCGCCGACGCCGCCGACGGTGCCCTGCATCGCGCGATGCACGGATGACGCGAGGCCGACGGGGTCCTGGAGCGGTTGTTGGCAAAACGCCGCAACCCCTCGTGCTGCCGCCAGGCAAGCCGATGCCCCATGGCCGAGACCGTCAATGATGATGGCGCTGACCGCATCATTGTGTGCGCTCACTGCCCAGCTGTCCCCGCAAAAATGCCCGCCGCGAAACGTGTGCTGGGCGACACCATATCTCACAGCGGGCCCGTCGGCCGCTGGGGATGCATGGGCCGCTGCGCCCTGTGGGCCTGACCATTGGTCAAAGACTGTGTCAGCGAATCCATCCGGACATAGGAAACGGATCGGAAGCGTCGCAACTGCAGTGGTCTCAAGCGTCGGTCTGGCGCCGGCAAGAACGCGGATGCAAACCTGCCCATCCCCAGTGCCGGCCATCGCATTGGCCCAGAGGCGGGCCGCCTTGAGCGCCGGTTCACCCCTCCCGTCGGTGACGCCATGTTCCCTTGCGAAGTGACCAGCTATCCCAACGACGTCCTGAGCGTCGGCGCTACTGCCGACATCAAGTCGGACAAAGGGTGTCGCCGAATGGGTGGGGACGGTCCCCGTAACGGACGTGGGCACGGGCGAATCCGGCAGAGAAGGTTGTGGATAATGCAAAGACACCGCGCGAAGGAAACGTTCAGAGGCAGGCGGCTTGCGGGGTGACCGGCGGCGCATCCGGCGTGCGCATGTCTGTGACAGGGAGACTGGCATACAATCGATACACGGGAGAACACATGCTGCCTTCGAAAATACCGCCATGGGCTACCAACGACCTCGCCCGACGCCTCATCGAAGGAGGCTATCTCGTCGATGGCACGCCGGCCGGCGACGTCGCGCGAGAAGTCATCGAAGTGGGGGAAGAAGCGTTGTCAGCGCAATCGCGTCGCATTTATGAACGCTCCTTGCTCCTCGCGATGCGGGCATTGGCCAACGGCGAGCCCAGACTGCGCATTCTTGAGTTTCTGATGCGCGACAGCTGAAACCCGAGGGTCCCCCGGCCCCCACCTTCGAGCGAGGGCGGCAGGGATCCGCCGGCGCCATGGGCTTTAGCCATGGACGGCGGATTCGGTCTCTGTTGCGTCAGCGTCGGGGAGCCTTGCGGCTCATCCTTCCGAACGGTTCGTTGCCAAGTGCGCCGCACGCCTGCGGATGGCCAAGCTCGGAAGCTGCGCCGTCTAGCCAGCCCGCCGGCAGGTGCATCGTCCACTCAACATCGCGGGCGACGTCATCAGGAACTGGCGTCGCGGCAAGAAAGCTTTCCAGCTCGCCCACCGAAAGACCCAGGCGCTCCGCCTGCGACCGAAGGCTGTCCGAGCCTTCCAACTCCCGAATGTTCAAATTCGGCACAGCAGGCATCGAAACGAATTAGCCAAATTGATGTGAATCAATTTCGTACACGCAAAAGCGTAGCAACTTACGTCAATCGTAAAATGTTGTTGACCACACGCCGTGGTGGCGATAAATATTTGCCCATGGCACCGCACGCAGGCGATTCGCGCGGCCAACCAATGACGAATGGTTCGTCATCGTCGTCGCAATGGCGACGTAGTTAAGAAGGAAGAAGTAGATGGAAAGCAAAGTGATCAACGACGCCATGGATCTGGAAGCCCTCGAGTCGCGACTCGAAATGGAGGCGGCGACAGCGGCGTTCACGCCCCTCGCGGCCACGACCCCGGTGTGCATTTGCCACTTCTGGTAACGATCCGCCGCGTTCGTTCGCATAGTGTCGGACGAAAGAAGACGTGAGCGCAGGCAACTGCATTAAGGACCTCAAATGAGCGAAGAACTTAACGAACTCGAACTTGAAGCGCTCGAGTCCCGCTTGGAAATGGAAGCTGCCACGGCGGCCGCGCCATGGCTGCCGATCGAGTGTTGGTGCAACTGATAATTTGATCGGACGATCGGTGGAATGGCTTCTGAAATGATGGACGTATCATCTGTTCCACCGAGAGTGACGGGCGAGGTCGACATCGCCCGTTTCGAGGAATCAGTAGGATCCGTTGAACGATGGCGGGTCTCGATTTCGGGTCGCGTTCACTTCTTAACGTCCGCCGACACCGCGTGGCGGATTAAGTCAATAGCACAAGCGGACACATATTCCGAAGCGTACCGAGACTATGCGAAGGCGTCAGGTCAAGCCGGCACGATGCAGCACTTCGTCCGGTGGGCTGAGGCAAACCGCTTGCGGCTGGAGCGGCTTCATGAGACGCCAGATGACCACCCGCTGGTCTGGCGACGAAAATTACTCGGCGAGGCCGCTTGCCAGGTCGTTGGTGGGCTCATGTCGGGACTCTTCTCGAGATGGGTTTGGCCTTTGCTCGTGCTTCTCGCCGCGGCGGCGACCATCGCATTTGCGCTCACACCGGGCAGCGAATCAGAGGCTAGCCTTTGGACAACGGTACCGGTGGTTCTCGTGGGTATTCTTATTCATGAGCTTGGACATATAACCGCGTGCGTTCGTCAGGGGGCACGCCAAGGCGGGATCGGAATCGGCGTGTATTGGATTTGGCCCGCTTTCTTCGCCGACGTGCGGGGGAGCTGGTCGCTTCCTCGGTTGGCTCGGCTGCAGGTGAGTGCCGGTGGACTTTACTTTCAGTTCCTCTATTTCGCAGTTCTTGGGTGCATTTATTTGCCTACGAGGGATGCGAGCATATGCATGGCCATGCGTGTTACGGCATTGCTAATGGCGACTACCTGCAATCCGGTATTCAAGTACGACGGATATTGGATTCTTTCCGATGTCGCCAATGTCACAAATATTCATGGACGGATCGGGTCATACATCAAGCGTCTGTTTGCCGGTCGCGTAGAGGAGCAGGCGGTTCGGCTCAATGAAAGCTGGCTCTGGATAAGCGTGGCGTTCGTTGCGCTTGCCGGATCGTATCTTTGCTACGTGTCGATGGAACTGCTTGGTGTAGGAGCGAACGCGGTCAGAACCATGGTTCCGGCGTTTCGGGAGATGTCGGACCGTCCGAACCCCATTGCGGCATCTGAGTGGATTGAACTAGCGATTCCTGCCTTCCAGGCGGTATTTGTCACGTTCGTCCTGAGCGTTCTCGCGACAAGGGCGATCGCCTCAGGCAGAGCGTTATTCCGAAAGTAGAGCAGGGAGTGTCGGTGAGGGATCAAATCATTCGAACTGCAAGTCGGTTGCGTAGGATGGATCGAATAGTGCGGGGCACAACTATGTTCCCGGTCATTGTGATGCCGAGTTCCCCCGCCGCGTTTAGTCGTTTGCGATCGTTTGATGCCCAGGGCGTACCTGTTCGTTCCGTGGGTAACCCTGGCGTGATAGAAGCTTGGGGCATTTCGGAGCCGAGGCGCTTCTTGACGCCCAAAGAACTATGGGACGACTTGCGTTTGCATCAAGAACTCCCTTACGCAGTGGTCGTATTCGAGGATCAACTGGTCTCTATCGATCCGTCGTACATGGCCGTCTCCGTCAATGGAGACGTTTACATGGTTTCGCCAATAGCCGCGATGTTGCACATGAAGTTTAGGCCACCCTTCTATGTCGGTCGCCTAAAGAAAGGATTGGTCCTGCAGGATATTGAGCTCCGACGTGTCTCTGTTGAGGACACGTTTGCCAAGTCCATCGAGGGTGTCTCAGCATTTTTCAGCTCGCTCTTGGAGACTACTATCGCGTGTCAGGGCGACTCAGCTATCGAATGGTATGCGCGCCGGGTATTCGACCTGAAGCGCAACGGCAACCATCGCAGGGCTCTCCTTCAACAGCTCAAGGAGCTTGAGGCCATTGCCCGGCTATGGCTGGCTAAATCACCGGGCGAAGATTCAGTGGCATCGGTTGCACGACTAATACAGGAAAGTGCTAAGTCGATGGCTCGGAACAAGTATGAGTTACGAAAAAATCAGGGGT
>NZ_JBQCFT010000380.1:0-8187 GCF_051958795.1 Luteibacter sp. | reverse complement strand
AAGGAGCCAGCCCATGTTCAACCACAACAAGCGACTGCAATACACCGTACGAGTCAGCGAGACCAACCCTGCCCTGGCGAACCTGCTGCTCGAGCAATTCGGTGGTCCGCAAGGCGAACTCGCTGCCGCCATGCGTTATTTCACCCAGGCCTTGGCCGAGGAAGACGCAGGCCGAAAGGATATGCTGCTCGATATCGCGACAGAGGAACTGACCCACCTGGAGGTGATCGGCTCACTTGTGGCCATGCTTAACCGGGGCGCCAAGGGGAGGCTTGCCGAGGCGGTCGATTCGGAGGCTGAATTGTTCAGGTCGTTACAGGGCGCCGGCAATGATTCGCACGTGACGCAAGTGCTGTTCGGTGGCGGACCGGCCCTCATCAACTCCGCAGGCGTGCCTTTCAGCGGTACCTATGTCGACTCCATCGGCGAGCCGACTGCCGATCTGCGTTCGAACATCGCCGCCGAAGCGCGGGCGAAGATCGTGTATGAACGCCTTATCAACGTGACAGAGGACCCCGGCGTCAAGGACGCGCTGACGTTCTTGATGACGCGTGAAATCGCGCACCAGAAGTCGTTCGAAAAGGCGCTCTATTCGATGGACAAGAGCTTCCCGCCGGGTAAGTTACCCGGGGATCCGCGCTTTACGGACGTGTACGTAAACGCTTCACGCGGCGAAGGAGACGCCACCGGACCCTGGTCTCAGGGCAAGGACTTCAACAAGGTGATCACGCCCGAGGCTGATGCGCTTCCTGTCGATGGCGGCGACGGTCAGGCGTCCGTTACCCTGGCCGCCGACGAGAAGCAGGCAGTGGCAGCCTTTGCCGCTCGCGGTGCGTCCGACCCATCCCGGGACCCTGTGACCGGTGCGGACCTGGGTACCGTGCAGCAAGAGCCCAAGGCGTAATAGCCAGCGCCGTCCACGCTTCACGCGGACGCTGTCCCTCGACCCGAGAATCAGTGTCGGAATGGACGTCTGGGCGGCGCCACACTTCGCCGACGCGCGCCATCGAGGGCTCAATCTGGCGTGCTTGGATGCATTACCACGGTCTGAACTCTAGGTAGGCTCACGCGCGCCGTGGCAGCAGTTGCAGCCGATCCGATGTGATCCCTGGGAGCGCAGGTCTGAAAATCGCAGGCTTGCCGCAACGAACCATGGGCAGTGGCGCATGCCGGTCGCACGAAGCAAATGGTATATGCAGAGATTGGACGGGCGCTCGCCGGGCGCGCCCAGGGGCAGGAACCTTACCAAGTCGCAGGCCCAAGCCAACGCCCCGGAGCGGCTCCGCCAAGGCAGCGTGGCCGGAATCCGTCCGCATCCCGCGCGAGAAGCACCACGAGCATGTCGCCGATCCCGCGTGTGCGGCGTGACGCGCATGCCTCGCGATAGACGCAAAAGCATGGGTTGTTTGCGCGGCTTCACACATAGCCCACGCTGCGGTCGCTAGCGTCGATCTGTTCACGCGACGCATCGAGGGACATGGCTCAGGCTTTCCACCCACGCTCTGGCCTCTACGCGGCGCTGGCGTGCCTGGCGGTGTTCGTGATGGTCGTCGCTGGGGTGGCGACCTGGCGGGGTGTCATCGCCGAACCCAACGCGACGGACGAAGCTGTGGAACAGCCGATACCCTTCAGCCATCAGCATCATGTCGGCGAGGTCGGGCTCGATTGCCGCTATTGCCACGCAAGCGTCGAAACTGCCGCGTTCGCCGGCATGCCCCCGCTGTCGACATGCATGACGTGCCACTCGCAATTATTTGCGCATCAGCCCGTTTTCGCACCGCTCCGAGATGCATGGCAGGGTGGCGCGCCGCTGCGTTGGACGCGCGTCCACGACCTGCCGGATTTCGTCTACTTCAACCATGCCGTGCACGTGTCCAATGGCGTCGGCTGCATCTCGTGCCATGGCGATGTGGCGCACATGCCTTTGATGCGCCGCGAAGCACCGCTCACCATGAAGTGGTGCCTGGATTGCCACCGCCACCCCGAGCGTGCCGTCCGGGCCCCTGACCAGGTGCTCGCCATGCAGCCGGCGGACCCGAAAGATGACATGCTTGGAATGCATCTGGTGGAGGCGTTCCGGATCGACCGGCGGCGCCTCACCGATTGCTCGGTATGCCACCGATGAGCGACCGGGACCTGTGGCGGACGGCGCTGCCGGCGGCAGGAAGTCCAGGCTTCTGGCGTGCGCTGGATGAATTGGCCGACGACCCGGTGCAGCGGCAGCGGCTCGCTGGCCTCCTCCCCCAGCTTGCGCTCATGGAACCGGGCATGGATCGTCGCGGTTTCCTTCGGCTGCTCGGGGCATCCCTGGCTTTCGCCGGACTGGCTGGCTGCTCGGGGCCGCCGCCGGAGAACATCGTGGCCGAACCGGGCCGCGATGGTCGGCCCATACCGGAGGAGGCACGCTACGCCACGGCTCTGGATGTGGGGGGCGATATTGTCGGTGTGATGGCGACGATGCGCGACGGTCGGCCCATCAAGCTGGACGGCAATCCGCGCCATCCGCTGACGCGCGGTGGAAGCAGCGCCCGCTTGCAAGCGGCGATCCTTGATCTATGGGATCCCCAGCGCTCCGACGCGCCCCGACACCATGGCGTACCGGGAAACTGGAGTGCGTTCGAGCAGACGCTGGCGGGGCTTCGCCAACGCTTCGCAAGCGACGCCCATGGGCTGCATATCGTCACCGGTCGCATCGCCTCACCGACGCTGTTGCGCCAACGCGAGGCCTTCATGCGCGCGTTCCCCGCGGCCACATGGCACATCCACGAGCCCGTGGACAATGCCCAGGTACCCCCGTCACTCGAGGACCGCGACCTCGTCGTCGCCTTCGACGCGGATGTCCTCGGCACCTTGCCCGGGCACGTCAGCGTCGCGCGTGATGTCGCGGCGGCACGGATGCGCGGCGCGCGCATATATGCGATCGAGTCCACGCCCTCGTTGACCGGACGCAACGCCGACCATGCCTGGCCCGTCGACGCGTCCGCCATGGCATCGGTCAGTGGCGCCCTCCTGGCCGCGCTGACCGGTGACATGCCATCCCACCTGGCCGCTACCGACCGGCAACGCATCGACGTCCTTGCCGGCGACCTGCGCGCGCATCGCGACCGGTCTCTGGTCGTCGCCGGCCCCTGGACGAGTCCTGACGTGCGCCGCCACGTCGACCTCATACGCGCCGCGCTCGGCCAAGCCGCCCTCCCCTCGACCCGCAGCGCCGAAACGCCATCGCTCGTCGACGACCTGGTCGCCGGCCGCGTGGACACCCTGCTTGTGCTGGATGGCAACCCCGTCCATACGCTTCCTGGCTTCGCCGAAGCGGTCACCCAGGCCGCCACCCTCGTTCACCTGGGCCGCTACCGCGACGAGACGGCCGGACGTGCCGCGTGGCACCTTCCGGCGCTTCATCCTCTGGAGACCTGGTCCGACCTGCGCGCCGTTGACGGCACGGTAAGCATCGTGCAGCCGGTGCTCACGCCGATCGTGGACGGACGGAGCATCCATGATGTGCTCGATCTGCTGATCGGCACAGTGGCGACCGACGCACTGACACGCATACGACAGACCTGGTCCGGCCTCGACGAGGCGAACTGGCGTCGCGCGCTCCAGGACGGTGTCATCGCTTCGGCCGGGGGCAGCGCGCCGGCCTTTGCGGCCAAACCGTCGTCTCAGGCTCCTTCGATGGCGGCGCCGACCCCGTCAAGCCCGGCGTCGGTCGACGTCGTCTTTCGTCCCGACCCGAACCTCTGGGACGGCCGCCATGCAAGCAACGCCTGGCTACAGGAGCTGCCACGGGCCATCACGTCGATCACCTGGGGTAATGCGCTGCTCATTTCGCCCCAACTCGCCGCCGCGCGCGACCTTCGCGATGGTGACGTGATCCGCCTGACCCTGGAGGGCCGATCGCTCGAAGGGCCCGTCCTGGTCGTCCCCGGTCAGGCGCCGCGCACGGTGACCGTGGTACTCGGTAACGGGCGCACCGAGGGGCTGGGTGCCGGTTACGGTTACAACGGGTTCGCGCTGCGCACACGTGATGATCAATGGCACGCGACCGGTGCGTCGTTGCAGAAGGTCGCCCGGCGTGAGCTGCTGGCCGTCACCCAGGTGCTCCAAGACATGGGAACACGCCACGCCATCCGCACGGTCGCGCCTGGAGAGGCCACCGAACCTCCACGCACACCACCGACGCTTTACGCCGATGCCGTGGTCGGTGGGCATCGATGGGCCATGACCATCGACCTTGCCGCATGCATCGGATGCAACGCCTGCACGATCGCCTGCCAGGCCGAGAACAATATCCCCGTGGTGGGCAAAGAAGAAGTAGCGCGTGGACGACGCATGCACTGGATCCGCGTGGACGCATATTTTCAGGGAAGCGCCGTCGCGCCCGACGCATACCACCAGCCCGTGCCCTGCATGCATTGCGAGCACGCGCCGTGCGAGGTCGTGTGTCCGGTGGAAGCCACCGTGCATGACAGCGAGGGCCTCAATCTGCAGGTCTATAACCGCTGCATCGGCACGCGCTTCTGTGCGAATAACTGTCCGTACAAGGTCCGTCGGTTCAATTTCCTGCAGTATGCGGACCTGGTCAGCGAAAGCCTGAAGGCCATGCGCAATCCGGAGGTCTCGGTGCGCAACAAAGGGGTGATGGAGAAATGCACCTACTGTGTCCAACGCATCGAGCGGGCGCACGCCTCGGCGAGCCGTGACCATCGCGATCTGGCCGAGGTGACGACGGCCTGCCAGGACAGCTGCCCCACGCGGGCAATCAGCTTCGGCGACCTGAATAAGCCAAACGGCGATCTGGCCAAGGCGCGCGCATCGGATCGGCACTATGTGCTGCTTGAGGAACTCAATACGCGTCCGCGGACCACGTATCTGGCTGCGATCCGGCAGCGTCACCCTGGGTGGCCCGCGACATGACCCATCTGGCTTCCGCGGGCCCCGCCGCCCTCACCGACCACGTCACCGGTCTGCTTCTACGCCGCCGCGCCGGGAAGGTGTGGTGGTCGGTCTTTGCCGTGGCACTCGTTCTGACCGGGGCGTTGGTCGCAGGCATCGTCGTCCTCCTGCACGAAGGGGTCGGCGTCTGGGGCAATAACATGCCCGTGGCGTGGGCCTTCGACATCACCAACTATGTCTGGTGGATCGGCATCGCCATGGCGGGCACCTTCATTTCCGCCGCGCTTTACCTTACCTCGCAACCGTGGCGCGCCGCGCTGGCTCGGCATGCCGAGGCCATGACGCTGTTTGCGCTTTTCGTTTCCAGCCTTTTCCCGGTGCTGCATCTGGGAAGGCCTTACTTCGCCTACTGGATCGCGCCCTACCCGGACAAGATGGGCTTGTGGCCGCAGTGGCGCAGCGCGCTCACCTGGGATTTCTTTGCCATCGGCACGTATGTGATCGTATCGGTGATCTACTTCTTCGTGTCGCTGGTGCCCGATGCCGCGGCCGTGCGCGATCGCGCAACCACCCGGGGCAAACAGGTGTTTTATGCGTTGCTGGCCATGGGCTGGCGTGGCGAGGCACGCGAATGGCGCGTGCACGGCCAGCTCAGTCGACTGCTCGCGATCATCGCCGTGCCCTTGGTGTTCTCGGTTCATAGCATGGTGGCGCTGGATTTCTCCGAAGGCTACCTGCCGGGCTGGCACTCCACCGTCTTCCCGCCGTTCTTTGTCGCCGGGGCCCTCTTCTCCGGCACGGCGATGGTCGCCCTGCTCAGCCTGCCATTGCGCCATGGCTACGGCCTGCGGGACGTCATCACCGATGATCACCTGGACAAGCTGGGCAAGCTGCTGCTCGCGGCCGGCTGGGTCGTCATCTACGGCTACGCCAGCGAGATATTCACGGCGTTCTATCGAGGTGCCCCGGACGAGCTGGCCGTGATGCAAAACCGTATGACGGGCTCGTACGCGTGGACGTTCTGGCTGACGATGGGATGTAACGTGCTCGCCATCCAGTTGCTGTGGTCGCGGCGCCTGCGACGTTCGCCGTGGATGCTGGGGACCGTTTCGGCGCTTGTCCTGGTCGGGATGTGGATGGAGCGTTTCATGCTGATCGTCACCGTGCTCTATCGCAGCGGTCTGCCACCTGCATGGGGAAGTTTCCATCCCACGGTTTGGGACTTCGTCTTCCTGTTCGGCTCATGCGGGCTTTTCGTGCTGCTCTTCCTCGTATTCATGCGCGTGCTGCCAGTGGTATCGCTGGCCGAACTGCGCAGGGAGCGGGCGCCATGAAAACCTACGGAATGCTCGCCGAGTTCCCGACGGTCGACGCGCTACGGTCGGCGCGGGCCGCCCTATCGACCCAAGGCTATCGCTCCCTGGAATCGTTTACCCCGTGGCCCGTCGACGATGCGCCGGTGCGGCGCACGGACGCCATGTCACGCGCCGTGCTTGTCGCGTTCATCGCTGGCGTCGCGGTGGTATTGGGCATGCAGTACATCGCGGCCGTGCACGCGTACCCTCTCGATGTCGGCGGCCGGCCGCCGGCCAGCTGGCCGGCATTTGCGCCTGCGGCCGTTGAAATGGGCATGCTCTTTGCCGCGCTGGCGGCGCTGGCGACGTTCTGTCTTCGCACCGGCCTTCCACGGCTTTATCGACCCGAGTTCAACGTCCCCTGGTTCGATGAAGCCAGCCGCGCCGGATTTCTCATGCTCGTGCGTGCGGACGACCCGCTGTGGGACGAGCATCGCTGCGCCCGGGATATCGCCGAGTTGCACCCGATGCGCTACGCCTTGGTGCCGGCATGACCGCCCCTCGCCTCCTGCTGCTGGGCTTACTGCTTGCACTGGCCGGTTGCGAACGCGGCATGCACGACATGTATGACCAGCCTCGCTACAAGCGCGGTGCGGAGGCGCCGCTGTTCAAGGACACCGTCGCGGCACGTGAAGTCCCGGTTGGTACCGTTCCGGTGGACGACCCATCCGACCCGGCGCTGTCGCCGCTTGCACGGCTGGAACGAGGGCGCGAGCGTTACACCATTTACTGCGCGCCTTGCCACGGCGCCGCGGGCGATGGCGACGGCATGGTGGTGCGGCGCGGGTTCCCCGCACCGCCGTCGTATCACCAGGCTCGGCTTCGCCAGGCGGACGACGGTCACTTCGAAGACGTGATCGCACACGGCTGGGGCATCATGTATCCCTATGGCGATCGTGTCGCGCCTTCGGACCGCGCTGCGATCGTTGCCTATATCCGCGCCTTGCAGTTCAGTCGCGAGGTTCCCATCGACCGACTTGAGCCGCAAGATATCCAGCGGCTGAAAGCCATGGATGCCGCGGCGGCCCGCCGATGACCGAGCGTCTGCTCATCGTGGCGATGGTACTGTGCTCGGCCATGGGTGCCGGCAGCGTGGCATGGCGGGCGATCGCCGCTTTAACAGGCGGCGCCTGGGGTGCCTGCTTCCACGATGCCTGGCGGCGCATGGCATGGCTGTTGATCCCCGCCGCCGCGCTGGCGGCGGCCTGTCTGGCGTGCTCCGGGGGATTCTTCCCAGAGCAGGCGCACGTATCCCTGATATGGCTGATAGGTCGCACGGCCGGGGTCTTCGTCGTGTGGGGTATCGGCGCGGTGTTCGCGTTCCGCATGGCGGGACCTGTCCTCGTCGCATGGGCTTTGGCTTGTCTTCTCTTTGCGACCGACTGGATCGTGGCGCCCCAGACGCCGTGGTCTTCCACGGTGATCGGGATGGCTCTGGCGACCGGTCAATTGGCATCGGCATTCGCCTTGGCGGTCGCAAGCTCCCTTCCACCGCCCCGGCTCTGTGAAAGGCAACGTACGACCGATGCCGCAGGCCTCATGGTGTGCCTGGCCCTGGGCTGGGCCTACCTCGCCGGTGTGGACTACCTTGCCGCGTGGGTGGCCGATCTTCCCGACGAAGCGCGCTGGTACCTGCCGCGCACGCGCGGGGCGTGGGTTACCCTCATCATCGCGGCCTTCGTGCTGCACGTGATTGTGCCGGTCCTTGCCGTGCTTCCGGCCCGGTGGCGCATCAATGCCACCGGACTACGTCTTGCCGCCACGTCCATGTGGCTGGGCCAGGCCTGTCACGTCGCATGGATGGTCCTGCCATGAATCACCAACCCCATCGCATCGCTGCCCGCTCGCTGACAGCGATCGGCGCAATCCTCGGCGCCGGGACGCTCGTTGTCATGGTCCTGTGCTGGTTGCTCTGGCGTGGGTATGCGCAGGCACC
>NZ_JBQCFT010000379.1:0-4309 GCF_051958795.1 Luteibacter sp. | reverse complement strand
CTGGAACAACGCGACCCGCGCTGGATGATCCCATTGCGTCGGCAGGTCGTCGTGGTGCCACGTGCGCGCGTAAACCTCGTGCATCAGCCGGCAATACTCAGGCATCGACTCGGGCGTATCGAACGTATGTAACGCAGCGTCGCTACCGAGCTTGCGGTAGGCCCGGCCGACTCGCTGGCTAAGGTCGGTACGTCGCTTCTTGTCCATCTGCGCGAGCCACGCCGCCGAGGACGGCTGGTCGCGAATCGTCCACTGGACCTGCTCCAGCAGGTTGGCTGGCACGAGTCGCATGTCCTCCCCCTTGCCCAGCGCCTGCGCGAAAGCATTGGGCAGCGCGCTCTCCTGGATGCGGATAACGCGAATGTTCGCATCGCCATGGAGCTGGCGGACGATCGCCAGCATCACGGTCGCCCGATCGTCCGCTGACGAAACGACGCCGGCGCCCAGCATGCGCAACGCTGCACCCTCGTAGACCCGCACGCGCCGCCCGGCAAGATCCAGCCGTGCCGTGTGGCGGATCGCCAGCAGTGGCGCATAGCCGACCATGCGCCCTGCACTGTCACGCACGACCACCACGTGCGGCGCCGTGCCATCGTCGCGGCTCTCCACCTCGTAAGCGATCCAGTCCGGGTGCTGGACGATCCCGTCGCAGCCGCCCGGCAGTTCCGCCAGGGCGGCCATCTCATCGCGCGCGGCGCGCAGCGCGTCCAGGTCATGCAGGGTCGAGCAGAGGTAGTTCATGGGGAAGCCTTCGCCGCCGCGGGCGGCACGGTGGCGAGCACGCGCGAGAGCACGCGCCCGGGCGGCCCCAGCCTGCGGCTGATACCTGCCATCAACTGGAGATCGTCGGCGGACCAGTAGCGCACCCACGCGCTACCCGGGATGTAGATGGCCATGAACGCGGCCGCACCCAGCAGGAAGCCAAGCCGCGAGGGCGTCGCCTCCGTGGCTGCCCACGCCGCGGCGGTGGCCACCACGCCCACCGCGAAAAGTCGTGTCATCGCCGCCAGCGGCAGGCCGCCCTGTGTCGCCTTGCGCAGGTAATGGACCGCGAGTGCCATCTCGACGATACGCGTAGCGGCATACGTCCCGACGGCACCCGCCAGCCCGAACGGCGGGATCAGGGCGATACCCAGCACCGCGTTCGCGACCAGGGCAACGGCAGCGATCCGCAGGCGATCGTCCTGGCGGTCGACGACGGTCTGGAAGGCCGCGATGCCGTTGCCGATAAGCAGCAGGCCGCCGAGCACCAGGGTCGCCTCGATCGCGGGAATGGCATCCACGTAACGCGTGCCGTACATGAGCCGCACGATTTCCGGGGTGGTGACGACACCCAGCCCCGCGATGCAGATACCCACCGCCCAATAGAATCGCGTGGCCTCGGAAAGGAAGCGCGCGGCCTTCGCCGTGCCGCTTTCGCCAAACGTCTTGGCCATGTACGGCAGCAGCGTCGACGTGAGCCCCACGGAGAACAGCTGCACGGCGCCACGGGTAAGCGTGCCGGCAATGGCGAAGTAGCCCACGGCGACGGACCCGCTGAACGTGTTCAGCAGGAAGACTTCGATCGTGCCGGTCCTGAACGAGCCCATCAGCACGAGTACGGCGGTGAGCTTGAGGTGGCGTTTTACCCGCGCGGCCATCGCTTCAGGCACGGGGCCCGGCTCGAAGGGCCGGCAGAGCCGCCTGTACATGATGCGGTTGATCAGGTTGAGAAGCAGGCAGGCGATCGTGTACAGCGCAACGAAGGCGAGCAGGCTGGCATGGGCGAACATGGCCCCCAGGACGAGCAGCATGCCGGCAACGCCACCGATCACGGTGGCCACGGCCTCCGGCTCGAAGCGCTCCTGCCCCTTGCCGATCGCCACCAGCATCGCGTAGTTCGCCTTGGCGACGACCGCCACGACGACGAGCAACATGATCGGCAGCAGGGACTGGTCCCACTCCGACGGGCGGAACAACACCGCAACGAGGACGAACAGCCCGATCACACCCAGCGAGCTCCAGCCCTGGATGCGAGAGAACCGCGCGGCGAGGCTCGACGCCAGGCGCGGATCGCCCATGCCGTCGGCTTCGGCGATGAACTTGGTTGAAGACGTGGTCAGCGCATGGTTGGAGCAGACGATCAGCCAGCCGCAAAGCCAAACGGTGAAGGCGTACCTACCGAAATCCGCGGGCCCGAGGGAACGTGCGATCCACACGCTCATCAACAGGCCGAGCGCGTACTCGATATACGTGGACACCGTGACGATGCCGACGCTGCGCAGGACATCGAGGCGGCGGGTCACGGTGGAGCTCCTGAAGCGACCTTATCCGCGTGCGGCGCCGCACTGCCCGCCGCCGCGGCCTTCAGGCCCGCGCCGGCCGGCTGGTCCATCATCCACTGCGCCACGCCGGCGCCGCGGTTGTTCCAGTTGAACCGGCGCAAGGTATCCAAGATGGCCGCGCAGGATGGGCTATAGGAATCCGCGATGGCCGCGAAGCGCTTCTTCAACGCCGCGGCCTGCTCCGCATCCGTCGTGAAGTAATACGCGGCCGCCACGGGAAGGCCGAGTTCCACCGTATGCCCGTCGCTGTACCAGCCTTCGCTCTCCTGGATCTTCGTGATCGCGGCGGCGGGCGCGTGGGAAGACGACCAGTACCACGCGATCTGGCCGTTCGGCCCCGAGCAGCCATTCCGCCAGTCGTGCGGCGATACAAGGAACTTGGGATCGATCCAGCCATACCGCTCGAGGTACTTGCCGAAGTCCACGATCATTGGCGGGATGCGTGCGTCGCTCGTCACCAGCCACGCGTGCCAGAGACCATCGATGATGTTCTCGCTCATCCACGGCGATGCGCCGCGGACGTCGTCGGGGCCGTTCGGGTCGTTCTCGTGGACGTTCCAGCTGTTGCGCCAGGAGCCGTCGTCGCCGAGCCCATCGGGGTTATGCCGCTGGTGGGCTTCGAGCCAACCAATCCGCGAAGCGACACGCTCGCGATCGCGTTTGTCGCCGGTCAATTCATACGCCGCAACGGTCTCGATCAGGCCCAGGCCCGCGAGCCGCTCGGTGAAGTAATCTTTCGGCGCCGCGTACGGGCCTGGCCGCTCGTTCCAGCCGCCGCTCGCCCACAGGTCGGCCATCTTCGTGACCAGGTCGGCGTCGTGCATGCTGTCGTCGCCGGTGAGTCCCACCGCCAGCAGGATAGGCTCGATGTAGACGTATTTCACGTCGCACGGCTTCTCATCCGGCAACCAGCCGCCTGCGCAGGAGGGGCTGACCGGCACGCCATCGCGCTTGATCCCCGCCATGTACCAGCGGTAGCTCTCTTCCGCGGCTTCGAGGTAATCCGCACGCCCGGTGCGCACGTAGGCCGTGAACAAGGTGGAAGGCCGGTCGAACAGCCACGCCGTGGTGTCCTTTACCGGCAGGTCGCGCGCCCAGCTGAACTGCGCATCCACGTAGCGCGCGTACGCCTCGTCCTTCGCCGCCACGCTTTGCGGGCCGGCGATGAGCGAGGCGGTGAGCCACTGTGGCGTCAAAGTCCCCAACGCCGCAGGCTTGCCTTTCACCAGGCCGTCCGGATACGGCCAACCCGGTGCGGATGCCTGGCGGGGTTCGCCAAACGCGAAGTAATACGTGCCCTGCCCGGCGCGGAACTGTGCGCGGACCGCGCGGATGCTGCCGTCGTGGAAATGCCAGGTCAGCATGACCTTGACGTCGGCTGCCACTTCATTGCCGTGCGCATCGAGGATGCGTACGTCGTGGGCGTCGCGGAGCATGCCAGGGGCGAAGGGAATGCCCACCGATACCGGCATGGCATCGCCCTGCCCGGCGACGCGCTTCACGTCGATTTTCTGGATCGCTGGTGGCAGCGCGCCGGAGGCGACCGCCAGGTCGGGGCCGATGATGGAGGCGAGCGCAAGGAGGCAGGCCAGGAGGAAGAGGAAGTGTCGGGTCATGGGGCCGCTTGTTTCGGCGACCTGAGGCGGGCATCGCGCGCAAGCGCGCTCCCACAAGAAGCTGGTGCGGTCGGTGGCGGCAGAGCATCGCGCGCGAGCGCGCTCCCACAGGCGTGGGGCGGATCGCCGGCGACGGTGGGCGAGGCCGGGGGTCATGCCACGGACGCGACGGGCGCGGTGGTTACGAGCAGCTGATGCTCCCAGCTCAGCGCCGTCCGCACGATGAAATCTAGGTCGTCGTGGCACGGCTCCCAGCCGAGGACCGCGCGCAGCTTGTCGCTACAGGCGATCAGGTTGGGGATATCGCCCGGCCGCCGCGGAAGCTCGACCACATTCAGCGAGTGCCCGCTTGCGCGGGCGACGGCGTCG